>DASZUI010000167.1:0-35242 GCA_035547675.1 Devosia sp.
ATGGTCTAGTCACCCTGCTTGCCCGCAACGGAAGTGAGGTCCAGCCGAATGGCTGGAGACCGCCATGCCTGACTCCTTCGACGCCATCTGCATCGGGGCAGGCCAGTCCGGCCCCTTCCTCGCCGCCCGCCTCGCCGGCGCCGGCAGGAAGACCCTGCTGGTCGAGCGCGAACATCTCGGCGGCACCTGCGTCAATAATGGCTGCATCCCCACCAAAACGCTGGTGGCGAGTGCCCGCATCGCCTACCTCGCCCGCCGCGCCGCCGATTTCGGCGTCCATGCCGGCACCGTCTCGGTGGACATGAAGGCCGTCAAGGCGCGCAAGGATTCGATCGTCGAGGACTCGATCGCCAGCCTCACGGACTGGCTGGAGCACACCGAACGCCTGACCCTGTTGCAGGGCTCGGCGAAATTCACCGGGCCGCACGAGATCGAGGCGGCTGGCGAGCGCTATTCGGCGCCGCAGATCTTCATCAATACCGGCGGACGGCCCGTCGTGCCGGACTGGCCGGGGATCGACGAGGTGCCTTACCTCACCAATGAATCCATGATGGAGCTCGAAATCCTGCCCGAGCACCTGATCATTGTCGGCGGCAGCTATGTCGGGCTCGAATTCGCCCAGATGTACCGCCGCTTCGGCGCCCGCGTCACGGTGCTCGAGCAGGGTCCGCGGCTGGTGGCGCGCGAGGACGAGGACGTCTCGTCGGCCATTGCCGAAATTCTGCGCGGCGAGGGCATCGTCCTCGAATTCGGTGTCTCGGATTTCGCCCTGCGCAGCATCCCCGAGGGCGGCTTCGAGCTCACCGCCATCGCCGGCGGCAAGCCGCTGACGCTCGATGGCAGCCATCTGCTCATCGCCACGGGCCGCAAGCCCAATGTGGAAGACCTCGAGGTCGAAAAGGCCGGGCTCAGGCTCGACAGGCGCGGCTATATCGAGGTGGACGATCAGCTCCGTACCAATGTCGAGGGCATCTGGGCGATGGGCGACGTCAACGGCCGCGGCGCCTTCACCCACACTTCCTACAATGATTTCGAGATCGTCGCCGCCAATCTCCTCGACAACGACCCGCGCCGCGTCAGCGATCGTTCGACCGCCTACGCGCTCTATATCGATCCGCCGCTCGGCCGCGTCGGCATGACCGAGGCGCAGGTCCGCGCCTCGGGCCGGAAGGCGCTGATCGCCACCCGCCCCATGGCGCGCGTCGGCCGCGCCCATGAGCGCGGCGAAACCCTCGGCTTCATGAAGGTGCTGGTGGACGCCGCGACGGAGCAGGTGCTCGGCGCCTCGATCCTCGGCATTGAAGGCGACGAGGTGATCCACCTCTTCATCGACAACATCGCCGCGGACCTGCCCTACACCGCGATCTCCCGCACCATGCACATCCACCCCACCGTGAGCGAGCTGATCCCGACCCTGCTGCAGGATTTGAAGCCGCTGGCGTGAGGCAAGGCCCCCTCACCCGCCGCTACGCGGCGACCTCTCCCCCAAGGGAGAGGTGAAGAGGGCGGAGCCTTCGCCCCAGGTCACCTCTCCCTTCGAGGGAGAGGTCGGATTGCGCCAGCAATCCGGGTGAGGGGGCCTTTTCGCCCGCGACCGGCGAAGCCACCCTGCCTCCCCACATCGAAAGTCAGGTCCAGCCGAATGGCTGGCTAGCCGATGTCCCCCAATTCCGCGATCGTCACCCGCCGGCCCTCGCGCGAGGATTTGAGCGCCGCAATGCCGGTCAGCACCGACATGGCGCCCGCCCAGGTGCCGGCGCGCTGGCCGAGGGGGTCTTCGCCGCCGCGGAACATCAAATCGCGCATGCGCTGGTCGCCGCCGAAATGGCCGCCGCCGGCATGTGGCACGATGATCCGCTCGACCCCGCCGCCGAAGCTCTTCACGACAAGAATTTCGTCATGGTCCGGCGTCTCGAAGGGCTGCCGCTCGAACAGCCGCGTCTCGATGCGGCCATGCGTGCCGTTGAAGGCGATGGTGTAGCCCTCGATCGGCATATAGGTGTTGAGCGAATAGGAGACGACCACGTCGTTGTTGTAGCGGATCGTCGCCGTCATCGTGTCGGGAATGTCGATGTCCTCGCGATAGACGCAGGCGTCGCGGAAATAGCCGTCGACCGTGGACGGGGCCTCGTAGAGCGCCTCGAGGAACGGGTCGGCGCTCATGTCGAAATAATAGTTGCACTGATTGGCATAGGGACACTCGCGGCAGCGCGTCCAGCGGAAGGGGCCGTTCTTGCCGTAGTTCCGCTGCTCGCCGAAGGCCTCGACGCTCTCGGGATCGGAGGCGATGTACCAGTTCAGCAGGTCGAAATGGTGCGTCGCCTTATGCACGAAGAGCGAGCCGGAATTCTCGATAAAGGCATGCCAGCGCCGGAAATAGTCGGCGCCGTGGACGTTATCGAGATACCAGTGGAAATCGACCGAGGTCAGCGTGCCGATGGCACCCGAAAGCAGCAGCTCCTTGAGCTTGGCCGCGGTCGGGGCGAAGCGGTAGTTGAACGAGACGTCGACCCGCTTGCCGGTGCGCTTTTCCGCCTCCCGGATGCGGCGGATTTTTTCCACCGTCGTCGCCATCGGCTTTTCGCTGATCACGTCGGCGCCCGATTCCAGCGCCGCGACGATGATGTCGTCATGCGTGGAATCCTTGGTGCAGACGATGACGAGCTCCGGATGGGCCGCCTCGATGGTCTTTTCGATGGAGTCGTAGATCGGCGCGTTGGAGCCGATCATGGTCCGGGCCCGCTCGGCCCGCATCGGGTTGATGTCGCAGATCGCGACCAGGTCGACCCGGTCGCGCCAGCCCTCCAGCAGGCTGCGCCCCCACATGGTCGTGCCGCGATTGCCGGTGCCGATCAGCGCATAGCGGCGGCGATCCAGATCCCCATCCATCCCAAACTCCTCCAAGTGAACCCAATAGAAACGGAGATTCCCGCTTTCACGGGAATGACGGGGGTAGTTTCGGGTGGGACCCCCGCCCCGCTTTCGACGTCATTCCCGCGAAAGCGGGAATCTCCGTTTGGCCGAGCGCGGCCTCAGCACACGCTATTGAACCTGTCGACGATGGTTCGCACAATCTCGTTGGCCGGACGCTTCCACCAATTGTCGCGGGAGAAGATTTCCACCTCTTCCGGCCCCGCGAAGCCGGCGGCGTTGATCATGCCGCGCAGCGCCTTTAGGTCTATGACGCCGTCCCCCATCATGCCGCGGTCGAGCAGCAGATCGGTCGTCGGCACCAGCCAGTCGCAGATGTGATGCGCGAGGATCGCCTTCATCCGCCCCGCCCGCGCGATCGCCTCCGCCAGCCGCGGGTCCCACCAGACATGATAGGCATCGATCGCGACGCCGACGCCCTCGCCCAGCACCGCGCAGAGGTCGAGCGCCTGGTCGATCGTGTTCACGCAGGCCCGGTCGGCGGCATACATCGGATGCAGCGGCTCGATGGCGAGCGGCACGCCCGCGGCCCGCGCATGGGGCAGCACGGCCGCAAGGCCCTCGGCGACCATCGCCCGCGCCGCCACGATGTCCTTCGAACCCTCGGGCAGCCCGCCCACCACCAGCACGAGGCAATCGGCATTGAGCGCCGCCGCCTCGTCTATGGCCCGGCGATTGTCGTCGATCCGCGCCGCGCGCTCGGCGGCGGTCGCGGCCGGGAACATGCCACCGCGGCAGAGCCCGGTCACCCGCAGACGGTTCGCTTCCACGATCCGCACCGCTTCGGCGAGCCCGACTGCCTTGACCTGGTCCCGCCAGGGCGCAATCGCCGTCACGCCATGGCGCAGGCAGGCCTCGACCATCTCGGCGAAGCTCGAGCCATTGCGGAGGGTGGCGAGGTTGATGGAGAGACTGCGGGTCAATTGAAGGCCCCCTCACCCCGATTGCTGCGCAATCCGACCTCTCCCCCCGAGGGAGAGGTGATCAGGTGGCAAGGCGGTGCCGCAGCTTCACCTCTCCCTTGGGGGAGAGAGCCTGCCCCGGACTTGATCCGGGGTCGAGGCGAAGCGGCGGGTGAGGGGGCCTTGTCAGCCGACATCACAGCCCCAGCGCCGGCACGTCCACCCAGCGCCGCTCGGCCCAGGACTTGAGGCCCAAACTGGCAAGCTGCACGCCCTTGGCGCCTGCCTCGAGCCCATAAGCCCAGGGCGCGTCCTCGGCGACGTGGCGCAGGAACATCTCCCACTGCGCCTTGAAGCCATTGTCGAAGACCCGCGTCTCGGGCATTTCCTGCCACGACCCGAAAAAATCGATGGTCTGCGGAATATCGGGGTTCCACACCGGCTTGGGCGTGCCCTGCCGCGGCTGGATAAAGCATTTGTGAAGCCCCGCCACCGCCGACCCATGTGTGCCGTCCACATGGAAGGTCACCAGGTCGTCGCGCCGCACCCGCGTCACCCAGGACGAATTGATTTGCGCGATCACCCCGCCTTCGAGCTCGAAGGTCGCATAGGCCGCATCGTCCGCATCCACCGCATAGGCCCTGCCCGTCTCGTCCACCCGGCTCGGAATATGCGTGGCGCCGAGGCACGAGACCGCCTTCACCTCGCCGAAGAGATTGTCGAGCACATAGCGCCAGTGGCAGAGCATATCGAGAATGATGCCGCCGCCTTCGGCCTTCTTGTAGTTCCAGGACGGCCGCTGCGGCGCCACGCCCCAATCGCCCTCGAATACCCAATAGCCGAACTCGCCGCGGACCGAGAGAATCTTGCCGAAAAAGCCGGATTCCCGGAGCAGCGCCAGCTTCATGAGGCCCGGCAGGAACAGCTTGTCCTGCACCACGCCATGCTTGAGCCCCGACGATTTCGCCTTTTTTGCCAAGGCGATGGCCGAATGGAGATCGTCGGAAACCGGCTTTTCGCAATAGACGTGCTTGCCGGCATCCAGCGCCTGCCCGATGAGCGCTGCCCGCATCTGCGTCGTGCCGGCGTCGAAGAACACCTCGTCCCGCGGGTCGGCCAGCGCCGCGGACAGATTTGTCGACCAGCGCGCAATGCCGTGCCGCTTGGCGATCGCCTCGAGCTTGCCGGCGTCGCGCCCGACCAGGATCGGATCCGGCATCAGCCGGTCGCCATTGCCGAGAACGATCCCTCCCTGCTCACGGATTGCCAGGATCGAGCGCACCAGGTGCTGGTTATAGCCCATCCGCCCGGTAATGCCGTGCATGATGAGCCCGAGCCGCCGCTCCGCCACCCCTTCCTCCCTGGTTGTAACCTTTTGGTTACTTGCATAGCGGCCGGGGGCCGGAGACGTCAAGCGGCCCCGCGGCGCATCCGTTCGGGCAACCCCGCTTGACATTGACGGCCTCTGCCGCCCACACTTTTCACCAATTGGTTATTTTGCGGCCAAACGGTTGATCGCGAGGAGGCCGCGGACAATCGGCCGCAAGAGGCCGAAGGGGAATTCGTCGCGGGATCGGCCGGCACCAAGGGCAGACCCGTTCCAAGGGAGGATGGATCAATGCGTAGCAATAGACGTCAATTCCTGCTGGGGAGCGCCGCCGTGCTGGCGGCGGGCGCCAGCGGCTTCCGGCCGGCTTTCGCGGCCGATGCCAATCTGCGGCAGATTTTCTGGGGCTCGCAGGAGCGCGCCAACCGCACCTACAAGACCAACGACCTGTTCACGGCGGCCAATCCCGGCACCAAGATCACCGGCGAGTTCTACGCCTGGAACGATTACTGGCCCAAGCTCGCCACCGAAACGGCCGGCGGCAACGCGCCCGACATTATCCAGATGGACTACCGCTACATCGTCGAATATGCCACCCGGCAAGCCATTGCCCCGCTTGACGAATTCGTCGGCAAGGAACTGGACCTGCACGATTTCGACCAGGACCAGATCGAGGGCGGCAAGGTCAACGGCAAGCTCTATGGCATCAGCCTGGGCGCCAATTCCGTGGCCTCGATCGTCAACACCGCGGCCTTCAAGGAAGCCGGCGTGCCGGTGCCGGACAACAACTTCACCTATGACGATTTGCGCGCCGCCTGCGAGGCCTTCAAGAAGGCCAATATCCGGGGTGGCATGAAGGCTTTCCAGGACGGCTCGGGCGTCGAGCCGCTGCTCGAGAACTGGCTGCGCCAGCGCGGCAAGGCGCTTTACACCGCCGACGGCAAGCTCGGCTTCGATGCCAAAGACGCGACCGAATGGTTCAAGCTCTGGAACGATCTGCGCAATGACGGGCTCATCGTTTCGGCCGACGACCAGGCGCTCGACACCGGCCCACTCGACCAGACCATGGTCATCCAGGGCAAGGCGGCCGTCACCTTCGCCAATTCCAACCAGCTCGTCGCCTTCCAGGCGTTGACCAAGGACCCGCTGACCATCACCGCCTTCCCGCGCGTCGGCAAGGACGGCAAGGGCGGCCACTACCGCAAGCCCTCAATGTTCTGGTCGGTCGCCCAGCAGTCCAAGCTGCAGTCCGACGCCGCCAAATATCTGAGCTTCTTCATCAACGACGTCAACGCCAACAAGACCGTGCTGGGCGTCGAACGCGGCATTCCCGCTGCGGCGTCCGTGCGCAATGCCATCGCGCCGACGCTTTCGCCGCAGGACCAGGTGGCGCTGCACTTCGTCGCCAATCTCGGCGACCTGCTCGGCCCGATTCCGCCGCCGCCGCCCAGCAATGCCGGCGAGATCGATATCGACCTGATCCTCAAGACGAGCCAGCAGGTCGCTTTCGGCCAGCAGTCGCCGGAAGATGCGGGCCCGGCCTTCGTGCAGCAGGCCACCGATATCCTTTCCCGCAAAGGTTGATGACCATGACCGTGCGCCCGCTCGGCGCAGACAGCGACCTGCCGATCAGCGGGCGCACGGCCACCGCCGCTTCACCCTGGCGCCTGTTCTGGCGCCGGAATGGGGCTGGCTATGCCTTCCTGACGCCCTGGTTCGTGGGATTTTTCGGCCTCACCATCGGGCCGGCGCTGATCTCGCTCTATCTCAGCTTCACCGATTTCAACCTGCTGCAATCGCCGCACTGGGTGGGCGACGCGAACTACCTGCGCATCTTCACCGCCGACGCGAAATTCATGCAGGCGCTGCGCGTTACCTTCTTCTTCGCGGTGGTTTCCGTGCCGCTGAAGCTTGCCTTCGCGCTCGCCATCGCCATGCTGCTCAATCGCGGCCTCAAGGGCCTGCCGATCTACCGCGCCATCTTCTACCTGCCCTCCCTGCTGGGGGCGAGCGTCGCCATCGCCGTGCTCTGGCGCGAGCTGTTTGCCGGCGACGGCGTCATCAACCAATTGCTGGGCTATGTCGGCATAACCGGGCCGAGCTGGATTTCGAACCCGCGCTACGCGCTCTGGACGATCATCCTGCTTGCCGTCTGGCAGTTCGGCTCGCCCATGGTGATTTTCCTCGCCGGCCTCAGGCAGATACCGCAGGACCTCTACGAGGCGGCCGCCATCGACGGCGCCTCCAAGGCGCGTCAGTTCTGGAGCGTCACCCTGCCCTTGCTGACCCCGGTGATCTTCTTCAACGCCATCATCCAGGGCATCGACGCCTTCAAATCCTTCACCCCGGCCTTCATTATTTCCGGCGGCACCGGCAATCCGATCAACTCGACCCTGTTCTACACGCTCTATCTCTACCAGGAGGCCTTCGGCTTCTTCCGCATGGGCAATGCCGCGGCGCTGGCCTGGATTCTCCTGATCATCATCGCCGTCTTCACCGGCATCTCCTTCCTCACCTCGCGCTATTGGGTGTATTATGACGAGTGAGGCCATCGCGCGTCCCCGCCCTCCGCGGTCCAAGGGGCGCAGTCCCGTCGCGAGCGTGATCATCCATGCCCTGCTGATCATCGCCTCGATCGCGATGCTCTATCCGCTGCTCTGGATGCTGGCGGCCGCGCTCCGGCCGCAGCAGGAAATCTTCTCCACGACCTCGATCATCCCATCCTCGATCAGCTTCGAGGCCTTCGGGCGCGGCTGGAACGGGCTGCAGGTGAGCTTCGGCACCTTTTTCACCAATTCCATCATCATCTCGGTCCTGTGCGTGATCGGCAATCTCGCGGCCTGCTCGCTGACCGCCTTCGCCTTCGCGCGGCTGAAATTCTGGGGCAAGAATTTCTGGTTCGCCCTGATGCTGGGCACGCTGATGCTGCCCTACCAGGTGACGCTGATCCCGCAATACGTGCTGTTCAAGGATCTCGGCTGGGTCAACACCTTCCTGCCGCTGGTCGTGCCGAAATACCTCGCCGTCGATTCCTTCTTCATCTTCCTGATGGTCCAGTTCTTCCGCGGCATTCCGCGCGAACTCGATGAGGCGGCCATGATCGACGGCTGCTCTACCTTCCAGATCTACTACAAGATCATGCTGCCGCTTTCCGTCCCCGTATTGACGACGGCCGGCATCTTCACCTTCATCTTCACCTGGGACGATTTCTTCGGGCCGCTGATCTACCTCAACGACATGAAGAACTACACCGTCACCCTCGCCTTGCGCAGCTTCGTGGATTCCACCAGCCAGTCCGACTATGGCGGGCTCTTCGCCATGTCGGTGCTCGCGCTGATCCCGATCTTCCTGTTCTTCCTCTTCTTCCAGCGCCTCCTGATCGAGGGTATCGCGACGACGGGGATGAAGAGGTGATTAGGGGGCAGTCGGCAATCGGCAGTCGGCAGTCGCAATGGACCGGCTAGCCTTCTTATCGACTGCCTACTGCCGATTGCCGACTGCCGTGATAGCCAAGGATCAGCGCCCACCATGACCATCAAATTCGCCGCCATCGGCATCAACCACAACCACATCTATGGGCAGGTTGATTGCCTGTTGCGCGAGGGGGCCGAGCTCGTCGCCTTCTTCGCCCCCGAGGACGACCTCGCCACGAACTTCGGCAACAAATACCCGCAGGCGAAGCGCGTCTCCGACCGCGATGCCATCCTCGACGACCCCTCGATCGAGCTCGTCCTCACCTCCGCCATTCCGGGCGACCGCGCCGAGATTTCCGCCACCGCCATGCGCCGCGGCAAGGACGTGATGAGCGACAAGCCGGGCATGATCTCGCTCGACGAATTGCGCACGCTCCGCCATGTGCAGGCCGAAACCGGCCGCATCTTCTCCGTGCTCTATTCCGAGCATTTCGAGACGCGCTCGACCGTCAAGGCCGGCGAACTGGTTCGCGCCGGGGCCATCGGCGAAGTCGTCCACACGACCGGGCTCGGGCCGCACCGGGAAGGCAATTACGGCGCCCGGCCCGCCTGGTTCTACGAACGCTCGCGCTATGGCGGCATTCTGTGCGACATCGCCAGCCACCAGTGCGAACAGTTCCTGTTCTTCGCCAATACGCTCGATGCCGAAGTGATTTCGGCCACCGTCGCCAACCGCGCCCACCCCGACAAGCCCGGCCTGCAGGATGTCGGCGACATCCACCTCAAGGCGCCCAACGCCACCGGCTTCATCCGCGTCGACTGGTTCACCCCCGACGGCCTGCCGACCTGGGGCGACGGCCGCCTCGTCATCGTGGGCACCGAGGGCTATATCGAGCTCAGGAAATATGTCGACATCGCCGGCCGGCCCGGCACCGACCATCTGTTCCTCGTCGACGGCAAGGGTATGCAGCATGTCGATTGCTCGACCCAGGACCTGCCCTATGCGCGCCAGCTCATTTCCGACATCCGCAACCGCACCGAAACGGCCATGAGCCAGGAGCACTGCTTCAAGGCGATGGAGCTGGCGCTGACCGCCCAGGCCATGGCCGAACGCAATCAAGGCGCATCCAGCTGAGGAGCCTCCCAATGAGCCGCATCTATAACGTCGCCATCGTCGGCCTCGGCATTGGCCGCTCGCACATGCTCGAGGGCTTCCTGCCCAATAGCGACAAGTTCAACGTCATCGCCATCTGCGACATCAATCCGCAGCGGCTCGACGCCTTTGCGGCCGAGTTCGACATCCCGCGCAAGACGACGAACTTTGCCGACCTGCTGAAGATGGACGATCTCGACATCGTCGACATCTGCACCCCGCCCATGGTGCATCGCGGGCAGATCCTCGAAGGGCTGGCCGCGGGCAAGCACGTCATCTGCGAAAAGCCGCTCGTCGGCTCGCTGGCCCAGGCCGACGAGGTCATCGCCGCCGAAAAGCAGGCCAAGGGCCGCCTCATGCCGGTCTTCCAGTACCGCTATGGCGACGGCATCCAGCAGGTGAAGGCCATCATCGACGCCGGTATCGCCGGCAAGCCCTATGTCGCGACCGCCGAAACGCTCTGGACCCGCGGCGCCGATTATTACGCCGTGCCCTGGCGCGGCAAATGGGCAAGCGAGCTCGGCGGCACGCTGATGACCCATGCCATCCATATCCACGACATCGTCACCTATCTGATGGGCGACGTGTCGCGCCTGTTCGGCCGCGTCGCGACCCGCGTCAACAGCATCGAGGTCGAGGACTGCGTCTCCGCCTCCTGCGAGCTGGCGAGCGGCGCGCTGGCCTCCTTCACGGCGACGCTCGGCAGCAAGGACGAAATCTCCCGCATCCGCCTCGCCTTCGAGCACGTCACCTTCGAGAGCGATCATGCCCCCTATCAGCCGGGCACCAAGCTGTGGAAGATCATCCCCGGCTCGCCGGATGTGGAGGCCCGCATTGCGGCGCTCCTCGCCAACTGGAAGCATGTGCCGCCGCGCTACACCGGCCAGTTCGAGCGCTTCTACGCCGCCCTCGAAACCGGCGGCCCGCTGCCCGTCACCAGCGCCGATTCACGCCGCGCACTGGAGCTGGTCACCGCCTTCTACCACTCCTCGGAAACCCACGAAGACGTCGTCCTGCCGATCGGCCCGGACCACGCAAAATACCAGAGTTGGGTGCCCGAGGCTTTCCGACAGGCGGCGGAGTAGCGGCGAGATCGGCGACGACGGCGCGCGCGGCCCATCCTTCGAGGGTCGCTTCGCTCCCGCCTCAGGATGAGGTCGTGGCATCTACAGCGACCTCATGGTGAGGTGCGAGGCGTAGCCGAGCCTCGAACCATGGGCAGCGCTCTCTCTACCTGCCCATGACGAAAGGCCGGTCCAGCCGAATGGCTGGCTCAGTGGAGAATCTGGCTCAGGAACAGCTTGGTCCGCTCGTGCTGCGGGTGGAGGAAGAACTCTTCCGGCTCGTTCTGCTCGATGATCTGGCCGGCATCCATGAAGATCACCCGGTTGGCGACCTGGCGGGCGAAGCCCATTTCGTGCGTCACGCAGATCATGGTCATGCCGGACGCGGCGAGATTGACCATCACGTCGAGCACTTCCTTGATCATTTCCGGGTCGAGCGCCGAGGTCGGCTCGTCGAACAGCATGATGCGCGGATTCATGCAGAGCGCCCGGGCGATGGCGACGCGCTGCTGCTGCCCGCCCGACAGCTGGCCCGGATATTTATTGGCCTGCTCGGGAATCTTGACGCGCTCGAGATATTGCATCGCTACGTCCTCGGCTTCCTTCTTGGGCATCTTGCGCACCCAGATCGGAGCCAGCGTGCAGTTCTCGAGTATGGTCAGGTGCGGGAACAGATTGAAGTGCTGGAACACCATCCCCACCTCGCGCCGCACTTCGTCGATGCGCTTGAGGTCGTCGGTGAGCTCGATGTCGTCGACGACGATCCGGCCCTTCTGGTGCTCCTCCAGCCCGTTGATGCAGCGGATCATGGTGGACTTGCCCGAGCCCGACGGGCCGGCGATGACGATCCGCTCCCCGCGCATGACGCGCAGATTGATGTCCTTGAGCACATGGAAATCGCCATACCACTTGTTCACGCCGACCATGTCCACGGCGACCTCGCTGGAGGAAACCTTGAGCTGCGAGCGGTCGAGGGGGGTTTCGGTCGCCAGTTCCGGCAGGGTCATGGATTTTCCTATCGTCTGTGGCCGGTATTGAGCCGGCGCTCGATGAAGCGGGAATACTGGCTCATGCCGAAGCAGAAGATCCAGAACACGATGGCCGCGAAGGCGAGGCCGGAAGCGGGGGTGGTCGAGGTCGCCCAATCCGGGTTCGAGAAGCTGTTCCTGACCGTCGACAGCAGCTCGAAGATCGAGATGATGTAGACCAGGCTCGTGTCCTTGAAGAGGCCGATAAAGGTGTTCACGATGCCCGGGATGACGATCTTGATCGCCTGCGGCAGGATGATGAGCCGCGTCATCTGCCAATAGCCGAGGCCCAGCGCCTTGGCGCCCTCATATTGACCCTTGGGCACCGCCTGCAGCCCGCCGCGGATCACCTCCGCCATATAGGCCGAAGCAAACAGCGACACGCCGAACAGCGCCCTGAGCAGCTTGTCGAAATTGACCCCCGTCGGGAAGAACAGCGGCAGCAATATGCCGGCCATGAACAGCACGGTGATCAGCGGCACGCCGCGGCAGACCTCGATGATGAAGACGCTCACATAATGCACCGCCGGCATGTCCGAGCGCCGCCCGAGCGCCAGCAGGATCCCGAAGGGCAGCGACAGCGCCATGCCCACATAGGAAACCACCAGCGTCAGGAACAGCCCGCCCCAGAGCGCCGTCTCGACCTCGGGCAGGCCCAGCGCGCCCCCCAGCAGCAGGAAGCCGGAAACGACCGGGAAGATGATGAAGACATAAAGCAGGTTCAGGCCCTTGAACGGCGCCGAGGGTATCGCCAGCGGAATGATGCCGGCGGCCATCAGCACGAAAAAGACATTCACCCGCCAGCGCTCGGGATCGGGATAGCGGCCATAGATGAACTGGCCGAGATTGGCCCGGACGAAGGCCCAGCAGGCCCCGATCGTATTGGCGGCACAGGCCTCCCTGTTGTCCCCCGTCCAGGTTGCGTTGACGAACGCCCATTCGACCAGCGGCACCAGGACCGCGACGGCGATGACGATGCCGATGATGGTCAGCAGCGCGTCGGCAGCGCTGCCGAACAAATTCGCCCGCGCCCAGCCGATGGGGCCGCTCGTGCGCCGCGGCGGCGGCAGCGTCTCGGCCATCTGCCGGCGGATGAAGAAGACGTCGGTCTGCGACTGGATGTCCGACATGCTGCCTCAGCGCTCCGTCAGCGCGATCCGCGCATTGAACCAGTTCATGGCAACCGAGATCAGGACGCTGAGGCCGAGATAAAAGGCCATCCAGATCGCCACCACCTCGATCGACTGCCCGGTCGGGTTGAGCACGTTGTTGCCCACAGACACCAGGTCGGCGAAGCCCACGGCCACCGCCAGCGAGGTGTTCTTGGTGATGTTGAGATATTCGCTGGCGAGCGGCGGAATGATGACCCGGAGCGCCTGCGGCAATACCACCAGCCTGAGCGTCAGCCCGGACCGCAGCCCCAGCGCCCGCGCCGCTTCCGTCTGCCCATGGCTCACCGCCATGATGCCCGAGCGCACGATTTCGGCGATGAACGAGGCGGTATAGATGCCGAGCGCCAGGAACATGGTCGCGAATTCGGGCGAAATGGTCCAGCCGCCATTGATGTTGAAGCGCGTCTTGACCGGCATTTCGATGCCGAGCGGCGCCCCGGTGGCGACGAACACGGCGCCGGTGAGCACGACCACTATGGCAAGGCCGATCCAGAAGGAGTGGAAGGGCTGGCCCGTCCGCATCTGCCGCGCGCGGCCCCAGCGCCCGAGCCCGTAGGCGATGACGAGGCCGAGCACGAACGCCCCGGCCGTCCAGCCGAAGCCGTCCCCGAACACCGGGCGCGGCATGAAGAAGCCGCGATTGGACAGCGAAATCTGCGGCCCGAACTGGATCGCGTCGCGGATATTGGGCAGCGCCGCAATCACCGCCAGGTACCAGAACAGGATGACCAGCAGCGGCGGGATATTGCGGAAGAATTCGATATAGACTGTGGCGATCGTGCGGATCAGCCAATTGCTGGAGAGTCGCGAAATGCCGACGATCAGGCCGAAAATGGTGGCGATCACGATGGCGAGCGCCGACACGACCACCGTATCCACCAGCCCCGCCAGCAGCATGTAGCCATAGGTGCTTTCGGAATTGGTCGGCAGGAAGGTGACGATGTCGAACCCGGCGCGCTGGCCGAGAAAGCCGAAGCCCGAGGCAATGCCGCGCTGATGGAGATTGGTGATGGTGTTGTTGGTCAGCCACCCGACCAAGCCGACGACCACGGCGATCAGCACTACCTGGATCGCGATGCTGCGTATGGTTGGATTGTTGTACCAATATTCACGCGGGGGACCCACGCGCCCCGCATCGGCAACCGTCATTCATACCCCCGCTGGATCAGGCGATACCGGCGATGCTCCGAAAACGCCATGGCGTTCCCGGAGCACCGTGCTCGGATGATCAGAGGATCGGCATGCCGTACTGGATGCCGCCCTGGTTCCACTGGGCATTGAGGCCGCGGTCGAGGCCCATCGGCGTCTTGGGCCCGAGATTGCGATCATAGATCTCGCCGTAGTTCCCGAGCGCCTTGATGATGTTGTAGGCCCACTTGGCATCGAGGCCGATCGACTTGCCGAAATCGTTGTCGCCCACGCCGAGCAGGCGCTGCACGGCCGAATCCGGCGACTTCAGCATGTCGTCGACATTGGCCTGGGTGACGCCCAGATATTCGGCGTCGAGCAGGGCATTGCTCACCCACTTGACGATCTGGAACCACTGCACGTCATTGTTGCGGACCACCGGCCCGAGCGGCTCCTGCGAGATGATTTCCGGCAGGATGACGTGGTCGTCGGGATTCTTCATCTGCAGGCGGTTGGCCGCAAGGCCCGACCGATCGGTGGTGAGCGCATCGCAGCGGCCGGAATCATAGGCCGCGTTCACGTCGGCGAGCTTGTCGATGACGAGCGGGGTATATTTGAGGTTGTTCTTCTTGAAGTAGTCCGCGAGGCCCGTGACCGTGTCGGTACCGCCCTGCACGCAGATCGTGGCGCCGTCGAGATCCTTCACATGGGCGATATTGGCCGACTTGCGGACCATGAAGCCTTCGCCGTCATAATAATTCACGCCCGCGAAGGTGAAGCCCAGCGTGGTGTCGCGCGACATCGTCCAGGTGGTGTTGCGCACCAGCAGGTCGATTTCACCCGATTGCAGCGCCGGGAAGCGCTCCGTGCCGTCGAGCGGGGTATATTTCACCTTGTCGGGATCGCCGAAGATCGCCGCGGCCACGGCCCGGCAGTAATCGACGTCGAAGCCCGTATACTTGCCCGACGCATCGGGATTGCCGAAGCCCGGCAGGCCGGTATTGACGCCGCACTGCACGAAGCCCTTCGCCTTGACGTCGCTCAGCGTGCTGGCGGAGGCGGCATTGACAGCCCCGGCAAGCGCCAGCGCAACGCCGGCGATAAGCGGGAGAAGCTGATGTTTCATTCCTGACAGTCCCCTTGTGGCGGTCTCGTTCGACCGTTGTTATCGGGCAGGCGACCTGCATCGCCCGCCATTGGTCGATGGGGGAAGAAACGACCCTGAGCCCCAAACCCCGCTCCCTTGCGCGGAGTTTGACACGGGGCGTCGTACCGTCCCGTCATCGTTTCGCCATCAAGGCGCGTTTGCCGACTCCGGTCAAGCAGATTGGGCCTAAGCAGCAGGCGCTTGTGTGTATTTGCCGCCCCGGCGAGCGTCCTGCCGAGGAAAAGGGCAGGGTTTGCCCGAATTTGAGGCTAGCCGCCCTGCGCGGCGATCAACTGCTCGACTTCGTGGCAGACGGAATCGAGCACCCGGTTGATTCCGGCCTCCGCCATGTCGGGATCGCCGGCGGCGATGCCATCGGCCAGGATCTGGTGCAGCGGGAAGGAGGCCAGGCCGAACTCCTTGCGGCCGAAGGGCGATTCCTCGGAGCGCCTGAGCGCATCGTCGACATTCTTGAGGATTTGCCCGAACAGCGGATTGCCCGAGGCGTCATAGATGGCCGCATGGAATTCGGCGTCGGCCTTGTGCCAGTCGCGGCCGGAATCGACGATCCTGAGCAGCCGCCGGCAGAGCATCGAGATTTGCTGCCTCTGTTCGGCGGTGGCATTGAGCGCCGCCTTGCGCACCACGCTGGTTTCGAGCGCCCGCCGCACCTCGAGCAGGCGCAGCAGCGCCTCGCCTTCGAGCCGCACCATGGTCGGCAGCAATCCCTGCGCCGAGGGCAGCCTGCGGGCGAGGAATGTGCCGGCGCCGCGCCGGCGGCGGATCAGGCCCAGCCCTTCCCAATGTTTCAGGGCTTCGCGGATGGTCGAGCGCCCGACCCCCAGATGCTCCGCCAGCGTCACCTCCGGCGGCAGCCGGTCGCCGACATCGAGGCCCGCCCGCTCGATCATCTCGGCAAGCGCATCGAGCACCGCCACGCCGCGCGTGCGCGTGTCGAGGCGCTCCAGAAAATCGAGTGCGCCCTGGTGACTGCCGGCTATTTGCCCCATCATGCCCCCGGGCTGCGGATGCTCCAGAGCATTTCACGTTCTGACCGGGTCAGAACGTGAGCTCCAGGTCCTTGAGTTGCCGCGCTTTCGAACCGGAGAAGTGGAACCACTTTTCCCGAAAGCGCTCTAGGACGCCGTCGCCCGCCGCGCCTGCCCCAGCGCCAGCAATTCGCTCAGCGCCCCGATCAGCACGTCCATCTGCTCGTGGCCGTTATAGCCCTGCACCGAGAGCCGCACGATAGAGCGGCCCTTCCAATCGAACACCGGAATTTCGATTGTGTAACGCTCGTATAGCGCCTGCTTCAGCCAGCCGACGTCGCAGCGCGGCACCGGCATGGCGACCATCTGCGGCGCCGAGAATTCCGGGCTCGACAGCGCCGGCAGGCCGGTCAGTTCGCGCAACCGCGCCGCCGTCTCCTGTGCCAGCCGGCTGCAATCGGCGGCAACCGCCCACCAGTCGTGCTCCCGCCGGAACTTCAGCGCCGCCGGCACGGCGAGCCAGGCCGCCGGATCGCGCGTGCCCTGCATTTCGACTTCGTCCACGAAAGCCGAATTGCCGAACGGCCCACGCACGCCGGGCTCCTTGTTGTCGGCCGTCCAGCCATGGCTGATGACCAGCGGGTTGATCAGCGCCTGCCATTCCGGCCGGACATGCAGGAAACCCGCGCCCTTGGGGCTCATCAGCCATTTATGGCAATTGCCGGAATAGAAGTCCGCACCCAGCGCATCGAGGTCGAGCTTGATGTGGCCCGGCGTATGCGCCCCGTCGATGACGCTCCAGACGCCGCGCCGGCGCGCCTCGGCGATCAGGCTCTCGACCGGAAACAGCAGCGCCGTCGGCGAGGTGATATGGCTGAGGAACAGTACCTTGGTGCGCTCGGTAAAGCCCGCCGCGATGGCGTCGTGGAACTGGCCGGCGCTGGTCAGCGGCAGCGGCACCTCGACGACGACGATCTTCGCTCCCGTCTTGCGCGCCACATAGGCCCAGGTCTTTTCGAGCGCCGAATATTCGTGATCGGTCGTCAGGATTTCGTCGCCCGGCTGCAGGGGCAGCGACTGCGCCACGATGTTGAGCCCCGCCGTGGCGTTGGTCACCGCCGCGATATCGTCGACGCCGGTGCCGAACTCGGCCGCCATCGCCTCGCGCATCGGCCGGAGATTCCTGGCCAGCCCGCGATGCGAATCGAGGAAGGCCACCGGCTGCCGCTCGAGCGTCAGCTGCCAGCGCTGATACTCCTCGAAGACCGGCCGCGGACAGGCGCCGAACGAGCCGTGATTGAGAAACACCACGTTCGGATCGAGCAGGAAATGTTCGGCGAGATTGGAGGTCAATTCAGCGGCCCTTGAGGGTGGGATCGAAAGCGTCCCGCAGGCCGTCGCCGAGCAGCGAGGTAGCGAGGATGGTGATGGCGAGCGCCGCCGTGGGGAACACGGCCATGTGCCAGTAGAAGAACATGAAATTCATGCCGACATTGATCATCTGGCCCCAGCTCGGCGTCGGCGGCTGCACCCCGATGCCGAGGAAGCTGAGCGAGGCCTCGAGCATCATGGCGAGCGGGATCGCCAGCACGAAGCCGACGATGATCGGCGACACGGAATTGGGAATGAGGTGGCGCCACACGATGTGCCAGGGCGACGCCCCCAGCGCCTGGGCCGCCATGATGAACTCCTTCTCGCGGAAGGATTTCACCTGCGCCCGGACCAGGAGGCACACATTGACCCAGCCGAACAGCGCCGCGATCAGAATGATGCCCCAGACCCCGCCGCGCGTCACCGTGCCGAGCAGCAGCGCGGCGAGCAGCGGCGGCACCACCGAGAACAGTTCGACGATCCGCATCACCACCCAGTCGACCCGCCCGCCCATGTAGCCCGCCATGGCGCCGAGCGGCAGGCCGATGATGAGGCTGACGAACGCCGCGGCGAAGCCGATCCCCAGCGAAACCCGCGCCCCATAGACGATGCGCGCGAAAAAATCCCGCCCGAGATCGTCGACGCCGAACCAGTGCTGCCCCGAAGGGAAGGCCAGAGCCGAGGTGAGGAAGGACTGCGCATTGTCCGTCGTGCCGGTGATCACCGGGGCAAAGATCGCCATGATGGCAAGGATGATCAGCACCACGCCGCCCGCCAGTGCCGCCTTGTTGGCCGCGAACCGCCGCCAGGCGAAATAGAGCGGGCTGTGCTGCCTGGGCAGCACCGGCGCCTCGACCATGACCCCCGTGTGCGAAACCTCGGTCATCGCGCGCTCCCGTCGATCCGGATGCGCGGGTTGAGCAGCGCATAGAGGATGTCGGACACGAGATAGGAAATGCAGAACAGCATGGTGATCAGCAGCATCAGCGCCATTTCGAGCGGATAGTCGCGCTTGTCGATCGAGGAGACGAAATAGGCGCCGAGCCCCGGCACCCGGAACATCGCCTCGACGAAAATCGAGCCCGTCGCGATGCCCACGAACATGGGCAGGAAGATCGTCACCATCGGAATCGCCGAATTCCTGAGCACATGCTGGAAGATCACCCGGCGCTCGGACAGCCCCTTGGCCCGGAGCACCGTGACGAAGGGCTTGTTGAGCGTATCGAGCACCGCCGAGCGGGCATAGCGCGCATAGGTCGCGACAGGCACCGCCGCATAGGCGATGATCGGCAATATCCATTTGTGGGGATCGCCCCAGCCCGACGCCGGCAGCCAGCCGAGCCAGACGGCGAACACCAGGATCAGCAGCATGGAGATGACGAAGACCGGAATGGTCAGCCCGAGCGTCGCCAGCGCCGAGGCGAGATAATCGATCCAGCTGTTGCGGTTGAGCGCCGCCGCCATGCCGAGCAGGATGCCGATCGGCGCCCCGATGATGAGCCCCAGTCCGCCCAAAACCAGGCTGGGCACCCAGGCATGAGCGACGAGGCCAAGAACCGTATCGCCCGGGCTCTGATAGGGCACGCCGAAATCGAAATGCAGCACGCCCCACATATAGCGCAGATATTGCACCCAGAGCGGCTGGTCGAGCCCGAGCTGCGCCATCATCCGGGCCTTGATGTTGTCCGGCAGCGGCATCTCGGTCCCGTCGAACGGCCCGCCCGGAATCGAGTGCATCATCAGGAAGATGACCACCGACACCACCACGAAGGTGACCAGCATGGAGAGCGTGCGGCGGATGATGAACCTCAGCATGGGAAGGCCCCCTCACCCGAATTGCTGCGCAATTCGACCTCTCCCCCAAAGGGAGAGGTGACCCCGCTGCAAGGCCGCACCTCCTCACCTCTCCCTCGGGGGAGAGGTCGGCGCGCAGCGCCGGGTGAGGGGGCCTTTTTCGCCATGAACGCCAGCCTCATCGCACCACCGCTTCGACATAATGGCTCCCCGCCAGCGCCACCAATTGCGGCTCGGCGGTATCGAGCAAAGGCGGCAGCTCGCATTCGGCGGCCGAAATGGTCGGCGTCCTGGCCGCGATCTCCTCGGCCGTTAGGAAAGTGCGCCGCCGCCGCGCCCGCGGATTGACCACCGGCACCGCATCGAGCAGCGAGCGGGTATAGGGATGCCGCGCATTGGCGAAGATGAGATCGGTCGGCGCCCGCTCCACCACCCGGCCGCGGAACATCACCACCACCTCGTCGGCGAGCGAACGCACCACCGACAGGTCATGGCTGATGAACAGCATGGAGAGCCCGATCTCCGCCTGCAAATCCTGCAGCAGATTGACGATCTGCGCCTTGACCGAAACATCGAGCGCCGAGGTCGGCTCGTCCGCGACCAATACCGAGGCCCCCAGCACCAGCGCCCGCGCGATCGACACGCGCTGCCGCTGCCCGCCCGAGAGCTCGTGCGGATAGCGGCTGGCATAGCTGCCGTCGAGCCCCACCTTTTCCAGCCATTGCCGCGCCATATCGCGCCGCTCCGCCGCCGTGCCCATGCCGTGTATGCCCAGCGGCTCGGCGACGATCTCCCCGAGCGTCATCATCGGATCGAGCGAAGCGTAGCTGTCCTGGAACACCACCTGCATGCGCCGCCGGTGCGGCTTCAATTGCTGCGGTGTCAGCGCCGTGATGTCCTCGCCCTCGAGCAGCACCTGCCCGCCGCTCGGCGCCACCAGCCGCAGCGCCAACAGCCCGGTCGTCGTCTTGCCGGAGCCGGATTCGCCTACCAGCGCCACGACTTTGTTGCGCGGCAAAGCGAGGTCCACCCGGTCGACGGCGACGAAGCCACCATCGCCGGCCTTGCTGAAAAGGCCGGCGCCGCGCATCCCGTAGCGCTTGGAAATTTGCCTGAGTTCGAGCGCCGGCGCCGTCATGCCGCCACCCTGATGCAGGCCACCTGCCGCCCGTCGCCCGCCGGCAGCAGCGCCGGCTCGACCTGCCTGCAGGCCGCGATCGCCATGGGGCAGCGCGGATGGAAGGGGCAACCCGCCGGCGGATGCGCCGGATTGGGCGAGGCGCCCGGAATTTCGGTCAGCCGCCGCTTGCCGGCGACCTGCCCCGGAATGGAATCGAGCAGCGCCCGCGTATAGGGATGAAGCGGCGCCTCGAAAATCTCGACAACCGGCGCCACCTCCATCACCCGTCCGCCATACATCACCACGACGCGGTCCACCGTCTCGGCCACCACGCCGAGGTCGTGGGTTATCATGATGAGGCCCATGCCGGTTTCGGCCTGGATGTCCTTGATGAGCTGCAGGATCTGCGCCTGGATGGTGACGTCGAGCGCCGTCGTCGGCTCGTCGGCGATCAGCACGCCCGGCCGGCAGGAGAGCGCCATCGCGATCATCGCCCGCTGCAGCATGCCGCCCGACAATTGATGCGGATAATAATCGACCACCGCCTCGGGATTCTTGATCTCCACCCGCCGCAGCAATTCGACCGCCTCGCGCAGCGCCTCCGCCTTGGAGAGCCCGCGATGCGCCCGGATCGTCTCGGCGATCTGGTGCCCGATGGTGAAGACCGGATCGAGCGAGGTCATGGGGTCCTGGAACACCATGGCCGCGACCTTGCCCCTGAGGCTCGAGATCGCCCTGTTGCCCGCCCCGAGCACGTCGTGTCCGGCCAGCGCCAGGGTCTTGGCGCTGATCCGCGCCGGCGGCTCCCGCAACAGCTTCATCAGCGCCGAACAGGTTACCGATTTGCCCGAGCCGGATTCCCCGACGATGCCGAGGCTTTCCCCCGCCTCGAGCCCGAAGCTCACCCCGCGCACCGCCTGCACCAGGCCATCATGCTGGCTGAAGCTGACGTGCAGGTCCTCGATTTCGACAAGTCGCATTGAAGGCTTTCTATGAGATCGCAGAGCCCCCTCATCCGTCTCGGCCTTCGGCCGATCCACCTTCTCCCGCGAGGGGAGAAGGCGGGGTGCCCTGAACATCGTCCCTCTCCCCTTGCGGGAGAGGGTGCCGGCAGGCGGGTGAGGGGTCTCCCCCTCCCCCCGCTCAGTCCTGCTTGGTGATATGCGTGAACAGGAACAGCGACAGCCGGTCGAGCGGCGTAAAGCCCTTCGAGTTCGGCTCGACGCCCGCGCCCTTGAGCTTGTCCGACACCGCCGCGATCGTCACCGGATGCACCAGCGGCACCAGCGCCGCATTGTCGATGATCACCTGCTCGGCCTTGGCATAGTCGTCGAGCCGCTTGTTCCAGTCCGATTCGGCGTCGCCCGCATTCACCAGCTTGTCGTATTCGGGGAAGCTGTAATGGTGGCGGCCGCCCGTCTTGAATAGGTCGTAGAAATTCGACGGATCGAGATAGTCGTACTCGTAGGGCGCCAGGAACAGATTGTTGCTGCGGTCCTTGAGCGCCTGCGTCCAGTCCTTGGTCGGCATGGACTTGATCTGCATGTCGATGCCGAGGATCTGCTTGAACTGGGCCTGCAGGTACTGCAGCATCGGCGCCGCGATCGCGGCGTTGTAGCCGCCCTGCTCGCGATACCAGATTTCGATGGGCGGGAAGCCCTTGCCGCCCGGATAGCCGGCCTTGGCCATCTCGTCCTGCGCCAGCTTGGGATCGAATTTCGCCTCGTCGGCGATCTTCTGCTGGTAGCCCGGATAGGAGGGCGCAAGGATCGACTTGGCCGGGACGGCGACGTCCTTGAGCACCGTCGAGGTCAGCTCGTCGCGATTGATCGCCGCCTGGAAGGCCTTGCGCACGTCGACATTGTTGAAGGGCGCCTTGTCCGTATCGAAGGCGAGGTAATAGACCGCGAACACCGCATTGCGGCGGATCGCGTCGGGGAAGCGCTGCGTCACCACCGGCACCTGGCCGGCATTGAGCGCGGTATAGTCGGCCTCGCCCGCCATGAAGGCCGGGAAGCCCACTTCCGGCGCCGCGATCTGCGTGTCGAGCACCAGCTTGTCGATCTGCGCCGGCCACGGCCCGTGATAGTTCGGGTTCTTGACCAGCGTCATCGTATTGGTGGTCTTTTCCCACTCCTTCACCATGAAGGGTCCGGAAGCGACCAGCGTATTGACGTTGAGCGCATAATCGTCGCCGATCTTGTCGACGACGTGCTTGGGTACCGGGTACCAGAGGCTGGCGACGCCCGGGAAATAGGATTTCGGCGCATCGGTGGTGACCTGGATGGTCTTGTCGTCAACCGCCTTGAGGCCGAGCGTCGAAACGTCCGCCCCATGGTCGGTCACGTCCGACCAGCCCTTGATGCCGCCGGCGAACGACCAGTACCAGTTGAAGTCGTAGCCTTCCTTGGCGGCCCGCTGCAGCGCGAACACATAGTCCTCGGCCGTCAGCGGGGTGCCGTCGCTCCACTGCAGATTGTCCTGCAGCGTGAAGGTCCAGGTGAGCCCGTCGGCCGACTGCTTCCAGCTCTTGGCGCCCATCGGCTGGAGATTGTAGTCGCTGTCGAACGCCGTCAGCGGCAGCATGATGATTTCGGGATAGCCGGCCCGGTTATAGACCGTCTTCATGTAGTCCATATACGTGCCGCCGCTGCCCTGGCCCAGCGTCGGCGCCGTCACCGTCTGGTCGGCCAGCGCCGCGGTCGTCATGGCCACCGGCGCTGCCAGCGCCATGGCCGCCAGCGCGGCCAGCAAGGGCCTCGTCAGCACTTTCAGTAGCTTATGCATAGGTTTTCCCCTTTGTTCCCTCCGCGCGCCGGCTTGTTGCGGCACTTCGGCGTCGAGACAGGAGCGCGCTCGTGCTCCTGGTGACATATGTCTGACAAACTCTCCCGAGATGCGCAATCGGGTTTTCTGCCGCGGCGGCGCGCCGCAGGGCCTCTGCCGCAGCTCGTCCACAGGCCATCGGCGGTCGCGCCCTTGACGCTCCGGCACTTTTGATCAAAAAATCGCAGCGACGGTTTCGGCCAATGACGCACAACCGCGCGCGGCCATTACGGGAGGACATCTTGGACAAGACCAGCAACTGGACGCGCCGGCGCGTCCTCGGCGCGTCGCTCGCGGGCGCCGCCCTTATCGGCACGAGCCGCTTCACCGCCGCGCTCGCCGCGCCGGCCATCCAGAAAGGCAGCAAGCTGACCTTCTGGGGCGGGCTGATCTTTTCGGACGCCGCCAACAAGCTCCTGACCGACACGGTCAACAAATGGGGCGCCGACAATGGCGTCGAGACCACCGTCGTCATGATCAACCAGAACGAGACGGTGCAGAAGGTTTCCGCCGCCGTGCAGGCGGGCTCCATGCCGGACGTGCTCGATGTCGGGCTCGACCTGCTCTCGGTGCTCTCCGCCCAGGGCATTTTCGTGCCGCTCGACGATCTCTACGCCTCGCTCGCCAAGGCCCATGGCGGCTGGTATCCGGGCGTCGACAAGGCGGCGGCGCTGCCGGGCGGGCACACCGGCATTCCCTTCGGCGTTTCGGGCAATCTGCTGCTCCGCCGCGACGACCTGCTCAAGCCGGCCGGCTTCCCCAATGCGCCCAAGACCTGGGAAGAACTCGTCACCCAGGCCGTCGCCGTCACCAAGCCGCCGGTCTTCGGGCTGGGCCTCGCCCTTTCCAATGTGGGCGACGGCAATGTGCAGATGAGCGTGCTGCAATCCTATGGCGGCCGGATCGGCGACGATGCCGGCAAGAACGCCGCCATCAAATCGGACGCCACCAAGACCTATCTCGCCTGGGTCAAGGACGCCTGGGACAAGAAGCTCTTCCCGCCGGGCAACACCACCTGGGACGGCGCCGGCGACAACCAGGCCTATCTCGCGGGCCAGGCGGCCTTCATCGCCAATACCGGCTCGGTCGGCATTGCCGCCAAGACCGACGATCCCGACCTCTATGCCGGCACCCTGTATTCCTCCCTGCCCGGCGGCCCCAAGGGCGTCGTCTCGCCGCTCCAGCCGCAGCTGCGCGCCATCCCCAAGACCAGCCAGAACCAGGGCACGGCGCAGGCGCTGGTCGAATTCCTGTCGCAGCCGGAATTCCTCTCCGCCTACTATGAGTCCGCCATCTATGGCCCCGTGCTGCAGGACCAGGCGAGCTTCAAGACCTTCGACGGTTCGGACCCCATCCATGCCGGCCTGCTCGACCTCGTCAAGAACGGCACCGCCCCCGGCGCGCCCGACGTCTACAACACCGCCTATGCCGACATTTCCAACAATTTCATCATCCCCAAAATGGTGCAGCGCGTGGTGATCGATAACTGGGATTTCGACAAGGCGATCGACGAGGCTCAGACCCAGGCCCAGGCGATCTACGACAAGTACAAGTGACGGCGGATGAGCGGCCGGCCACCCCTCACCGGCCTGCCGGCCGCCCTCCCCAAAGGGGCGAGGGTTTGGTCTGACGCACCAAGCTCGTCGCCTTGTCTCCTCGCCCCTCTGGGGCTGCAGAGCGACCCGAAGGGTCAAATCGCTCCGGTGGAGCGATTTGAGCGGCGCAGGCCTCGGCAGAGGCGTGAGGGCTAGGGTGAGGGGCGCCGCAAGCACGACTAAATGACCATCAGCACCACCATCGCCCTGCCGAAAGGCCCCCTCACCCGGCGCTGCGCGCCGACCTCTCCCCCGAAGGGAGAGGTGACGCTATGGCGAGGCGCTGCCCCTCTTCACCTCTCCCTTGGGGGAGAGGTCGGGTTGCGCAGCAATCCGGGTGAGGGGGCCTTCCTTCGAGGCACAAGCCAATGACCACCGCGGTGCCCCTACAGGCCCACCCCCACCCGGCTGCCGCCACCCTCCCCGCAAGGGGGAGGGGCGATAAGCTCCCGCCGTTTTGCCGCTTGCCGGCGCTGGGACCGTCGGAGCATGCCGGCATGACCATCAGCACCACCATCGCCCTGCCGAAAGGCCCCCTCACCCGGAGCTGCGCGCCGACCTCTCCCCCGAAGGGAGAGGTGATGTCCGGCCGAGGCGCTGCCCCTCTTCACCTCTCCCTTGGGGGAGAGGTAAGTTGGGGCACGGCATTCGCCACCTCGTCTCCCTCCCCCTTGAGGGGAGGGATCAAGGGTGGGGGTTCTTTCCGCAAGCACCAGCGCCCGTTGTACCCGCACCCGGCTGCCGCCACCCTCCCCTCAAGGGGGAGGGGAGCCGTTGGCCACCCTGCCTTCGCACTTCGAAGGTCGGTCCAGCCGAATGGCTGGCCGGATGAGGGGGCCTTCCTTCGAGGCACGAGCCGATGACGATCGCCGTGCCCCTGCAAGCCCCGTCCCGCCCCCGCCGCGGCATGAAAACCTCGACCTTCGCCTATCTGCTGGTGCTGCCCGTGCTGGTCCTGCTGGTCGGGCTGGTCGGCTATCCCTTCTTCTATGCCATCTACATTTCCTTCACCGACGCGGTGGTGGGCAATGCCGGCCATTGGGTGGGCTTCGCCAATTTCGCCTATCTGGCCCAGAACCCCTCCTTCCTGCAGTCCATCCTCAACACGGTCATCCTGGTGCTGGCGACCGACGGGCTGAAACTGCTGATCGGACTGGGGCTGGCGCTCGTGGTCAACCGGCAGTTCACCGGCCGCGGCCTCGTCCGCTCTTTCCTCATGCTGCCCTGGGCCATGCCGGCCTTCGTGGTCTTCCTCACCTGGCGGCTGCTCTACCTGCCCATCGGCGGCGGGCTGAGCCTGGCGATCCACGCCATCGGCATCGATCCGGGCATTGTCGACTGGCTCGGCCAGCGCCAGACCGCCATGCCCTCGGTGATCGCCGCCACCGTCTGGCGGGGCTTCCCCTTCTGGTTCATCTCGATCCTCGCGGGCCTCCAGGCCATCCCCGCCGAACTCTACGAGGCCGCCCGCGTCGATGGCGCCAATGCCTGGCAGCGCTTCTGGGCCGTGACCTTCCCCTCGATCCGCACCGTGATCATCGTCACCGCCCTGCTCTCCTCGATCTGGACGGCGAACTCCTTCGAAAACGTCTGGCTGCTGACCCAGGGCGGCCCGTCGGACGCCACCATGGTCTTCCCCGTGCTCGCCTATTTCGGCATGCAGACGCAGCGTATCGGCGAGGCCGCCGCCGTCTCCGTGGCGACGCTCCCCGTCCTCGCCCTGCTGGTGATCTTCGCCACCGCCCTCATGCACCGGGACGAAGACTGATGGCACTGCCCGCGACCCAAGCCGCCGGCCTCACCACCAGCCAGCGCTCCTTGCTGGGCCGGCTCGGCATGGCCGTGGTGCTGCTCGTCGCCCTGCTGGCGGTGCTCTTCCCGATCTATTGGATGATCGTCACCTCGCTGAAGATCCCGCGCGACATCTACCGCACGCCGTCGCTCTGGCCGCGCGCCTTCACGCTCGAGAACTACCGCATCCTGGTCGAGGACAAGGGCTTCCTCATCAATATCGGCAATTCGCTGCTCGTCGCCCTGACGGTCACAGTGATTGCGGTGATCATCTCCTCCTTCGCCGCCTATTCCATGGTGCGCTTCCGCTACCGCTTCCGGGGCGTCATCGGCCGGCTGATCCTCTTCGCCTATCTCACGCCGACCTCGCTGCTCTTCATCCCGCTTTCCGTGGTGATGGCCTCGCTCCACCTCGCCAATTCGCTCGTCGGGCTGATCCTCGTCTATCTGACCTTCGCGCTGCCGCTCGCCACCTGGCTGCTGCAGGGCTATTTCCGCTCCGTGCCGCGCGAGCTCGAGGAACAGGGGATGATCGATGGCCTCTCGCGCATGGGCGCGCTCATCCGCATCGTGCTGCCGCTGTCGGCGCCCGGCCTCGCCGCCGTCGCCATCTTCACCTTCACCGGCGCCTGGAACGAATTGCTGCTGGCTCTGGTGCTGATCACCGATCCCGGCCAGCGCACCGCGCCGCTCGCCCTCAATTATCTCATCACCAGCGACGTGCTCCCCTGGGGCCCGCTCATGGCGGGCGCCGTGGTCTCGTCGGTACCGCTGATGATCCTCTATTTCGTCGCCCAGCGCTTCATGGTGGTCGGGCTCACCTCGGGCTCGGTCAAGGGCTAGCGGCCAAAACAGCTTTCAATTCAAGGGAGAAGACAATGCCGGAACAAATCCGCGTCGCGGTCGGCCAGTTCAACGAGCTCACCGACGAAAAACTGCGCTTTGCCGCCCAGATCGGCGTCAAGGGCATTCAGATGAACAATCCGAAGCTCCCCGGCGAGACCCGCTGGGAGGAGGCCGATATCCGCAAGCTGGTCGAAAAGACCGAAGCGGCGGGCCTCAAGCTCGAGGCCATCGAGAACGTGCCGACCCATTTCTACAACAAGGCCATGCTGGGCCTCCCCGGCCGCGACGAGCAGATCGAGAACTATATCGCAACCGTCCAGGCCGTGGGCCGCGCCGGGGTGCCGATCCTCGGCCTGCATTTCATGCCCAATTCCGTCTGGCGCACCGAGCGCCGCTCGCCGGCCCGCGGCGGCGCCGGGGCGACGCGCTTCGACATGGCCAGGGTCGAGGGAAAATCTGTGGACGACTGGCGAAAATTCATGCCCACCAGCCTCGGCCACGCCAATTCCATGCCCGTCTTCGGCCCCGGCGAAAAGCAGGTCACCGCGGACGAAATGTGGAACAATTACATATACTTCATGGATGCCGTCCTGCCCGCCGCCGAGAAGGCCGGCGTCAGGATCGCACTCCACCCCGACGATCCCCCGGTCCCGGTGCTGGGCGGCGTCGCCCGCATCTTCAAGGAGCCGGAAGACTTCAAGAAGGCCTGGCGGCGCTATCAAAACAGCCCGTCATGGGGTCTCGATCTCTGCCTCGGCTGTTGTTCGGAAATGCCGGGCGGCGCCGCCAATGTAAAGGAGATGATCGAATTCTTCGGCCCCAAGGGCCGTATCTTCTACGTCCATTTCCGCGACGTGCAGGGCACCGTGCCGAATTTCATCGAATGCTTCATCGGCGAGGGCAATTACAACCCGGCCGAGATCATGGCGCTGCTGAAGAAATCCGGCTTCGCCGGCTTCCTGCTCGACGACCACGTCCCCCACATGGACGACGACACCGACTGGAATCACCGCGGCCGCGCCCACGCCATCGGCTATATGCAGGGCTTGCTGCGCGTGCTCGACGCAGCATGAAACAAGTGCATCGAACCGGCAGCGTTCGGTAGGTCTTGGGAAGCGGCGTCCACGCCTTCGTGCCGACCTCTCCCCCAAGGGAGAGGTGACGCCGCTGCCGGGCGCTGCCCTCTTCACCTCTCCCCCTGGGGGAGAGGTCGGATTGCGCGGCAATCCGGGTGAGGGGGGCTTCGTCTCCACTCGTCAACCCCTCAGTCGCCGCGAATATCGCCCGCCGCTTCTATCGCCTTCTCGGCTCGCATCCGGCCGAGGAACCAGGCGCGCGTTGCCTCGACGGCTTCGAGCGCCAGGCGCACCGCTTCGTCGGCATCGCCCGCCCGCATGGCGGCGATCAGCGCGCGATGTCCGCGCGAAATGGCCCGCCGGTCCCGCGGGCCGAAATGCCGCGCCATCGGCATCAGCAGCGGCCAAGTCCGGTTGAGCGCATCCGAGGCTTCGGGATTGCCGGCGACATCGTCGATATGGTCGAAAAACAGATCGTTGGCGATCCCGTGCTCATCGTCGCTCTCGGCCCGATCCATGGCGTCCTCGTAACGCTCGAGCTGATCTATGTCCTGCGGGCTGGCCCGCTCGACGAAGCGCCGGATGAGCAGGCCCAGCACGGCCTGGCGCAAATCGCAGAGATTGTTGAGCAATTCCTCGTCGACGATCCTGACGCTGGCGCCGCGATTGGCCGGGATCGACACCAGCCCCTGGCTCTGCAGCTCCACCAGCGCCTGCCGCACCGGCATGGCGCTCGTCTCGTAGCGCTTGGTCAGTTCGGCGACTTTGAGCCGCGCCCCCGGCGCGAAATGGCCGCGCCGGATGTCCGCCCGAAGCGCCGTCAGCAGCCCCTGATAGGTCAGTTCGTCGCGTTGATGCTTGGCCATCCTGGTCCCCCGATGCATCGAACAACCGGCCGCATTCCCGCCGCGTGCATACAGCGGCCTGAGGGGCGCGAAAAGCCTAAACCCGGCCCAAAAAAGCGAAAACCCCGCCGAGGCGGGTATCTGCAGGAACTAGCCTGCCGCGCTAGAGCGTTTTCAGGAAAAGTGGTTCCACTTTTCCGGTTCGAAAACGCGACAACTCAAGAACTTAGAGCTCACGTTCTGACGCAATCAGAACGTGAGCTCTAGATAAACTGGAAGCTTCCATCGAGCTTCCACCTGAGCCAAGCCTCGACCGTACTGGCATGGTTGAGGACCATCGCCGGCAGGTGCCGGGGATCGAACCAGCCATACTCAAGCGCCTCGCCGTCGATAGGACGCGGCGTACCGACAAACTCCCGAGTGGCAAATAGCAGACAAAAGTTCCGACACACATCGCCGTTGGGAAAGATCGTCGTTTCCCCGCGAGGGTCGCTCGCAAAGCCAAACGGCGTGACCTTGCCGAGTGCAAGGCCCGATTCCTCGGCCACCTCTCGCACGATTGTCGCCACAACGTCCTCGTCGGGTTCACAGGCACCGCCGGGAAGGGCCCAAAGGCCGAAATCCGGGCGCAGATCGAGCAATATGAGACCGACGTCGTTCTCGATCACGATGCGTGTCCCAGGAACGAGCAGGAGCCTCTTCCCGACCAATTTCCGGAGCTGCCCCAGATAGCTGTCCGCAAAAACCGTCATCGGTTTTCCCTCGAAACAGTTGCGCCGCTCAACTGCTAGCACATGCATAAGCTGGGCTGTAGCCGACCTCGAAGGCGGCTGCGGGGTCCAAAAAAGCAGAAAGCCCCGGAAATCCGGGGCCTCTGGAATATATGGGATCGATGGTTGCGGGGACAGGATTTGAACCTGTGACCTTCAGGTTATGAGCCTGACGAGCTACCGGGCTGCTCCACCCCGCGCCACCATGCTGAAGACACGCTGTCATGACCGGCGGACGCCGAGAGCGCGTGAGGGGTATATAGGGGGAAGCGCGGCTTATCTCAAGGCTAAAGCGAACATTGCGCGACAGTTTTTTGACGGCGCGGATTGTGCCGAAAAATCAAAAGTCTGCAGCGTCTTCATGAAAGGTGGTTCCACTTTCCGGGCCGCATGGCGAGCCTGTCGAACCCACAAAAAACGCGACAACTCGAGGACCTGGAGCTCACGTTCGGAGTCCATCGGAACGTGAGCTCTGGCGCGCCGGATTGCCGCCGCCGGGCCGTCGGGCTATAGAGCGATGGCCCCGCCATCCCGATACCCGACATGTCCCTGCTCGCGACCGTGCTGCCGCTGATCTGCTGGTTCGCCTACAATAATGGCGTGCCCGTCATCGAGCGGCGCTATCCCTCGCTGTCCTCGATCATGAGCCTGCAGCGCCGGCGCTGGGTCGCCAATGCAGCCCATGCGGAAACGCCCTACGACGCCATCCTGGCCGGCAACCTCATGGGCTCGGTGAGTTTTCTCGCCTCGACCGCGGCGCTGCTGGTGCTGGCGACCTTTGCCGGTTTCGGCCAGCTCGAAAACATCACCAGGACGTTGGCGTCGGTGACACTCGACCAGCCCCACACCCAGCGCGAGGTGGAAATTCACCTGGCGGTGCTGCTTTCGATGTTCGTGCTGGCCTTCTTCGCCTTCACGCTGTCGCTCAGGCAGTTCAACCATTTCTGCATCATGCTCGGCGCGCTGGACCGCAAGGGCCGCGCCGGCGAAGCGGAACTCGACGCCATAGCGCAGATCAACGTGCTGGCGGCGCGCAATTTCAACAACGGCATCCGCGCCCTCTATTTCGCCGTGCCGATGGTCGCCTGGTTCATCGCCGATTGGCTGGCGATCGCCGTCGCCATCCTCATGCTGGGCTTCGTCGTCTATCGCGAATTCTTCTCGAGCGCCCACCGGGCGGCGGCCGCAATTGCCGTGGATGCGGGACAACGCCGCGACGACGCGGCGCAGAAAACTGGATTTCCGCCTTCGCGGGAATGACGGAGGGGTGGGACGCGGTCATGCTACGCTCGCTTCACCATTCCCACGCACGCTCACTTCGTCATTCCCGCGAAGGCGGGAATCCAGTTCCGGCGCAAACGCCTGCCCTCAGAGCGCTTTAGCTCTAGAACCCGGCGACCGCGCGCGGCGTATAGGGCGCCTCGACCGCGGCGACCTCCTCGGCGGTCAGCTCCAGCTCGACGGCGGCCAGCGCGTCGTCGAGCTGCGCCGTCTTGGTGACGCCGACGATCGGGGCGGTGACCGGCGCCTTCTGCAGCACCCAGGCGAGCGCCACCTGCGCCGCCGGCACCTTGCGGGCACCGGCGATCTTGAACACGGCCTCGACGATCGCCTTGTCGGACTGCTCGTCCTTATAGAGCGTGCGGCCGAAATTGTCGGTCTCGGTCCGGTGCGTCTCCGTACCCCAGGGCCGCGTCAGCCGGCCGCGCGCCAGCGGCGACCACGGGATCACCCCGATCCCCTCGGCCTGGCAGAGCGGCAGCATTTCGCGCTCCTCCTCGCGATAGAGCAGGTTGAGATGGTCCTGCATGGACACGAACCGCGCCCAGCCATTGCGGCTCGAAATGTCGAGCGCCTTCATGAACTGCCAGGCATACATCGAGGAGGCGCCGATATAGCGGGCCTTGCCGGCGCGCACCACGTCGTTGAGCGCCTCCAGCGTCTCCTCGATCGGCGTGACCGGGTCCCAGCGGTGGATCTGGTAGAGGTCGACATAGTCCGTCCCCAGCCGCTTCAGGCTGTCGTCGATCTCCTGCATGATGGCCTTGCGCGACAGCCCGTGCCCGTTCGGCCCCGGACGCATGACGCCATGCACCTTGGTGGCGATCACCACTTCGGAACGCGGCGCCAGTTCCTTCAGCACCTTGCCGGTGATCTCCTCGCTCGAGCCGAGCGAATAGACATTGGCCGTATCGAAGAAATTGATGCCGGCTTCGAACGCCTTGCGGATGATCGGTCGACTGTCCTCCTCGGAGAGCGACCATTCATGGTTGCCGCGGTTCGGGTCGCCGAACGACATGCAGCCAAGGCAGATGCGCGAGACCTCGAGGCCGGTCTTGCCGAGGCGGGTATATTTCATCGAAACCTCCGGGTGTGCGACGCGCCCGCCCGGGAAGGCAGCGCGGGCGGGAGGCAGGACTTTTCGCGTCGATTTGGATTGGCGCCGAGCGGCGCGATCCGAACCCTAGGCCCGGGCGGCGCTCCCGGTCAAGCCGTCCGCCATCGATGTCGACAAGCTGGATACATTCTATTCCATGCGCCGCGCTTCGCTCTCGATGGGCGCCATCGCCGAATCGAGATTGTCGATGACGCCCTGCATCTTCTGCTGCTCGGCGCCGACCGGCGGATCGGGTGCCACCGCCACGCGCGGCACGCCGCTCGGGAACGCCCCCAGCATCTGGAAGAACTGCATCATGTCCTCGAAGACGGGCATGCGCCACCGCCACATCTGCCCGAGCGCAAACACCACCTCCATGTGCCCGAAACCGTCATAGTATTTTTCGGTCACCCAATCGCCCGCGGCCCGGAGCTTCTTGGCGAGGTTCTGGCTGTTCTGTATGCGCACGATCGGGTCGTGCGTCCCCGCCGCCAGGAACATCGGCGGATCGTCCGCCGTCACCAGATTGATCGGCTGCGTACCCTCCGGGCTCGGCGCCGAACCAAAGGAGTTGCGCACCTCGTCATATTCGAAGGGGTAGAAATCATAGGGCCCGGACAGCGCCGCCACGCCGCGGATGCCCATGGTCACGCCCGCATCGTGCAGAAAGGACGGGTCGACCGCCAGCATCACCGCATTATAGGCCCCGGCCGAATGCCCGGCGAGGAACAGCCGGTCCGTGTCGCCGCCATAATCGGCGATATGGTCCTGCACCCAGCGCAGCGCCTGGGCGCAATCGTCGAGGAAACCGGGATATTTGGCGTCGGGATAGAGCCGGTAATCGGCGATGACCACCACGAAGCCGCGTGAGGCGAAGGCATTGCCGACGAACTGGTAATCGCCGCGGTCGCCATGGTCCCAGCCGCCGCCATAGATGAAGAACAACACCGGCGCCTTGCCGGCGCCCGGTGCCTTGGGCACGTAGATGTCGAGCTTGTGCCGTGCCCCGTCCGCATAGGAAATGCCGTCGGCCGCCTTGATCGCCCCCTGGTCCATGGCAGGGGGCAGATTGAACGGGTCCATCATCGACACCGCCAAGGCGGAACTGGGCAGCGCGCCGCAAACGAGCAGCGTCGCCAGGACGAATGCCCTGAGCGCGATCGCCTTGAGCACAATGGCTCTCGCGGCGATCGCCCCGGCGGCGGTTGCGGAAACTAGTCGGGTCATGAGCGGATCTGGACTTGGGAGATCTGGATTTGGCGGATCTGAATTGGCTTGAAATCGCGGAAGCCGCCTTACCAGCCGAGGCTGGACAGATTATGGCGCCGGCGGCGCGCTCTCGCACCAGCGGCGCCAGATCTCCCGCATGGCGGCCTCGAAATCCCGCGCGAAGCGCGGCGCATCGCAGAGCGGGGAGGCGAGCAGTTGCGCCCGCAATTGCGCCCGCAGCCGCGCGAGACGCGGCAAGTCCGCGGCGAAGGCCACGGCCTTGGCGACATACTGGTCTTCGTCGTCCGCGATCCACTCCGCAAGTCCGGCGCTGCGCAGCAGGCTTTCGCCCACATGGGCGATGAATCGGTCGCCGCGCAGCGTCAGCACCGGCACGCCCATCAGCATCGCCTCGCAGGTCGTCGTCGTGCCGTTATAGGGGAAGGGGTCGAGCCCGATGTCGACATGGGCATAGGCCCCGAGATGGCCCGCCATCTCCGGTTCATAGGGCAGCAGCTTCAGCCGCTCGCGCCCGATGCCATGCGCCGCAAAGCGCGCCGCCAGCTCGTCGCCCGCCTCGGGCCGGCGCAGCACCGCCCCCTTCAGCGCCAGCTGTGCCGCCGGCACCGCGGCAAGCAGCCGCGCCCAGAGCGCCACCGTTCCGTCGGACACTTTATTGATGTTGTTGAAGCTGCCGAAGGTCACATGGCCGTTCTCGAGCGCCGGCAGCGCGGAGACCGCCGGGGCGTTCGGCTCGGGCGTATAGCAGAGATAGCTGTTCGGCAGCCGGATGATCTGTTCGGTGAAGAGCCGCGCCTCGCTGGCCGGCGCAACGATCTCGTCGGCGAGAATATAATCCATGGTCGGCAGGCCGGTCGTTCCCGAATAGCCGAGCCAGCTCACCGTGACCGGCGCCGACTTGAGCGCGAAGACGGCCGGAATGCCGCTATGCGTATGGCCTGTCAGGTCGATGAGAATGTCGATCCCATCCTCGACGATCTGCTGGTCGAATTTCGGCGGCGCCAGCTGGGCCGCATCGCGCCATTGCGCGAAGATCGCCTTGAGCCGCCCCGTCATGTCGTCGCTGACGGTCGACAGCGAATAGGCGAAGAGCTCGATTTCCCGTCCGTCGATCGCTTTCAGCACCGATTCGAGGAAGAACGACACCGGATGCAGGTTGAAGTCGCTCGAGACGAACCCCACCCTGAGCCGGCGGCCCGGATCGCGCTCATTGGCGAATATTTGGCGCGCGGGATAGGTGCGGGCGAGGATTTCGCCGACCTTTCGCGCCTGCCGCACCGTCTCCTCCGGCGGCAGGTCGGCCCGGTAATTGCTGGCGAAAACCAGGGCGCCGAGCGAATTCAGCGC
>DASZUI010000168.1:0-5839 GCA_035547675.1 Devosia sp.
TTCACGGCGACGCTCGTCTCGGGCCTGCACCTGGCCCTTGTCCACGAGCAGGAGCGCTCGGGCACCGCCTGGACGCTCGAATGGCTGCTCCTGCCGCAGATGATCGTGGCAACCGGCACGTCGCTGCGCACCGCCATTTCCCTGCTCGGCGAAGTCACCCGGATCGGACCGGCGGCCTGATGCGCACCCAGGTGGCGATCATCGGCGCCGGCCCGGCGGGACTCCTCCTCGGTGCGCTGCTGGACCGGGCCGGGATCGACAGTGTCATTGTCGAGCGTTCGAGCGCCGCGCACGTGCTGTCGCGCATCCGCGCCGGTGTGCTGGAGCAGGGGACGGTCGACCTGCTGGCATCGATCGGCTGCGGCAGCCGGCTCGCCGCCGAGGGGCTTGTGCATGAAGGCATCGCGCTCGGCTTTGGCGGCGCGCTGCACCGGATCGACCTCAAGCGCCACGCCGGCGGCCGCACCGTCACCGTTTACGGGCAGACCGAGGTGACGCGCGACCTGATGCATGCCCGCGATGCGAGCGGCCGGCCCACAATCTACGAGGCGGCCGATGTGGCGCTGCACGACCTCGCCGAGGCGCCTCATGTGACCTTTCGCATGGCCGGCCATGAAATCCGCCTCGACTGCGATTTCATCGCCGGCTGCGACGGCTCCCACGGCATTAGCCGCCAGTCCATTCCGGCGCCCGCCATGCACGCCTTCGAGCGCACCTATCCCTTCGGCTGGCTCGGGCTCATGGCCGACGTGCCGCCGCTCCATGACGAGCTGATCTATGCCCGTCATTCGCGCGGCTTCGCCCTGTGCTCGATGCGTTCGCGCACCCGCAGCCGCTACTATATCCAGGTCGACGCCGCCGCGCGCGCCGAGGCCTGGAGCGACGACGCCTTCTGGGATGAGCTGCGCCGCCGGCTGCCGGACGCCGCGGCCGCGCGGCTGACCACCGGCCCTTCGATCGAGAAATCGGTTGCCGCCCTTCGTTCCTTCGTCGTCGAACCCCTGCGCTTCGGCAAGCTGTTCCTCTGCGGCGACGCCGGGCATATCGTGCCGCCGACCGGGGCCAAGGGGCTCAACCTCGCGGTCAGCGACGTGCATTACCTGTCCGAGGCGCTGTGCGAATTCTACGCTGAGAAGTCGGAGGCGGGGCTTGCGACGTATTCGGCGCGCGCCCTGGCTCGGGTCTGGAAAGCCGAGCGCTTCTCCTGGTGGATGACCTCGATCCTCCACAGCTTCCCCGATCAGGGCGACTTCAGCGAGCGCCTGCAGCGCGCCGAGCTCGATTATCTCACCCATTCCGAGGCGGCGATGGGCGCGCTCGCGGAGAACTATGTCGGGCTGCCGTTATAGCCGCTCCAGCGCAATGGCGATGCCCTGGCCAACCCCGACGCACATGGTAGCGAGCGCGCGCCGGCCGCCCGTGAGCCCAAGCTCCAGCGCCGCCGTGCCCGCAATGCGCGCGCCCGACATACCGAGCGGATGGCCCAGCGCAATCGCGCCGCCATTGGCATTGACCGTCGGCGCATCGTCGGCAAGGCCCAGTTCGCGCAGCACCGCCAGCGACTGGCTGGCAAAGGCCTCGTTCAGCTCGATAACGTCGAAATCCTGCGGCGTGAGCCCGAGGCGGGCGCAGAGCTTGCGCGTCGCCGGTACCGGCCCCATGCCCATGATGCGCGGCGGAACGCCGGCCGAGGCGCCCCCGAGTACCCGCGCCATGGGCGTCAGCCCGTGCTTTCTCGCCGCCGCCTCGGATGCGATGAGGAGCGCCGCAGCGCCGTCATTCACGCCCGAGGCATTGCCGGCCGTCACGGTGCCGCCCTCGCGAAAGGGGGTCGGCAGCTTCGCCAGCGCCTCGAGCGAGGTGTCGGCGCGCGGGTGTTCGTCCCGCTCCACCACGACGGGGTCCTTCTTCCGCTGCGGGATGGTGACGGGCACGATCTCGCGGGCGAGCCGTCCATTCTCTTGCGCCGCAACCGCCCGCCGCTGCGAGCGCAGCGCGAAAGCGTCCTGGTCGGCGCGGCTGACCTGGAAGTCCTCGGCCACGTTCTCGCCGGTCTCGGGCATGGAGTCGATGCCGTATTGCTCTTTCATCAGCGGGTTCACGAAGCGCCAGCCGATCGTCGTGTCGTAAATCTCGGCATGACGAGAAAAGGCAGTTTCCGCCTTCGGCAGCACGAAGGGCGCGCGGCTCATCGATTCGGCCCCGCCCGCCACGTAAAGCTCGCCCTCGCCGGCGCGGATGGCGCGCGCCGCGGTAATGACAGCGTCCATGCCCGAACCGCAAAGCCGGTTGATCGTCGTGCCCGGCACCGATACCGGCAGGCCGGCGAGCAGCAGGCTCATGCGCGCCACGTTCCGGTTGTCCTCCCCCGCCTGGTTGGCGCAGCCCAGGATCACGTCGTCGACCGCTTCCCAGTCGACACCGCGGTTTTCGGCGATGAGCGCCCGGAGCGGCACGGCGGCGAGATCGTCGGCCCGCACCGATGACAGGGCGCCGCCGAAGCGGCCGATCGGCGTACGCCGATAGGCGCAGATGAAGGCCTCGGGCATTAGGCTCTTCCCTCATGTGCGGCGGCGGTGCGGGCCTGCAAATCCCGCAGCGTCGCGAGTTCGAGCTCGGTGGGCTCAGGCGTTTCCTCGACGTGGGCGGCGAAGCGGACCGGCCAGCCGCAATTCTCCTGCACCTGCTGGCGCGTCACCCCCCGATGGAGGGAGGTCACGGTGAATTCCTTGCTTTCGGGATCGGGCCGCCAGATCGCCAGATCGGTGATCAGCAGGGTCGGCCCCTTGGTGGTGATGCCGAGGCGCCGGCGGTGGTCGCCGCCCTCGCCATGGCCGAAGCTGGTGTAGAAATCGATCTTGTCGACCATCGAGCGGGTCGCCTGCTTCAGCGTGATGAAAATCTCGCCGCAGGAGGTTGCGATCTCCGGCGCCCCCCCGCCGCCGGGGAGGCGCACCTTGGGATGCGCATAATCGCCGATGACCGTGGTGTTGATATTGCCGAAGCGATCGAGCTGCGCGGCGCCGAGAAAGCCGATGGAGATGCGGCCGCCCATCAGCCAATAGCGGAACATCTCGGGCACCGAGACGGTGCAGAGCGCCGTCTCGCAGAGTTCGCCGTCCCCGATCGACAGGGGCAACACGTCGGGCGCCGTGCCGATCGTGCCGGATTCATAGATCAGCGTGATGTCGGGGGCGTGCGTCAGGCGCGCGACATTGCAGGCCGCCGACGGCGCGCCGATGCCGACGAAGCAGACATCGTCGTTCTTCAGCGCCCGGGCGGCGGCGATCGTCATCATTTCGGTGGGCGTGAAATCGGTCATCGCAGAGCCTCCACGCGGCCGGCGAACACTTCGGGTCCCACCCTGAGGACGTTCTCCGTCATCCAGGCGGCGAAGGCCTCGCGGTCGGCCGATATCCGGTCCCATTCGAGATAGGCGGCGTTGTCGCGCTCGTAATAGCCATAGGTGTAGGACGGGTGGGCGCCCCCCGGCACCACCGCGATGGCATCGACTGTCCAGTGCGGCAGGATCGTCAGATTGGGGTGAAGCCCCTTGAAGCTGGGCACCACCTCCTCGACGGTGACGACCACGCGCCTGGCCGCCAGCGCCGCCTCCTTCTGCACGCCGATAATGCCCTCGATGAGCACGTCGCCTTTTTCGCTCGCCTTCTGGGCATGGATGAAGGTCACGTCCGGGCGATGCGCCGGGATCGCCGCCAGCTCCTCGCCCGTAAAGGGACAGATGACCGTCTTGATCGTTGGATTGACCTTCGGCAGGCCGGCACCCTTGTAGCCGCGAAACACGGCGCAGGGCAGGCCCGAGGCCCCCGCCTCATAGGCCTGCGCCATGGCCGAGTGGGAGTGCTCGACCGTCTCGATGGCGCGCGGATAGCTGTTTTCGATGGCGTCGCGCATCCGGCGCAGCAGGCCCACGCCGGGATTGCCGGCATAGGAGAAGACGACCTTCCGGGCCAGACCCATGCCGATCATCTGGTCATAGACGATGTCGGGTGTCATGCGAAGCAGCGTCAGCTCCTTTATGCCCTGGCGGATCGCCTCATGCGCCGCGGCATGGGGAATGAGATGCGTGAACCCTTCGAAGGCGACAACATCGCCGTCATGCAGGTTGCGCGCGACCGCATCGTGGAGCGAGAGAAACGCAGCCATGGCTACTCCCGGTTGTTTTTGGCATCAGATCATGGCTGTGAGCGCGAAAAAAATGATATTCCGATCAGATTGCATAACCGGGAGGCATGAATTCTCGACCCGCGCATCAGGCTGAGGCATCTCAATTGCTTCATCGAGACGGCGCGTCTCGGTGGCGTGGCACAAGCTGGGGCCGCGCTCGGCATGACGCAGCCGGCCGTCTCCAAGACCATTGCCGACCTCGAGCGCATTCTCGACGCCGCCCTTTTCGACCGGAGCCGCCGGGCGCTGGTGCTGACGGGCAGCGGCGAGTTGTTCATGCGCTACGCCCAGGCCGGGCTCGCAACCCTGCAGCAGGGGCTCGATACGCTGGAATCTGCCGGCAAGGGGGCGAACATGGTTGCCCTCGGCGCCTTGCCGACCGTTGCAGCCGGGGTGATACCGCGGGCGCTGGAGGGCTTCAGCCGGCATTCCCTGGCCTGCCGCACGCTGGTCGAAAGCGGGCCGAGCCCCTATCTGCTAAACCTGCTGCGGACCGCCGCAATCGACTTCGTCATCGGCAGGCTGGCGAGCCCCAACGCCATGCAGGGCCTGTCCTTCGAACATCTCTATTCGGAGGACCTCGCGCTCGTCGTCCGGCCGGCCCATCCGCTGCTGGCGCGGGACGGCGTCACGCTGCAGGACGTGACTGAGCATCAATTGCTGATGCCGCCGCCGGGTGCCATTATTCGTCCCGCCGTCGACGCGCTGCTGATCGCCGGGGGCGTCGGACGGCTTCATGCCCCGATCGAGACGGTTTCGAATTCGCTTGGCCGCTCCTACACCCTCTTTACCGACGCGGTCTGGGTCATCTCGGAAAGCGTCGTCATTACCGACATCGCGACCGGCCAGCTGGTGAAGCTGCCGCTCGACATGCAGGCGACCACCGGGCCTATCGGCATTACCACGCGCTCGGGCATGGATTTGTCGCCCCCCGCGCGGGCGCTGCTCGACTGCGTCAGGGACGCGGTGGGCCCGTGAGGGGCGCGCCTCCATCTGCGGTGACGCCATGCCGGAGCCGCTTTCTGCCGCCAAGATGTAGCGTGTTGGCCCGGACGGGATAGGGAGTTCCGCAATGGAGGTTGCCGACAGGACTGCAGAGGAGGGCGGCACCGATGGGGTGCTGCTTCTGATCGACCAGTATTGGCGCGCCGCCAACTACCTCTCGGTGGGCCAGATCTACCTGCTCGATAATCCGCTGCTGCAATCGCCCCTCGTGCCCGAGCACATCAAGCCGCGCCTGCTCGGCCATTGGGGCACGACGCCGGGCCTCAATTTCGTCTATGCGCACCTTAACCGCGTGATCAAGGCGCGCGATCTCGACATGATCTATGTCTGCGGCCCCGGCCATGGCGGTCCGGGCATGGTCGCGAATGCCTATCTGGAAGGCACCTATTCGGAAATCTACCCGGAAATCGGCGAGAACGCCGACGGGCTGCGCAAGCTGTTCAGGCAGTTCTCCTTTCCGGGCGGCATTCCGAGCCATGCGGCGGCATCGACGCCGGGCTCGATCAACGAGGGAGGCGAACTGGGCTATTCGCTGATGCATGCCTATGGCGCGGCCTTCGACAACCCGGACCTGATCGTCGCCTGCGTCATCGGCGACGGCGAGGCGGAGACGGGGCCGCTCGCCGCGTCCTGGCACTCGAACAAG
>DASZUI010000169.1:0-13498 GCA_035547675.1 Devosia sp.
CAAAGTGGGCTTTGGAACAAGGATTGGCATGTCGGTTTTCCGTGCCCTGCCTTGCGCCAGGCGGGCTTGGTCTCCGGCCGGAGCTTGGCCCAAGCGACTGTGCGGGCTTGGGAAAACGGCGCCGGTGTCCCTGGCTCTCCCGCGGGCTTTCGAACCCAAGAGTGGTACGGGCTTGGCGGCGCAGGGCCCCTCGCCGGCCGGCGAGGGGCTCCTATCCAAGTTACAAGAGTTGGCAGGCGCCCGCACTCTCGTCGACTGGGCCATTCCCGCGAAGGCGGGAATCTCCGTTGCCTAGAGCCGCTTTTGCATCGGATAGCCGATCACCGCGCCCGATCGGTCGGGGGTGCCGGCATCGACCCAGCCGGCGGCCCGGTAGAAGCGGTGGGCCGTCGTCGTGCTTTCGAGCCTGGCGATGTCGATGCCTCGCTCACACAGTTCGGCTTCCATGGCCGCCAGCAGCGCCTTGCTGACGCCCGCGAAGCGATGGTCGGGGGATACGTAGTTGAGCCGTATGCGCCCGGCACGATCGATTGCGCCGACCCCGGCGATGAAGTCTGCCCGTTCGGCGACAAAGATCGTCATTTCCGGATTGGCGAGCATGCCCGCCACGCCGGCCGGCGTTTTGTTGGCCGTCCAGCCGGCAATCGTCGCAGCGTCCCGGTGATGGTCGTCACCGCAAAGCTCGGTAATCGATCGGATGAGGATGATGCTCATCGTTTCGGCGTCGGCGAGGGTCGCCCGCCGCACCGAAATGTCGGTCACCCCACCACCCTGAGCTTCGGCTCGAGCACGCGCAGCACGTTTTCGAGGTCCTGGCCGCGCTTCAGGACGCGGCCGTCCTGGGCGGTGACGAGATATTGGCCCTGCTTGAGGCGCGGGTTCTTCTCGATGACGAAGAGCGGGCGTTCCGAATGATGCCGGTAAACGGAGAACAGCGCCCGGTCCTTGAGGAAATCGAGGGCGTAATCGCGCCAGTTTCCCTGCGCCACCTGCCGGCCATAGACGGACAGGATCGATTGCAGCTCGCCATAGGTGAAGCGGATCGCGGGAGGCGATCGCGGGACCGGAGGGGCGGCAGGCGCTTCGTTGACCGCCACCATTTGCAGGCGTGGCGGCCGCTTCTGCTGGGCTTCCGGCTCGGCCAAGGATCAGCTCCCACTCCGCTTCGGGTCGAATGTCATCGCGCCGTCATGATTGCGGCGAAAGCCGCCGCTGGCAAGAGGCTAAACCAAGCAGGCGCATCCCGGGTTGCGCCAGGCCGGCCGCGCAGGGCGGGAAAGCGGGCCGGAAACTTCCCAATTTGACCACATTGTCTCCCTTCTGCCGCCCCATTGGGCCGGCATAAATTAACCATTGCCTCCAGTGGCTGGTGTCCAGGCCGATCGAGCCCCCAAACCTGAAGCCTGGACACCAGCCGCCCCAAGACCCAGTCAACACTTCACTCCCGCCCTCATCCGAGAGCGGGAGTTTTGTTTTGGGCGGCGGCCGGCCGGGGATTGTTAGCGGACGAAAGAGGCGGCGCCCATGATCGGGCCGGGCAGGCCGGCATGCTCGCGCTGCACCAGAATGACGGCGCCGTTCGAGGGCCCGGTCAGCACCTCGTCGAGGGGCAGGCGCAGATGCGCGCCATTGGCCGGGTCCCACATGCCGAGGATGTGGCGGCCGGTGACCACCTGCGAATAGCTCAGCTTCTTGCCGGCATTCTCGCCCCGCGCCACGGTGACATCGGCGTTGTCGATGAAGGTCACCAGCCAGACGCCCGATTCCTGCTCGCCGGGTTTACCGGGGATCGAGACGTCGAGCATGTCGGCGTCGGCCTTGAGCGTCACGGGGATGGGGAGGCTCGCCGAGGCCACGGCGTTCTCCACCTCGGGCTTGTGCGAGCCCACGAAATCATGGGCGCCGTTCACCACCAGCTCCGGCGTATAGATGGTGTTCGACTGCCAGGCGGCGGCATAGGCGCGCTGGCGGTCGGTATTGGCCTTGGCGCCGAAGGTGTCGGCCCAGCCGATATAGTCCCAATAATCGACGTGGTAGGCGAGCGTGATCAGATCGGGCTGCTGGTCGAAGCTCTTGAGCAGCGCGTCGGCCGGCGGGCAGGAATTACAGCCCTGGCTGGTGAACAGCTCCAAGACGGCGCGCGGATTGGTCTTGATCTCGCCGGCGGCGGCCGGCATCGCCATGACGGCAAGCGCCAGCCCGGCAAACAGCTTCAGATGTAAAGCCCCGAAAACCATGGGCGAAATTCATACCGGCACGCCCCTACAACTGCCAGTCACTTCGATGCGACTTCACCGCGGCCCGTGCTGCGGGCGAAATCGGCCCGGTGGGGCCCGCCTGGGCTGACTTTTCAACGTGGCCAGGTAGGGTGCGCGTGGCCCATGGTTCGAGGCTCGGCTTTGCCTCGCACCTCACCATGAGGTCAGTGCTTGCTTACCGCGACCTCATGGTGAGGTGCGACCGAAGGGAGCCTCGAACCATGGGCGGCAAGCGCAAGCCCCCGGCTAGAACTTCCAGCCGATCCTGATGCCCACATTGGAGAGGCCGCGATTGGGCGCGCAGAGATTGGCCGAGGAGGAGTGCTCGGCCGTAAACATGACATCGAGATTGGGCGTGATGTCGTAGCCGACGCTGAGCTGCTCGTGGAACAGCAGATTGCAGCCCAGGTCGCGGGCGGGCGGCACGGCGCCGCTGATGGCGCCATTGTTGAGCGCGCCGCCGAAGCCGGCCTCGACGAAAAGCGGGGTCGAGGCGATGGGCAGCTTCCAGCTCAGCCCGCCATAGACCTGCGATTCCAGGCCGCCGAAATTGAGCGTGGCGCCGAGATTGGGGCGGACAAGGCCGGGGAACCACTCGGCTGTCGGCAGCGGCGCGAACAGCACTTCGACATTGGCGTCGTCGAGCCGCGAGAAATCGAACGGGCCGCCATCGGGGGCCTGCTGGTCCACGCTATGGGCATAGATGCCGCCGCGAATTTCGGAGACGGGACCAGCCGCGCCGGCTCCTTGTGCGAAGGCCGCGCCGGTGAGTGCCAGGCCGATAGCGGCGGCGATGACGACAGGCTTCATGTTTGTTCCCCAGGCGGAGCGAACGGGAGCATGTTCGGCAGCGCCGGTCAATGACCAGAATTCCGGTGCCGTCGTCCTTGATCACGATGTCGCGCGCCGATCGGGCGGGCGAGCGGTTGTCATCCATCGTAAACTGCCGATATAAGCGGAGACCCAAGAGGTATTCCGATGTCCGCTCCCTTCCGCCTCTCCATTCTCGACCTTGCCCCGGTATCGCAGGGCACCGCCACCAGCGACGCCCTGACCGAAACGGTCAAGCTGGCAAGGCTGGGCGACGAGCTTGGTTTCACCCGGCTCTGGTATGCCGAGCATCACGGCATGCCCTCGATCGCCTCCTCCTCGCCCGACATATTGATCGCCAATGCGGCGGCGCATACGGAGCGCATCCGGGTCGGCTCGGGCGGGGTCATGCTGCCCAATCACGTTCCGCTGCGCGTGGCGGAGGATTTCCACACGCTCAATGCGCTCCATCCGGGGCGGATCGATCTCGGCATCGGCCGGGCGGGGGGCAGCGACGGGAAGACGCTTCGCGCGCTGCGCTCCTTCGGCGGCGAGCACTTCGCCGAGGAAATGGCGGAGCTGCTGGCCTTCGAGCGGCGGCAGTTCCCGGAGGGCCATCCGTTCGAGACGGTGCGCGTCGTGCCCGAGCAGGTGAGCCTGCCGCCGGTCTGGATATTGGGCTCGAGCGGGGCGAGCGCGCAATTCGCCGGCGAACTCGGCATGGGCTATTCGTTCGCGGCGCATTTTTCCGCGACCTCGCCGCGGCCGGCCTATGAGGCCTATCGACGCTCGTTCAAGCCGTCCGACTGGTTCGATGCGCCACAGGTCATGATCTGCGTCTCGGCGGTGTGCGCGCCGACCGACGAGGAGGCGACATATCTGGCGGGGCCGCAGACGCTCTCCTGGGTGCTGTTCCACTCCGGCCAGGCGCGGCGGCTGACCACGCCGGAGGAAGCGGCAGCCTATAATTATGATGAGCGCGAGCGGGCGATCATTGCCGAGCAGAGCAAGCTCTGGATCGTGGGCGGGCCGGAGACGGTGAAAGAGGCGATTCTCGCCAAGGTCGAGGAGGCCGGTGGGGTCGACGAGGTGATGATCGCGACCACCATGCACGGCTATGAGGACCGCCGGCGCTCCTATCGGCTGGTGGCGGAGGCGTTCGGGCTGGCGCCGGTGGGGGGCGGCGCGGTCGAGCCCCTGATCACGAATTCCAGCGGCAGCAGCTGACGCCGGGCGCCGTCGGGGGGCGCCAATATGGCGGCGACCGCGGCGCGGCCGATTTCCCGCATCGGCTGGACGACGGTGGTGAGCGGCGGGTTCGCGGCGGCGCCTTCCGGGGTGCCGTCGAAGCCGACGATCGAGACGTCCTGGGGAATGCGCAGCCCGCGCTCCTGCAGGGCGCGCATGGCGATCACGGCCATCCGGTCGGACTGTGCCAGCAGCGCGGTCGGCGGTTCGGCGGCGGCAAAGAGCGCATCGACCGCGGTGCGGACGGTCGCTTCGTCGTTCAGCGTTTCGAAGATCGGCACGGCGTCGACGTCGATGCCGAAGCGGGCAAGCCCCTCGAAATAGCCGATCACACGTTCCCGCGTGCTGGAGTAGAGGGCCTCTGCGATGTCCTCGCGCGTGACGCGGCCGTGATGGCGCCCGTCGTCCAGCTCCATCGAGAGCACGGCGAAGCGCCGGTGGCCGAGCCCGGCCAGATGTTCCGCCGCGAGGCGCGCACCGGCGGCGTCGTCGATGCCGATCGCCGAAACCGTGCGGTCGTCGCCGCCCAGCGCCAGGGCAACGAAGGGGAGCTGCCGTTCGCGGGTGAGCCGCACGAGCTCGTCGCCGCCTTCGATGCAGAACAGGATGAAGCCGTCGACGACCGCCGTCTGGATGTTCCAGGCCAGGGTTTCGGCATTGGCCGCCGAAACCAGCGACAGGCCGGCGCCGGCGGCATCGGCGGCCTCGGAAATGCCGGCCATCACCTCCTGCGCGTAAGGGTCGGTGAAGAAATAGGAGACCGGCTCCATGGTGGCGATGCCGATGGCATTCACCTTGCCGGCACGCAGCAGGCGGCCACGCGGATCGGGGCCGCGATAGCCGAGTCCGGCGGCAATGTCGAGCACGCGCTTGCGCACTTCCTCGCGCACGAGTTCCGGCCGGTTGAAGACGTTGGATACGGTGCCCTGCGAGACGCCGGCGGCCCGCGCCACATCGCTCAGCTTGGCAATCCGCTCCGTGTTCGCCCTGGCCATGCCAGCTCCTCGTCCGGCCGGCGGGCCATTATTGCCCGTCGCTCCGGTATCACTCCGACAGGAGCTTTTAGCACGCGCTTGAACCGATTCAAATTCTACTTGACTCGAGCCCGTGCCGGCGTAGGATTGAATCGGTTCAAAGTACAGGCATAGCCGAAACTTGAATCGATTCAGAGGAGAATCGGTGATGACCACTCATGTCTCGACGCAAACGGGTTGTGGCCAAGGGGCGGCCGCATCGAGAACCGCCTCCGGGGCGGGACTGTTCGAGAACTGGAGCCGCGCCTTGCATGCCGAGGTCACGCGATGGAGGTGGCGCCGCGATGCGCGGCGCCTGCTGACGCTGGACGCGCGCATGGTGCGCGACATGGGCTTCGAGCGCGAGGCGCTGCGCGCTGCACTGGAACAGGGCTGGACGGAAGCCGAAACGCGCCAGTCCTCCCGCTCGGATATCTAGAGCCGTCTTCAGGAAAAGTGGGTCCACTTTTCCGGCCTCATGGTGAGCCCGTCGAACCACGAAAACGCGACAGCGCTAGATCTGCCGGGCGGGAGGCGCCGTGCGGCGCGGCGGCCTATTTCTTTGCCGCGCCGGCGCCGTAATAATAATTCGCGTTCTTGCCCAAGACGATCGAACGGATCAGCCGGCGCATGCCTTCCGACCGGCGGAGCGGCGAAACCACCGCATTGACGGCACGGAAAACGGCGAGCTTGACGGCGTCGGCCACGGGGCTGGTGCCGGGCGCCTTCTGCGGGAAGCCGCGGTCGCGCAGCATGCCGTTGACGACGAACAGATCGTTGCGGCGCCGCACGGCGCGCGTCTTCCAGGTGATGGCGACCGAGATCGAATAGGTGTCGCAGGTCCTGACGTAATGCGGCCAGCAATAGGGCACGAAGACGCCTTCGCCGGGCAGCAGGTGGTTGTGCAGCCCGCGCGCCTCGTAGCGCTCGTCGAACTTCAGATTGCGGTGCTTGGTGATGGCGTGCTCGACCTGGTCGTCGCTGGCGATCGACTTGTCTTCATTGTCATAGATGTTGAAGTCCTTCTCGCCATGCACCTGGACGAAGAAATTGTCCTCGCTGTCGAGATGGAAGGGCGTGGTCGAGCGCGGCGAGGAGACGAAGAGGAAGCCCTGGATATCGGTGAAGCCGGCGGCTTCGTTGCTGGCGAAGCCGCGGGCGCGGGCCACCGAAAGCAGGGCGTCGTCGAGCAATTGCCGGTAGGTGGGGTGGATTTCGATGCGCTTGAGCACCATCCAGGCGCCGGCGGTTTCGATCTGCCGCACCACCTCTTCGGGGGAAAGATCGACCAGCGGCGTGGTCGTGGGGTCCTGGCTCACGGCGGCCTTGCCGGAATTATATTCCAGCCGGTCGCGCGGCATGAACTTCACCAGTTCGAGGATGGATTCGAGCGTCAGGCGCGGGTCGCCGACAAGACCATGGCGGATGCGGAAGGGTTTCAGGGGAAACAGCGTCTCGAAGGCGGCGGCATCGGCCTGCAGCAGGGGCTTGGTGTCGGCAGCGATAGGCGTAATGGCGGTCATTTGCGTTTCTCCCAGAATTTCAGCTTGTGATAAAAGGATTTAGCGGCCTCGCGCGCGTGAAAGCGGGCGACGGCCGCGGCAATGACGGGGCGCCCGAGGGGCCCGAGGGGAATGTAGAGGTCGCCGACGCGCATCCGCTCGCGCCAGACATGGTCGATCATCGGATGGCCTTCGATGGCCGAGGAATCGGCGAAACGGATTTCCGGGTCGCCACAGAGGCGCCGGGTGAGCTCGACGGTGAGCTGCACGCCGGGCGAGAAGCGGGAAAAGGCCTCGTCGAAGGCGATCTTGAAGAAGAGGGCGTGGTCGCCCTGGCGGATGACGGTACCGGCGGCGACGAGCGTTTCGCCGAGCCAGAGCTCCAGCATGCGGAACTTGCCCAGCGTGCCGAGTTCGCCGGCGATGGTGCGGGCGAAGGCGGCGTCGGCGGGATTCTGCCCGAGGCCGGTGCCGCGGCGGCCCTTCCAGCCCGAGGCTTCAAGAACGAGGAAGCGCTCCATGGCGGGGCCGATCTCTTCGGGCGTTGCCGCTTCGGCGAAGCGGACGACCCCCTCCTCGGCCATGCGGTTGGCAAGGCGGCGGAGTTCCTTGAGCTTCTTGGCGCCCACGCCGGCGCGCAGATAGTCCTCGGCCTCGGCGGTGGCGTCGAGCACGGCGCGCTGGCGGATATTGTCGATGCGCCCGGCCGGCCCGCGCCGCGCCATGGCCCGGCGCAGCGCCTCGGCGGCGCCGCCGTCGAGCGGCAGGTCAGGGATGAGCAGGGCCTCGGCGCCCGATGCGGCGGCGGCCGCGAGCAGTCCGTCGGCGGCGGCGTCGGGGTCGGCTGCGTCGAGCAAAGGTGTGCCCAGGACGGAATAGGGCTGCCGGGCGATGAGGAGGGGCAGGGGCAGCCTCAGGACGGCCCAGGCGGTGCTGACGGGCAGCAGCCCCGCGAGAAGATGATTGTCGCCGGCCAGAAGCGCGCGGCCGCCATGGGCGAGGGCGGCGGCGGGCAGGGCGAAGCCCGGCTCGAACAGGCCGTTGCCCTCGAGGCGGCGCCCGCACAGCGCCTGCCAGGCGGCGCGATCGACCGAGGCGAGCGCCGGCAGCGCCGCGCGCGCGGGCGATGGCCGTGCCGTGCCGGCCCGGAAGGGCAGGCTCTGTTGAAGGCTCTGGTCGGTCACTGAAGCGCGCTTCCCTGATGCTTTGCGGACCCTCGTCGCAGGATAGGCGCAATCGGGGCGGGCGGCGGGATTGCCTGTCTGGCTGGTTAAGGAGACTTGACTATTGATTTTGCAGATTAAATTGCGGCTGGAAGGGTTAATCCCGGCTTTGCATAAAATTGCAGCTTTCTGCGGCGGCGGGTGGCGGCCGGAGGCGAGGGGCGCGAGGCTGGTAATTGGCAGGGCTTTCCTCCATATAGGACGCATCGCGACACATCGGCACCGAAACGGCATTTCCATGGGCACTATCCCGTTTCTGAAGATGAACGGGCTCGGCAACGAGATCATCGTGGCCGACATGCGGGGCCGCGCGGACCGGATCACGCCGGCCGCCGCCGTGACGCTCGACGGCGATGCCGCGACCAAGTTCGACCAGATCATGGCCATCCATGACGCGCGGACGCCGGGCACCGCCTATTATGTCGAACTCATCAATTCGGACGGCTCGCTGGCGGAAGCCTGCGGTAATGGCACGCGCTGCGTGACGCAGGCGCTGGCGGCCGAAAGCGGCGTGCGGCAATTCCTGTTCGAGACCAAGGGCGGGCTGGTCGCGGCCGAGGAGCTGCCGGACGGGCTGATCGCGGTCGACATGGGCAAGCCGCGCTTCGGCTGGCAGGAGATTCCGCTGGCCGAGGAATTCGCCGATACCACGGGGATCGAACTGCAGATCGGGCCGATCGACGCGCCGGTGCTGCATACGCCGTCGGTCGCCTCGATGGGCAATCCGCACGCGACCTTCTGGGTCAAGGACGACGTCTGGGGCTATGCGCTGGACCGTTTCGGGCCGCTGCTCGAGAACCATCCGATCTTCCCGGAGCGGGCCAATATCTCGATCGCGCATGTGGTGGCGCCGGACCACATCGTCCTCAGGACGTGGGAGCGCGGCGCGGGCCTCACCAAGGCCTGCGGCTCGGCCGCCTGCGCGGCGCTGGTCAATGCGGCGCGGACGAAGCGGTCCGGGCGCAAGGCCGTCGTAACGGTGCCGGGCGGCGATCTCGCCGTGGAGTGGCGCGGCGACGATCATGTGCTCCTCACCGGCCCCGCCGAGCTCGAATTCGCCGGCACGCTCGACCCGGCGAGCGGCGCCTGGTCGCGCGACATTGAAGCGGTCGCCTGAGAATGGCCATCGAGACGCTGACCTTCGGCTGCCGGCTCAACGCCTATGAGTCCGAGGTGATGAAGGCCGAGGCGGAAAAGGCCGGGCTCGCCGATGCGCTCCTCGTCAACACCTGCGCGGTGACGGCGGAGGCGGTGCGGCAGGCTAGGCAGGCGATCCGCAAGGCGCGGCGCGACCATCCCGGCCGCAAGATCATCGTCACCGGCTGCGCCGCGCAGACCGAGGCGCGCAGCTTCGGCGACATGGCGGAAGTCGACCTCGTCATCGGCAATGCCGACAAGATGAAGGCCGAGAGCTATGAGCCCGTTGCCTTCGGCGTGCCGCTCAACGACAAAGTGCAGGTCAACGACATCATGAGCGTCCGCGAAACGGCGGGCCACATGATCGACGCCATGGACGGGCGGGCGCGCGCCTTCGTGCAGGTGCAGAACGGGTGCGACCATCGCTGCACCTTCTGCATCATTCCCTATGGCCGGGGCCCCTCGCGCTCGGTGCCGATGGGGGTGGTGGTCGAGCAGGTGAAACGTCTCGCCGGCAACGGTTTTCGCGAAGTGGTGCTGACGGGGGTGGACATCACCTCCTATGGGCCCGACCTGCCGGGACAGCCGAGCCTCGGCAAGCTGGTGCAGTCGATCCTCAGGCATGTGCCGGATCTGCCGCGGCTGCGCATCTCCTCGATCGATTCCATCGAAGCGGACGAGGCGCTGTTCGAGGCGATTGCGTCGGACCGGCGGCTGATGCCGCATCTGCATCTTTCCATGCAGTCGGGCGACGACCTCATCCTCAAGCGGATGAAGCGGCGGCATTTGAGGGCCGATACGCTGGATTTCGTCGGCAAGGTGCGGGCGCTGCGGCCCGATATGGTATTCGGGGCCGACATCATCGCCGGTTTCCCGACCGAGACGGAGGAGATGTTCCGGAACACGCTCAGGATCGTCGAGGAGGCCGGGCTGACCTACCTCCACGTCTTCCCCTATTCGCCGCGGCCGGGCACGCCGGCGGCGCGCATGCCGCAGGTGGATCGCGGCGTCGGCAAGGCCCGGGCGAAGCTTTTGCGCGTAGCGGGCGACCGGCAGTTCGCGAAATTCTGCGAGACCCGCGTCGGCATGCTCGAAAGCGTGCTGGTCGAAACCAGCGGGGTCGGACGGACGGAACAGTTCGTGCCGGTCGAGATCGCCGGCCATGCGCCGGGCGAGATCGTGCCCGTCAGGATCGTGGGTGTCACCCGGAACGGGCTTATTGGCGAAGCCCAAAGGTCGGCCGCCTGATGGCCGAGCAGAAGCCGGGCTTCTTCAAGCGGCTGTTCGGCGGGGGCAATGTCGTGCCGCCCGAGCCGGTCGTGCCGCCGCCGGCGGCACCGCCGCCCGCGCCACCGCCGGCCGAGCCGCCAAGGGAGACGGCGCCTCCTGTGCCGCCGGCCCCCGCTGTTACGCCGTCGCCAGCTTCGCAGGAAGAGGCGATGACCCCGCCGGGTCCGCCGGAAACGACGCCGACTTTTGTCGAGGCGGTCGAAGCCGCGGCGCCGCGGGCGAGCTGGCTGCAGCGGCTCACCACCGGGCTCAGGCGCTCCTCCGACCAGCTGAGCAGCGGGATCGGGGCGATCTTCACCAAGAAGCGGCTCGACCAGGCGACGCTGGACGAGCTCGAAGACATTCTGATCCAGTCCGATTTCGGGCTGGAGACGACGGAAGCGGTGACCGATGCGCTCAGGCGCGACCGCTTCGAGCGCGACATTTCGGTCGACGATGTGCGCGGCGTGCTCGCCGCCGAAGTGGAAAAGGTGCTGGCGCCGGTGGCCCGGCCGCTCACGGTCGACGCGGCGAAAAAGCCCTTCGTCATTCTGATGGTGGGGGTCAACGGCTCGGGCAAGACCACGACCATCGGCAAGCTCGCGGCGAAATTCCGGGCCGAGGGCAAATCGGTGATGCTGGCGGCGGGTGACACGTTCCGCGCCGCGGCGATCGAGCAATTGCAGGTCTGGGGCCAGCGCACCGGGGCCGAGGTCGTGGCCAAGCCGGCGGGTTCGGACGCTTCCGGCCTCGCTTTCGATGCCGTGACGCGCGCCAGGACCGAAGGCCGCGACGTGCTCGTCATCGATACGGCGGGCCGGCTGCAGAACCGCGACGAATTGATGAGCGAGCTCGAAAAGATCATCCGCGTCATCAAGAAGGTCGATCCGACGGCGCCGCATGCCACGCTTTTGACGCTCGACGCGACCACGGGGCAGAACGCCCTCAATCAGGTCGAAATCTTCGGGCAAAGGGCTGGGGTCACCGGGCTGGTGATGACCAAGCTCGACGGTACGGCGCGCGGCGGCATTCTCGTCGCCATCGCGCGGAAATTCGCGCTGCCGGTGCATTATATCGGCGTGGGCGAGAGCGTGGACGATCTCGAGCCCTTCGCGGCGAAGGATTTTGCGGCGGCGATCGCCGGGACGGCGTGAGCGCCAGGGACAGTGCAATGACCAATGAAGCGGAAAAGGCGGACAAGAAGGACGAGGTGAACTGGGACGAAATGCGCCCCCAGATCATCAAGCTGGTGCTGGAGATCGGCCCGCTCGTCGTTTTCTATCTCGCCAATGCGCGTGCCGACATCTTTACCGCCACCGAATGGTTCATGGCCTCGATGGTGGCGGCGCTGCTGCTTTCCTGGCTGCTGCTGAGGAAGCTCGCCGTCATGCCGGTGGTCACGGGCGTGGTGGTGCTGATCTTCGGCGGCCTGACGCTGTGGCTGCACGACGACACCTTCATCAAGATGAAGCCGACCGTCATCAACGCGCTGTTCGCGGCGGCGCTATTGGGCGGGCTCGCCTTCAAGCAGGGCCTGCTGCGCTATGTGTTCGGCGATGTCTACAAGCTCAAGCCGGAGGGCTGGACGATCCTCACCCTGCGCTGGGGGCTGTTCTTCCTGTTCCTCGCGGTGCTGAACGAAGTGGTCTGGCGCGGGGCCGATGCGCTGATCGCCGACCCGAAGTCCGCAACCGATCTCTGGGTCGCGTTCAAGGTCTGGGCGACGACGCCGATCACCGTGGTCTTCACCCTGTTCCAGCTGCCGATCCTGGCCAAATACGCGCCCGACGCGGAACACCCGGCGGCGCCTGGGGGCGAGCCGACGGTTTAGCCAGCCGTTCGGCTGGACCTGATGTTCGATGTCGGCAGGTAGAGCGCGCGAGGCCCATCCTTCGACAAGCTCAGGATGAGGGTTCGACAGGCTCACCATGAGGTCGGTGGAATTTAGACACCCGCATACTGCGACCTCATCTTGAGCTTGTCGAAGGATGGGCAGCGCGCGCTGCCCATGGTTCGAGGCTCGGCTTCGCCTCGCACCTCACCATGAGGCGTGGAAGCAAACACTAACCTCATCCTGAGGTGCGACCGAAGGGAGCCTCGAAGGATGGGCAGCGCGCACCTGCCTCAATGCTTAATCAGTTCGTTGCGCCCGGTACCGAGGCACCCTGCCGCCCCGGGGGCGAGCCAGCCATTCGGCTGGACCGGCTTTCGTGGTGGCCAGGTAATCCCATTCCGACGCCGGGGAGTTGGCAAGGGCGTCTGGATTCCGGCCTTCGCCGGAATGACGTCGGGGCGGGGCGTGGCCGTGCCAAATTCCACTCGCGTCATTCCGGCGAAGGCCGGAATCCATAGCGCGCGCTGCCCATGGTTTGAGGCTTGGCTTCGCGCGCCTCAATGCTTCATCAGCTCGTTGCGCGTGACGCTGAGCGTCAGGGTGTCGCCGGTCGAGGAGGCGATCTGTTCGGGGAGGACGTAGCGGTCCACGGCGAACAGGCCCTTGGTATCGAGCAGGATGTAGCCTTCGCGCAGCAGCCGTTCGCGCATTTCGTCGGGCATTTCGTCGGGCGCGAAAGCCTGGGCGAGATCGCTCATGAGATTGCCGTCGGCGGGACGGGCGGTGGTGTCGAGCGTAGCCGGCTCGACATCGGGCTCCTCCTCGTTCTCGCTGAAGCGGAAGTCCTCGACCTTGCCGATCTCGTTCTGCGCGCTGTCGATCACGCGCATGCCGATATGTACATCGCGGGGGAGGGTCTGCATGGCTCTTCTCCATTGCAAGATGGTTCCTGCAGGGAGAACGGCAGGCCTTGAGGCTCGTTCCCGAGGCGGGCTCAGGACTCGGCCTTGGCCTTGGCGATGGCGGGCTCGAGCGTGTTCTTGACGCTGTTGGCGTCGAGCGGCCCGATGACCTTGGAGACGATGATGCCCTTGGCGTCGACGACGAAGGTTTCCGGCACGCCATAGACGCCCCAGTCGATCGAGGCGCGGCCATTGCTGTCGGCGCCGATGGCCGTATAGGGGTCGCCCATTTCGGCGAGGAA
>DASZUI010000170.1:0-7640 GCA_035547675.1 Devosia sp.
ACCGAACACGATCATGTCGCCGGCCTCGCGGGCGGCGCGCGCCACCGAGACATTGACCGGGAATTCGGCGATGCGGGCGCCCTGCCCGCGGAAATAGCTGCGCGTCTCGGCCTGGCTGTCGTCATGCGACAGCATGGGGGAACCGGCGGCGCGGCCCAGGGCGGCAACCTCGGCCACGACGCCCGGCACCGCGGGGCGGCGGGCCCACATCTCCTGGATCAGCCGCTTCATTTCCGCCAGGGGCAGGTGGGCTCGCTTGGCCCGCTCCTGCATGCGACCGTCGAGGACGGGGCTGTCGAAGTCGATGACCGGGAAGGCCGGATCGAAGTCGAAGGGCCGGTTCTGCATAGTGTAAACCGGATCGAGCAGGCTGATCGAGGTATGGTCGTTGAAGGCGATCGAGGGCAGCAACGGCCCGCCAAGCGCGTCGCGGATGAGGTCCACGGCCTCGAAGCAGAAGGTTTCCCAACGCAACTGCAGCCGGTTCTCCACGGCGAGCCGGCCCGCCAGCGCCTGCAGGTGCTCGAACACGGCGCGCCCGGTCTCAATGGAGCGCAGGCCCGGCTCCCAGCCAAGGGTGAGGGCGTGATAGGCGGTGGCAATGCCGTTGGCGGCGAGCTGCCGGTCGGTTTCGAGACAGGCGGCGGCCACGGGCAGCATGACGCCCGGGCGCGGCATGAGCTGGCGCTCGAAGGCATCCCCATGCACATCGACAAAGGCGGGCGCGAGCAGGTGCCCGCGGCCATCCACGATGGTGGCGCCGTCGCGCGCGCCATCGATGGCGGCGATGCGGCCATCCTCGATGCGCAGGCTCGCCCGCTCCACGCGGTCGTCGAACACGATATCGGCGCCTTCGATGAGGATCGCGGCTGAGTCGGGCATCGGCATCTCCTTGAGGGCGCGAAGCGCTACACGAAAAGCCTGACAGAAATGCTACAAAGGCGGCACCGCCGCCAAGCCCGCCGCCATACCCCGTGCCGTTCCCCCGGAAGGACCGGAAACGCCCGCCAGCCGGGCGAAAATAGCCGCCGGAACGGCCCACCGAGCGACTTTACTATAAGTACGATTTATTCTAGGGATCGCCTGCGAAGTGATCGCATCCGACAGACCGGCAAGGTCTGCAGCGAATCCGCGGGGGAACGGGAATTGGGGGAATATCGACAGCCTGAGTTCGTTCCGACGCGCGGAAGGCGGTCCGGCTCGCCGATACCGGCTGCCTGACCTTGCGGTGTTACCAGGAAGGCCGGCGCCGCCGGCCCAAATTCGTCCCGGGAGGACACATTGAAAGCATTGAAGTTGATCGTTACGGCTGCGATGGTTGGCGCCATGGCGCTGAGCAGCGCGGCCGCCTACGCCGCCGACAAGGGACTGGTCGGCGTGCTCATGCCGAACAAGACCTCGCAGCGCTGGATCAATGACGGCGATGCGGTGAAGTCGCAGCTCGAGGCCCTTGGCTATACCGTCGACCTGCAATACGCCAATGACGACATCCCGACCCAGCTCAACCAGCTCGAGAATGAGATCACCAAGAGCCCCAAGGCCCTGATCATCGCCTCGATCGACGGCACTACGATGGCCGACGCGCTGCAGAAGGCCGCCGATGCCGGCGTGGTCGTGATCGCCTATGACCGGCTGATCAAGAAGACCCCGAATGTCGACTATTACACCACCTTCGACAATTTCGGCGTCGGCGTGATCCAGGCCAATTCCCTGCTCGCCGGCCTCAAGGAACGCTTCCCGAACACCAAGCCGTGGAACGTCGAGCTGTTCGGCGGCTCGCCGGACGACAACAACGCCTTCTTCTTCTACAACGGCGCCATTTCGGTCCTGCAGCCGCTGATCGACAACGGCACCATCAAGGTCGTGTCCGGCCAGATGGGCATGGACAAGGTGGGTACGCTGCGCTGGCTCGCCGCCACCGCCCAGGCCCGCATGGACAATCTGCTGTCGGCCTATTACTCGAACGGCACGCGCGTCGATGGCGTGCTCTCGCCCTATGACGGGCTGAGCCGCGGCATCATCGCCTCGCTCAAGGGCGTCGGCTACGGCACGCCGGACCAGCCCTGGCCGATTATCACGGGCCAGGATGCCGAGACGGCCTCGATCAAGGAGATCATCGCCGGCGACCAGTATTCGACGGTGTTCAAGGACACGCGCGACCTCGCCAAGGCGACCGTGCAGCTGGTTGACAAGGTACTCTCGGGCGGTACGCCGGAGGGGCTCGACACCAAGACCTACAACAATGACGTCAAGGTGGTGCCCTCGATCCTGCTGACCCCGCACGAGGTCAATAAGTCGAACTACCAGGCGCTCGTGGTCGATTCGGGCTACATCAAGCCGGAAGACCTGAAGTAAGTTGCAAAACGGGTCCCCGCCAGCGGCGGGGGCCCATTCTTCCGGGCCTGCCGGCCCATTCGATTGCCTCGGGAGCCGTGATATTTGACCGAAGCCGAAACCATCCTGGAGATGCGGGACATCAGCAAGACCTTCCCCGGCGTGAAGGCCTTGTCCAATGTAAACATCAGTGTCGAGGCGGGCGAAATCCACGCCATCGTCGGCGAGAACGGCGCCGGCAAATCCACGCTGATGAAGGTGCTTTCCGGCGTCTATCCCAGCGGCACCTATGACGGGAAGATCATCTATCGCGGCGAGGAATGCCACTTCAAAGGCATCCATGACAGCGAGCGGCTGGGCATCGTCATCATCCACCAGGAACTGGCCCTGGTGCCCATGCTTTCCATCGCCGAGAACATTTTTCTCGGCAATGAGCACGCCCGCAACGGGATTATCGACTGGAACCTGAACGAGCGCCGCACCCGCGCGCTGCTCGACAAGGTGGGGCTCAAGGAAGACCCCAAGACGCTCATCACCAATATCGGGACGGGCAAGCAGCAGCTGGTCGAGATCGCCAAGGCGCTCTCCAAGGAAGTGAAGCTGCTGATCCTCGACGAGCCCACTGCCTCGCTTTCGGAAAAGGACAGCCAGGCGCTGCTCGACCTGCTGCTCGAGTTCAAGCGGCAGGGCATCACCTCGATCCTCATCTCGCACAAGCTCAACGAGATCGCCCGGGTCGCCGACCATGTGACGGTGATCCGCGACGGCCAGTCGATCGAGACGCTCGACCGGGCGGAAATCCGCGAGGACCGCATCATCGCCCTGATGGTCGGGCGGCCGCTCAACGACCGCTTCCCGCCGCGCGCCCCGCGCATCGGCGACGTCGTCTTCGAGGTGAAGGACTGGAGCGTCTACCACCCGATCCATGCCGAGCGGCAGGTCATCAAGGGCCTCGACATCGAGGTCAGGAAGGGCGAGGTGGTCGGGATAGCGGGCCTGATGGGTGCCGGGCGGACCGAGTTCGCCATGAGCCTCTTCGGGCGCAGCTATGGCCGCGGCATCAGCGGCGAAGTGCGTCTCAACGGCCGTAAGGTCGATACCTCGACCGTCGGCAAGGCGGTGCGCAACGGCATTGCCTATGTGACCGAGGACCGCAAGACCTTCGGGCTCAACCTCATCGACACCATCAAGCAGAACATCACCCTCGCCAACCTCAAGGCCGTGTCGAACGCCGGCGTGCTCGACGATTTGCGGGAGCTCGATGTCGCCAATGATTACCGCGACCGCATCAACATCCGCTCGCCCACTGTCTATCAGCTAACCGGCAACCTTTCTGGCGGCAATCAGCAGAAGGTGGTGCTGAGCAAATGGCTCTTCACCAACCCCCAGGTGCTGATCCTCGACGAGCCGACGCGGGGCATCGACGTGGGCGCCAAATACGAAATCTATTCCATCATCGCGCGGCTCGCCGCCGAGGGTAAGGCGATCCTCGTCATGTCGTCGGAAATGCCCGAGCTGCTCGGCATAACCGACCGCATCTACGTAATGAACGAGGGCCGCATCGTCGGCGAGATGGCCTCGCACGAGGCGAGCCAGGAGAAGATCATGCGGGCCATCATCCGGGCAGAAGGAAAGAATTGATGACGACCGAAAGCGCCCCCGTTCCCTCGACCACTTCGGTCGTCGAGGAGATTTCAGGCAGCGTGCCGCGCTCGCGCCTCAGCGCCGGGTCGGTGGTTTCGAGCCTCAGGGATTACGGCCTGCTGCTGGCGCTGATCGCCATCATGCTGTTCTTCCAGGTGACGACGGACGGCACGCTGTTCAAGCCGGTCAACCTGACCAATCTGGTGCTGCAGAACAGCTTCATCATCATCATGGCGCTCGGCATGCTGATGGTGATCGTGGCCGGCCATATCGACCTTTCGGTCGGCTCGGTCGCCGGCTTCATCGGGGCGCTCGGCGCCATGATGATGTGCACCTGGCCGGTGGGGCCGTTCCTCTCCAACCCGCTCGTCGCGAGCATCGTCTGCCTGCTGGTGGGCGCTGCGATCGGCGCGATACAGGGCTATTGGATCGCCTATCATCGAATACCGAGCTTCATCGTGACGCTCGCCGGCATGCTGGTGTTCCGCGGGCTCAACCAGGCGCTGCTGGGCGGGCTTTCCATCGGCCCGTTCCCCGTCGAGTTCCAGCTGCTTTCGACCGGGTTCATCCCCGATGTGATCGGGCCGCTGACCATCGTGCCGCCGACGGTCAATGCCGCGCATAAGGTGATCGTCGGCTCGGGCATCGTGCTCCACTCGACGACCATGGTGATCGGCATATTGGGCGTGCTCGCCTATATCTATTTCGGCATCCGCGGCCGGCAGATCCGCGAGCGGCACGGCTACGATTCCGAGCCGCTGCTGCTCTTCGTGCTGAAGACGGCGATCACCAGCGCGCTCGCGCTCTTCCTCACCTATTCCTTCGCGACCTATAAGGGCCTGCCCAATGTGCTGATCGTCATGGGACTGCTGATCGGCATCTTCATCTTCATCACCAAGCAGACCACGATCGGGCGGCGCGTCTACGCCATGGGCGGCAATGTGAAGGCGGCCCAGCTCTCCGGCATCGACACCAACCGGCTGACGCTGATCGTCTTCACCAATATGGGCGTGCTCTCGGCGCTGGGCGGGCTCATCATCGCGGCGCGGCTCAATATGGCCGTCCCGGCGGCGGGCCAGGGCGCCGAACTCGATGTGATCGCGGCGGTGTTCATCGGCGGTGCGTCGGCCATGGGCGGCGTCGGGCAGGTGGCCGGCGCGGTGATCGGCGCGTTCATCATGGGCGTGATGAACAACGGCATGTCGATCAACGGCCTCAGCGTCGATTGGCAGCAGGTGGTCAAAGGCCTGGTGCTGCTCGGGGCCGTCGTGTTCGACGTCTACAACAAGCGCAATAAGGCCTGAGTCCGAGGGCCCGGCCGGGCCGGTAGATCGCCCGGGCGGCTGGCGGGGGCGGCGCAACCGATTGCGCGGCCCCGGCCTATTTGAGCGCGTTCTTCAATCGTTGTCCGGGCTGAGGCAGCGAGGGCGCGGCGCGGGGCTGCAGATGCGCCGCCTCGGCGTGCATGAGCGCCGAGAGTTCGGCCAGCAGCCTCGCCTCGGTCTCGGCATGGGCCGGCAGGCCGGCAAGGTTGCGGGTCTCGGCGGGGTCATGCTCGAGGTCGAACAACTCGCGTTCGGTCCGGCCGCCCGAGGCATAGACGATGAGCTTATAGCGCTCGTCGCGGACCATGCTCGACAGCATGGGCGGCTCCCAGAAGCTGCTATCCTTGTTGATGCCGGAGTTCCGATAGAGGGTCGCCGCGGCATTGCGGCGCGCCCTGCCCGCCGCCGCCATTTCTACCAGGTCCTCGCTCAGCGGGAGCGCGGAACGGTCGAGGCCCGCTGCGGTAAGGCAGGTCGTGGCTATGTCGCGCCCCTGCGCCAGCGCGCCGGTTCGGGCCCCGGCCGCGACATGCCCGGGCCAGCGCAGGATCAGCGGTACGCCAACGGTCGGCTCGTAGAGCCCGACGCCTTTGACGAAGAGCCCATGGTCGCCGAGCTGGTCGCCGTGGTCGGAGAGGAAGATCACCAGCGTGGTTTCGGCGAGTCCCGCCCTATCCAGGGCGTCGAGCACCCGCCCGATCTGCTGGTCGGCAAAGCCGATGGAGGCGCCGTAGCCGAGGCGGATGTCCCTGATGTCCTCGGCGATGAACGCATCGGCCCGGCCGAGATAGGAGGCCTGCTGCTCGCGCCGGACGCAATCGGGGGCGTCTTCCTTCACAATCGGCGCCGGAATTTTCGCCGCATCGACAAGCGCCCGTGCCGCCATGGGATGATCCTCATAGGGATCATGCGGATCGAACAGGCTCATGAGGCAGAAGAACGGCTGGTCGTCCTGCCTGGCGTCCTCAAGGAAAGCGATGGTGCGGTCGGCAGCCCATTTGGACATATGCAGGTCTTCGGGATGGTGCAGCACCCCGCGCCCGTTCTGCCGGAGCGCAGCGAGGAAATCCGGCGCCCTTTCGCGCAGCCAGGCCACATAGCCGTTGAAGCGGCTGTCCATGCTAACCGATGGTTCGAGGCACCATTCATAGATTTCGAAGCCATCATTGGGATGGCGCTGCGTCTCCTCCTTGACGCGGCTTGAGGTGTGCAGCTTGCCGAACAGGGCCGTGCGATAGCCGGCCTCCCGGCGCAGGCGCTCGGGAAACTGCATTTCGTCGTCGGGCAAATTGTCGTGCACACGCAGGACGGAATGCTCGAAGACCGGCTTGCCGGTGAAGATGCTGGCGCGCGAGGGGGTGCAGATCGGATTGTCCACCGTCGCCCGGGTGAAGAGCGTTCCTTCTGCGGCAAGGCGGTCGAGATTGGGTGTCGCGATCCAGTCGCAACCATAGGCGCCCAGCGTATCGCGGCGCTGCTGGTCGGTCATGATCATCAGGATGTTGGGTTGCGCCATCCTCATCTCCCCTCGCCTTACGCTTCGGCCGCCTGCATGATTTCGGGGATCGCATCGCGTGCCGCGGCCCTGAGGGCGGGCACGACCTCGGGATCGATCCAGCGATAGGGGCGGCGCAGGCGGGTGCCGATATCGGCCCAGCCGCCGATCGCCCCCAGCAATTTGTCGAGCGCGGCATTGGAATAGCCCTGCTCGCGGGCGAAGGGACGATGTGGCGATCCATGAAGCCGCGGATGCGGCCTTCAATTTCGAGCGCCGTATCGAGATCGCTGAGCATCAGATCGGTCCAGCGCTGCGCGCCGGCCGGGCTGAGACAGGCGACATTGGAAAAGGCGCCGGTCGCGACCCCCTCGGCGACCCCGGTCGCGAGGTGATGGCCCGGCACATAGAGCGCGAGGTGGTCGAGCCAGTTGCGGCCCTCGGCATACCAGGCGGCATCGCCGTCCCCCAGCTTGATGCCGACCAGTTGCGGCACCGGCGCCACGATTTCGGCCAGCACGGCGGGGGTAAAGACGCGCTTGGCGTGCGGCGGGTGATAGAGGATCAGCGGCACTTCGCCCGCCGCTTGGGCCGCCATGCGCAGGAAGTCGGTCGCTTCGGGAGGGGTTACGGGCCACCAATCCGGCAGGATCACCTGGATCGCTTCGGGCCGCAGCGCTGCCGCGCGCCGTACCCGGTCGAGGGACAGGCGCGGATCGGGCTGGCAGGCGCCGATCACGAAAGGCGTGCCGGCCTTTCGGCAGCGCTCGGCCAGCAGCATCTGGATGGCATCGAACTCGGCTTCGGTCTGGTTCTGGAACTCGCCGGCGGTACCGTTGGAA
>DASZUI010000171.1:0-7212 GCA_035547675.1 Devosia sp.
CGCCGAGGGCGACAAGGCGCATACCGACGGCACCAGCATGGTGGCCGAGGTGGTGCAGCCCTCCGACATCGCGCAGGTGGTTTCGCGCTGGACCGGCATTCCGGTCGACCGGATGCTCGAGGGCGAAAAGGAGAAGCTCCTCCATATGGAAGAGACGCTCAGCGCCCGCGTGGTCGGCCAGTCCGAGGCCGTCGAGGCCGTATCCAAGGCGGTGCGGCGGGCCCGCGCCGGGCTGCAGGACCCGAACCGGCCGATCGGCTCGTTCATGTTCCTTGGCCCCACGGGCGTCGGCAAGACCGAACTGACCAAGGCGCTGGCTTCGTTCCTGTTCGACGACGAGACGGCGATGGTCCGGCTCGACATGTCGGAATATATGGAGAAGCACTCCGTCGCGCGGCTGATCGGCGCCCCGCCGGGCTATGTCGGCTATGACGAGGGCGGTGCCTTGACCGAGGCGGTGCGGCGGCGGCCCTATCAGGTTGTGCTGTTCGACGAGATCGAGAAGGCGCATCCGGACGTGTTCAACGTCCTGCTGCAGGTGCTCGACGACGGGCGGCTGACCGACGGGCAGGGGCGCACGGTCGACTTCAGGAATACGCTGATCATCCTCACCAGCAATCTCGGTGCGGAATATCTGGCGGCGCTGCCGGAGGGCGATTCCGTGGAACTGGTCAGGGGCAAGGTGCTGGATGCGGTCAAGGCGGCGTTCCGGCCGGAATTCCTCAACCGGCTGGATGAGATCCTGCTGTTCCACCGGCTCGAGCGGAACCAGATGGCGGCGATCGTCGACATCCAGATGGGCCGGCTCGAAAAGCTGCTGAAGGACCGCGACATCACCCTGGTGCTGTCGCCCAAGGCGCGCGAATGGCTGGCCCGCGAGGGGTACGATCCGGCCTATGGCGCGCGGCCGCTGAAGCGCGTGATCCAGCGCGAGGTGCAGGACAAGCTGGCGGAAGCCCTCTTGGCCGGCACCATCGTCGATGGCCAGACGGTGCAGGTGGACGCCGGCGACGGCGGCCTGCTGCTCTTCCCCGAAGAGACTACGGTCACCGACGCCGCGGCCTAACCAGCCAGCCAGCCATTCGGCTGGACCTGATTTTCGATGCGGGCAGGCAGGGTGCCCAGATAATGAGGCCGGGAGCGATCCCGGCCTTTTTCGTTCAGGCGCGGACGACCTGCAGCTGGCGGCCGCGGCGCGTGAGATGGAGCCTCCAGGCCAGCACCTCGCCGGGGCCGTGCACTGCAGCGAAGAGCAGGCCGGCGAGGAAGGTGAAGTGGTCGGTGAAGAAGCCGAACTCCATCGGATTGGCGGCCCAGTGGGCCGGGCCGTGGAAGGCGAAGCCGAGGAACACGACATAGAGTCCGGCCAGCAGCGCGGCCTCGCGGAAGAAGGCGCCGGTCAGGAAGCAGACGACGAGGGCCAGCTCGAAAAAGGCGGCGAGCCAGGCGAAGAGCAGCGGCGCCGGAAAGCCGATCGAAGCAATGGCGGCGGCTGTGCCGTTGGGATCGGCGAATTTGAAGGCCATCGCCATGGCGAACACGCCGGCGAAGATGAGGCGGGCGAGGACCGTCGCGATATTCGTCCAGGTCCAGGCGGCTGTTGCGGATGCACGCATTCTGGTCTCCTCTTTATAGCTGTAGCAGGGCGCCACCGCCCTTCTGCTTCTGCGACGAATGAGGATGGCGGGAATCGACAGGGACGGCGGCCAAAATGTCGTCTATGCGGAGGAGCGATCATGCTGGAGGGCGGATGCTTTTGCGGGGCGGTGCGCTACAGGCTCGAAAGCGTGTTCGACTGCATCTATTGCCATTGCTCGGAGTGCCGGAAGGCGTCGGGCGGCCCGGTCGCGGTGTCCGTCGTCGGGCGGCGCGCCGCCTTCGCGATCACGAGCGGCGAACCGCGGCGGTTCCGGCGACGGCACGGCTATCATCATTTCTGCGGCGATTGCGGATCGCCTCTGTTCTATCTCGCGGACGAGGGCGACTATGTTTCGATCGCGCTGGGCTCGTTCGACGCGCCCGCCGAGATCGTGCCGCTTGCCCACCAGTTCTGGCCGGAGCGGCTGCCGTGGCTGGCGCTTGGCGACGACCTGCCGAAATTCCCCGGCAATACGCTGTCGCACCCGGACAGCCGCCGGCGGCCGCTTGCCTGAGCCGCCGAGCTCTTCTAGAACAAAGCGAGAACAAAATGGGAGTGCGACATGGCCGGAAGCTATCAGATCGACTATCTGGAATTCCCATCGAGCGACGGGCTGAAGACGCGGCGCTTTTTTGCCGAGGCGTTCGGCTGGAGCTTCGTCGACTACGGGCCGAGCTATCACGCCATCGAGGCGGCGGGGATCGGGGCGGGGATACAGGGCGATAAGGCGGAGCGCACGGCGACGCCGCTGGCGGTGATCCGGGCGGCAGACCTCGAGGCGGCGCTGAGGGCGGTGGAGCTGGCGGGCGGCGTGGTCACGCGCGCGCCGTTCGACTTTCCGGGCGGGCGCCGCTTCCATTTCCGCGAGCCGGGCGGCAACGAACTCGCGGTGTGGATCGCGCGGCATTAGCGATGCCGGCCCGGCATTGCAGGCAGGCTGCGCTTTGGACGGGCAAAGCGCGTGCGGATGTGCGAGGTTGGCGGCGGCCGCGATGGAGGCGTGAGGTGCACCGGATGGTTTTTCTCGCTCGGGTTCCGTTGTCGCCTGCGCCGGCAATGGGACGATAGCCGTGGCCGAGGCGGGACTGGCGGCTTCGGAGACGGATGCGGCGAGCTTCTGCCCGCCGGGGCGGCGCATCAATGTGCTGGTCGCGGCCATTCTCGCCTCCGCCATGGGCTTTATCGACGGCTCAGTGGTGTCGATCGCCATTCCGGCGATGCGCACCAACCTTTCGGCGAGCCTTGCCGATGCGCAGTGGATTTCCAACGGCTACATGCTGCTCATGGCCTCGCTGATCCTGATCGGCGGGGCCGCGGGCGATCGGTTCGGGCTGCGGCGGGTATTCGGCGGCGGCATAGCGCTTTTCGTCGCTGCCTCGCTGTTCTGCGCGCTGGCGGCGAACCCGCTCTTCCTCATCATCTGCCGGGTGGTGCAGGGGCTCGGGGCGGCCTTCATGGTGCCGGGCAGCCTGGCGCTGATCGCCAAGGCCTATCCGCGCGGCGAGCGCGGACGGGCGATCGGCATCTGGGCGACGGCGGCCTCGCTCACCACCATTCTGGGGCCGGTGGTCGGCGGGGCGCTGCTCAGCGCCTTCGGCGCGTGGAGCTGGCGGCTGGTCTTCGCGATCAACCTGCCGCTCGGCCTCGCCGCGCTCGGTTTCCTGTGGTTCGGCGTGCCGCCCGATCCGCCGGCGGGCGGCCGGCGGCCCGACTGGCTCGGCGGCCTCCTGGCGAGTGCCGCGCTGCTGGCGCTGGCGCTCGGCCTCACCGGGGAAGGTGGCGGCAATGTCCCCAGCCTCGGCCATGTGCTCGCCTTCTGCGTGCCGGGCGTCGTGCTGCTCGTGGCCTTCGTGTTCTGGGAGGGACGGACGGCGGCCCCCATGCTGCCGCTGCGGCTCTTCGCCAATCCGGGCTTTGCCGGGGCCAATGCGCTGACCTTTACGCTCTATTTCGCGCTCTCGGCCATTTCGTTCTACCAGCCGATGACGCTGATCGCCGGCTGGGGCATCACGCCGGCGCTGGTGTCCATCGCCTTCCTGCCGGTCGGCATCTGCCTGACGCTGCTGTCGTCGGTTTCGGGCGGGCTCGCTGACCGCTATGGGACGGCCAAGCTGATCGCGGGCGGCGCCTTGCTGGTGGCGCTGGCCTTTGCCGGCCTGGCGCTCACGGCGCCGCTCGAAAACCTCTGCTTCGCCGTGCTGCCGCTGATGACGCTGATGGGAATCGGCATGGGGTTCGTCGTGACACCCTTGTCGACGGCGGTCATGACCTCGGTTGCGGACAGCGATACCGGCACGGCTTCGGGGGTCAACAATGCCGTGGCGCGGGTCGCGGGACTCTTCGCCGTCGCGGTGATGGGCGCCGTGGCCGCCATGGTGTTCGCCGCCGTTGCGGGTCCGGCGGGCGCCGGGCTGTCCTTCGGCCGCCCGGCTGCGGGCCTGCCGCCGGACGTCGAGGCGGCGCGTGTCGCGGCGACCAATGCCGGCTTTTCCGCCGTGGCCTGGGCGACGGCGGGGCTGGCGGCGCTCTCGGCGGCGATCGCCTGGGTGACGCTCAGCCATGAAGGAAAGCGGAAGTGAGGCCGGTCAGCCGTCCTGTCAGCCGTCCTGGCGCGGCGACATCGGCATGGGGGCGATCTCGGCGCTCGGCGCCGGAGCGGGTGCCGAAGGGGCCGGCGCCTCCGGGGCAGCGGGGTTGGCCGGCGTCTCGGCCTTGGCGAGCATCGGGCTCGCCTCGCGCTTCATCAGATCCTGAATCTGGGTGACGGTCTCGGCGAATTGCTGCTGGTCCTGCGACGGCACGGTCTTGTCGCGCGGCAGCTTGACCGAGAGCGGATCGACGAAATTGCCGTTGATGCGGATTTCGAAGTGCAGGTGCGGGCCGGTCGCGTCGCCGGTGTGGCCGACATAACCGATGACCTGGCCCTGGCGCACCCTGGCGCCCACCTGGGCGATGCTGGCGATGCGGCTCATATGGCCATAGGCCGTCTCGAAACCGTTGACGTGCTTGATCATGACGAAGCGGCCATAGCCGGATTCCCAGCCGGACCGCTCGACCACGCCATCGCCGGAGGCATAGATCGGGGTGCCCTCATTGGCCTCGAGGTCGACGCCGGTATGGAGCTTGCGGGTGTGGAAGACCGGGTGGACGCGCCAGCCGAAGGGGCTCGACACGCCGAGGCCGCCTCCCGGCAGGGGGCGGCGGTTGAGGAAGCGCTTGCCGCTCTCGCCGCTCGAATCGAAGAAGTCGGTCGTGCCGTCGTCCTCGCGGAAGCGATAGAATTCGTGCTTGGCGCCGTTGAGGATCAGGTCGACATAGAGCAGTTCCTGGTGGCCCTGCGCGTCGGGCGGGGATTCGAGCATTTCGATGGAATCCCCGGCGGTGATCTTCTTGGTCTCGTCGATGTCATAGGCATACATGCCGATGATCCGCCTGGTGGTCGCGTCGGGCACGTCGTGCTTGCGGGCCGTCTCCCAGATGGCGCGGTAAATGGTGGGCAAATTGGCGACGTTGATGTCTTCGGTGTCCTCGGCCGGGAACTGGATGTCCGGCGGGGCGAGGGCGAGCACATATTGGCCCTTGTCGGTCAGGGCCACGGTCGCGGCGTGCTTGTCGTTGATATAGATGCTCATCCGGTAGGGAATGAGCGTGTCGGCGTTGCGCGAGGGACCGAAGAGAATCCTGAGCCGCGCCCCCTGCGGCAGGTCCGTCGAGGGATAGACATTGTGCAGCGTCGCCGTGATGGCGCGGATCATGTCCTCGGTGAAGCCGTTCTTGAGCAGCGTCGCCTCGAGCGGCGCCGCTTCGCGCACGGTCAGGATACGTTCGGTGCGGCCCAGGCTGGCGTCGTCGGCGCTGCGATTGCGCGGCACCACGGTGACGTTCTCGGCGACGCCGCCGACCACCGGCGTATCGGAGCCGCTGACGATGCCCAGATCGTGCAGCGTACCGCCCTGTTCCGCGCCGGGCACGGTGAAGTCGGGCGTGGACTGGTCGGTCTCGAGGAACGCGCCCTCGACATTGGCGCGCACGAAATCGGCGGCAGCCTCATCGGAGACCGATCTCGGCGGCACCAGGGTCGCGGGCAGGGCGGACATGTGCACGGCCACATCGCCCTCGACCTCCGCCCCATAGACATCGGTGGACACGGTCGGCCCGGCGGCGTCCGGGGCGATCGGCTCGGCGGCGGCGAGCACGGCCTGCGGGTCGTAGGGCGGCACGTCGTCGGAAAGCGAAGTGGCGACGGTGGCCAGCGTCGCCCGGATGCGCATGAAGTCCTGCTTGCGGATCATGTCCTTGCCGTCGGGGCCGGGGACCTTGATCGAGGCCTCCACGGTTTCGACCTCGGACCGGGTCTGCTGCACGGGGCGCGCGCGGGCGGTCTTGACGGTGACATTGCCCGTCTGGGCGACATTGCTGCCGCCGGTGAGGACCTGCAGGGCTTCATAGGCGGTCGAGAAGGTGGCCTGGCCCTGGAAGGAGACGTAGAGCGCGGCTCCCATGAGCAGCACGCTGGTGAGGCCGGTCATTACCGTGCCGGTCAGCCAGGCGACGGAGAGCTCGCGGCCATGGGGGATTTCGCCGTCCGTCGAGGCCAGCGTCAGGGCCGGTCCGTCCTCGAAGCCGGTCGCCTTCAGCAGCGCAAATTGCCGATTTCGCTGCGCAGCGTTCAATTGTTCTCCCGCCCCGCCCCCGGGGTGCCCTGGCGTTGGGCCGCCATTTGCGGCCAAAGCGTTCCCGCGCTCACGCGCGCGAGTCAATAGCGATGGGGTGCTGCTTGGGCGAACAATGAGGCGAAACTTCGCCTCCGCGGGTCGCCGGTTCCGGCGGCGACGGGGCGCGCCAAGCTGGCGCTCCGGCGGGTCCTGGAAAATCCGGCGGCGGCGACCGGAAAAAACCGGGCCGGCGCCGCCGAATTCGGCCCGCCACCCCTTGTGGATAACTCGCCCGGGCCCCATCTAAGCCCCAAGCAACGGGGTTTTTTGCCCCGTCGCGGGGGCGGCGCGAGCCGGTCCGGACGGCCCGCATCCGAAAATGTCGTTTTTGTCATTTTGGGGTGTTGACAGCCAAAAGGGCCGGCCATATAACCCGCCCATCGCTGATGCAGACGGCGCCGCCGCGCTGCGAACGAAGCGAAAATCAAAAAAGGGCAGAGGTGCTGCCGGGTGACCGGATAGAACCTGTTGTTCCCTAAAAATTAGGAAGCTCTGCTTCCACCGACGTCTTGGCCACCCGGCCTAAGGGGTCAGCTCTTTGACATTGTGAAGATGGAAGAAAGGGAAACGTGGACGGCGAAGTTCTTGCGCGCTGAACCCGGTCTCCGGATCGAGTGAAAGCGAAAACGCGACTTCGACGGTGCTACGTTTCTCAGAGGTACACTACCAATCACGTGGTCTTCGGATCACAGTGACAGGTGTGTGTCCTCGTCAAGCAAACGTGCATGCGTCGACAAAAGTCAGTATTCAAACTTGAGAGTTTGATCCTGGCTCAGAACGAACGCTGGCGGCAGGCTTAACACATGCAAGTCGAGCGCCCCGCAAGGGGAGCGGCAGACGGGTGAGTAACGCGTGGGA
>DASZUI010000172.1:0-30371 GCA_035547675.1 Devosia sp.
GCTCCACATGCAGCGATTGCGGCACGGCGGAAAGCTGCGCCTGGGTTTCCGGCAGGATGCGCTCGGCCGCGAGCGTCCGCTGGTCGGCGATCTTGTTCAGCGGATTGCTCGCCAGCACCTGGAAATAGGTGGGGAAGGGGCTGAACTCGACCTGCGCGGTATTCATCCAGAGCCCGAACTCGTCGGTCTTGAGGCGGGCGACCCGGTCGACCGACGGTCCGATCACCACGATGATGACGTCGAACGGGCCCTTGGCGGCCACCTGTCCCGGATCGGGCTCGACATTGCCGAACAGGCTCAGCGTCTCCCCGTCGAAGCTCGAGGTGATGGCGATATTGGCGTTCGAGACGGTGGACACCAGCCCCTCGCCGAGAGCAGGACTCACCAGCAGTATCAGCAGCAGGATGCCCAGCAGCCGCGTCATACGACGCCGCCCGGCCCGAGCACGGCCATGCTGAAAGGGTCCGATGGCGGCAGCACCAGCGACAGCCCGAAGCGGATGGCGACCGCCAGCACCAGCAGGGCCAGGAGCAAGCGCAATTGTTCGCCCTTGAGATATTGCCCCGCCGAGGCGCCGAACTGCGCCCCGATCGTGCCGCCCACCATCAGGCAGAAGGCGAGCAGGATGTCGACGCTCTCGCTCTGCACCGCCTGCAGCACGACGGTCGCCGCCATCATGGCCAGCACCTGCAGCAATGTGGTGCCGACGACCACATTGCCCGGCACGCGCAGCATATAGACAAGCGCCGGCACGACGATGAAGCCGCCGCCGATACCCAGCAGCGCGCCGACGATGCCGATAAACAGCCCGATCGCCAGGATCGGCAGCACGCTGATATAGAGCTTGGAGCGCTTGAACCGGATGCGCATGGGCAGGCCGTGCATCCAGTTGTGCTGGTTGGGCAGCTTCTCGCGAACGACGATGCCGGCCCGGCGCTTCATCAGCGCGCGCAGCGCCTCGTTCAGCATGATGACGCCGACCGAGCCGAGCACGATGAGGTAGCCAAGGGCGATGACCAGATCGAGCTGGCCGGCCGCGCGCAGGGCGGAAAAGATGGTCACGCCGATGCCGACGCCGATCAGGCTGGACAGGATCAGGTAGAGCGCCAGGTGGAAATCGATGCCGCCGCGCCGCCAATAGGAGAGCGCCCCGGAGGTCGAGGCGGCGACGACCTGCCCCGTCACCGAGGCGACGGCGACGGAGGAGGGTACGCCCGAAAAGATCAGCAGCGGCGTCAGCAGAAAGCCGCCGCCCACGCCGAACAGCCCCGACAGGAAGCCCACCGCTGCCCCGATTCCCACCAGGAAGAACAGGTTCATCGAAAGCGCGGCGATAGGCAGGTAGATCTGCAAGGAGGGACCCGGTCGCGATTGGGGCGGCGGCCCCGATTTCAGCTAAGCCGCCCGCATGTTAAGCGCGAAAAGTTACCGCCGACAAACCGGGGCGGGGTTGGCGGGTGAAGGCGTGCCGGTGGCCCATCCTTCGAGGGTCCGCCGCATCAAGTCCGGGCTCCCGCTTCAGGCCTCAGCATGAGGTCCTATTCGCTCCCGCGACCTCATGGTGAGGTGCGAGGCGGGAGCCGAGCCTCGAACCATGGGCAACGCGCGCTGCTGGATTCCGGCCTTCGCCGGAATGACGGTGGTGGAATTGGGCACGGCCGCGCCCCACACCCGGCGTCATTCCGGCGAAGGCCGGAATCCATCTTCAAACCGGCCCTACCCCGAAAGACCAGGCACCCTACTTGCCCATATCGAAAGGTCGGTCCAGCCGAATGGCTGGTCAGACGGGCTGGCTGCCGAGGACGGCGAGGAGGCGGGGGTTGATGGCGCCGACTTCGCTCATCCCCGTGCCGCGCTCGAAGGCCTTGATGGCCTGGCTGGTTTTGGTGCCGATTTTCCCGTTGGGCGTACCCACGTCATAGCCGAGGCGGGCCAGCGCCTGCTGCACCTTGCTGACCACATCCTTGTCGGTGATCGCCGGGCCGGGGTTGAAATTCTTCTCCCAGGTGCCGATCGGGGCGAAATTGGCGGCGAGATCGATCGGTGTCGGCTTCCAGGCGGCGACGTCGGCCTGCGCTTTCTTCAGCGCCTCGGCGTCGAGCGAGCGGGCGATGTTGTCGCGCGACTTCGCGGCTTCGGTGTCGCCGGTCGCGGCGGCGAGCGCAAACCATTTGTAGGAATCGGGCAGGCTCTGCGGCACGCCCAGGCCCCGGGCATAGAGCATGCCGAGATTGAACTGGCTGTCCTTCATGCCGCGCTGGGCGGCCTGCTCGAACCAGCTCGCCGCCTGGGTGAAGTCCTGCTTGCCGAACTGCCCGCCGGCATAGAGCGCGGCCAGATTATGCATCGCCATGCGATTGCCGGCTTCGGCGGCGCGCTGATACCAGAGGCGCGCCTGCTCGAGATCCTTGGTCACGCCCTGGCCGAGCTCATAGAGATTGCCGAGCCGGTATTGTGCCGGCACAAAGCCCTGTGCGGCCGCACGCTCATACCATGCGGCGGCCTGCGCCATGTTCTGCGGAACCGCGTGGCCCTCCGAATAAATCGCGGCGACTTCGAACTGGGCGCGCGCATCGCCATTGGCCGCCGCCTGCCGCAGCGCCGCGGGGCCGAGGGCGGCCGGGGGCGGCTCCACCTTGACCGGGCTTTCGAGCGGCGCCGGAGCGGGCGCGCTCGCGGGGGGCAGCGCCGGGCCGGTGCTGGCGATGGCGGTCGAACCGGCGGCGGGTGTGGCGGCCGGCGCCAGCTTGCCCGCATCGGCGGCTGCCGAATTCACCGGCGCGAGGGCAGGCGGCATCGCCGCATTGTCGGCGGCGGCATAGCCGAGCGGCGCGCCCGGATCGATCGAGGCCGTCGTTGTCGCATCGGTCGGCTTCGGCGGCACGATGGGCGCGGCGATTTCGGCCGCAGGACGGGGCGCCAGCGGCAGCACCAGGCTTGCCGGCTTCAGCGCGGCGGCCGGCGCGGGCGTGCTGGCCGCGGGTGCAGGGCTCGCCGGTTGCGGGGCGGGAGCGGCGGGCTTGGCCGCAGCCACGGGCGGCGCAGCCGGATGACCGCTCTCGGCCATGCGCTGCAGCACCAGGTTCAGCGCCATGAACGATACCGCCACCAGGCTCGCGGCGATGAGGATCGGCCGCCTGTGCCGGAGCAGGAAGCTTTCCTGCGGCTCGCCCCGGGGCTCCGCCTCGACCTGCGGCGCGGTCTCGGCTTCGGGCGGAACCGGCGCTTCGGCACCGGCCTCGCGGCGGGCGAACCAGCTGCGCCGGGCCGGCGCCTCCGGCTCCATGTCGGCGGGCGCTGGGTCCGGCGCTGCCTTGCCGCCTGAAAAGCGCGCAAATGCCCGCCCGATGGCCGACTCGGCGGCGGGGGCCGCGGCAATACTCGCCTGCTGGCGCTGCGCCGCCCGCCGCGCCGCCTCGATGAACGTGTTCTTGCTGCTCGGGGGGACCCGGCCGACGGTGTCGTCCGAGGCCGGCGCCGGCTCGAACGGCTTCTCCGGCATGCTGTCGAAGCTCGATCGCGGGCGCGGTGGCGGCGTGACCGCGGCGGGGTCGAAAGCCGGCCGCCCCGCCGACGGCCGCGAAATGCCGTCGGCCGGCATTGCAGCCTCGACCGGCTTGGGGCTGCTGCCGCGCGCCTCGAGGGCGCTGCGCACCGGGCCGGCATCGGAGGAACCCGGATCGGGGAAACCGGGATCGGTGAGCGGCGCCTCGGCCGCCGGGTTTCGCGGCATGGCGTCGGCGATGGCGGACGAACGGGACCGTGCCTGCTGCTCCCGGGCCGCGGCGGCGCGTTCCAGCGCGGCGCCGGGGGGCTCGGCCGCGGAGGGCGCCGATAACCCCGCGCCGCGCGGCATTGCCGCCTTTTCGTGATCCGCCGCCGGACGGCTGTGCAGGAAACCTTCGACCAGGCGGCCGATCCGCGCCTCCATCTCGGCGAGACTGTCGGCCGACAGCCTCGGCCCCGGCTGGCGCGCCAGCGCGCTGCTCGTCCGGTCCGCCACCATGTCGGCCAGCCGCTCGAAATCGGGCAGCGCCGGTGCCGCCTGGCTGCGGACGTCGGCGATGCGGGCGAGCTGTTCTGCCGATTGATCCATGCGGGCGACGAGCTGCCGAATTTGTGCTTCGAGCTGCGCCACGCCCGGCGGATCGGCGGCGCGGATCGCCAGCCGGTCCTTGATGTCGCCCAGCCGCTGCTGAATATCCTGAAAGCGCGGTTCGACCGTTTCGAGCACCGTGTCGCGGAGGTCGTCGATATCGGCCTTCAGCAGGTCGATGCCGGCATGCCGGCCTTCCATGGCCGCGACGCGCCCGTTGAGCGCATCGATCAGCCCGACCAGCCGGTCCTGCTGCGCCGGAGAGGCGGCCGGCTCGCCGATGCGGCCGCCGATCTCGGCCAGCATGGCGCCGATCCGCTCGAATTCGGCGCCGGGCAGCGCCAGGCTGTGCTCCAGCGCGTCCATCCGGTCGTAGATGTTGCGCAGGCTTTCCTCTACGGCCTGCAGGCCCCGGGCCTGTTCGGCCTCCTTGCCCGGCCCGGATTCGGCTTCCAGCACCGCATGATGAATCTGCTGCACCTGCAGGTCGGCCAGCCGGTCCAGCGTCGCCGCGACCTGGTCGATCCGCTCGCCGAGCTGCGCGACATCGGCCTGCGGCCCGCGGGAGACCAATTGCACCAGGCCGGCGATCTGCGTTTCGAGCCGCCGGGTCTGGCTATCGTCCCCGACGGCGCCGGCCAGCGCTTCGACCATCTGCGTCAGTTGCGCCAGATGGCCGGAAATCTCCCGCATCTCCGCCCTGCCGCTGGTGCGCGAGGCGAGTTCCCCCTCGAGGCGCCGCAGCCGGTCGTCGATATCGCCGTCGGCGGATGCCTCGTGCGGCGGCGCCATCCGCGCGATCGGCGCCGCGGCGCGCGCCGGCTCCGGGCGGGTCCGCAGCCGAATCTCCTGGATGGCCGTTTGCAGCGCCGACTCTGCCGGCGCTGATTCGGGCTCGCCGCGCTCGTTGAAACGGTCCACCTGCCGCTTTACCGAGCGCAGCGCCTCGCGCCGCCGATCCTCGGCCGGCGCATCCGCGACTTTATACCGCAGGTCGCGCATGCGCTGCGCAAATCCGGCAAAGGCGGGGTCATGCCCGGCCCGGCTGGCATATTGCCCTTCGACCTGATCGAGCAGGGCGACCAGCTCGCCTTTCAGGGCCTGCCAATCGTCCGTCTGCGGCGCTTCGCCGATATCCACCGGCGAGCTGGGGAAGGCACGAGCCATGTCCGATCCGACCCATCACGAGGCGGGCGGCCGCAATGCTGGCGCCCGGGTTACACACCACATTGCGGAAAACATGGTAAAGAAGCCGTTAAGTCCCTGTGCATTTTGCAAGAAGGCGCGCCGCGCCGCCGGGCGCCGTCCACCCCCGGCGCATGCGGGAGATTGCAAACTCAATCCAATTGTTGAAATCTTCCCCGGCGGGCGGGCAAGGAGAAGGGATAAATGGCCTCATCAGTGCTCAAGGAATTCCGGGACTTCGCAATCAAGGGCAATATGATCGATCTCGCCATCGGCGTGATCATCGGCGCGGCCTTCGGGGCGATCGTCTCATCCATCGTCGACGATTTGTTCATGCCGCTGATCGGCCTCATTCTGGGCCGCATCGATTTCTCCAACCTGTTCGTCGTGCTGTCGAACCCGTCCAACGCGACGATCACGACACTCGCCTCTGCCAAGGCGGCGGGCGCGGCGACGCTCAACATCGGCAATTTCCTCAATGCGCTGGTGAAGTTTCTCATCATCGCCTGGGTGCTGTTCATGGTCGTCAAGGGGATCAACATGATGAAGCGGGAAGCCGTGGTCGATCCGGGTCCGCCCGTGCCGGCGCCCCCGACCAAGGAAGAAGTCCTGCTCACCGAAATTCGCGACGCCCTGGTCAAGGGCGTGCCGGCCCAGAGCTGACCCCCGCCGCATCCGTCCGAGGCGATCGGCGCCGTCCTGCGCGCGCCGGTCTGCTTCCGCGTGGCCGGGAAAACCCGCACTTTTCTCACGACCTGCCCAAATTCCGCTCACCGTGCGGCCGGCAGCCGTTACAAGCGTTACAGGAGATAGGAATATTGTCTCTTGATTTCGCCAATATAGGCCTTTAAGCCTAGGCAAATAGGTAGTCCATCCTAAAGAGTCCGATCGTGTCAGGACAATTGCGGATGACCGCCTAAATGGAAGCGCGATAGCGTTTCTCCTGAATGATCGTGGGCCTGCACCTGGGAACAGGGCCCGGAAAGCGCGGATCCGGCGCGGCAGAGGCCGCCTGCCGGAGCGGTGGAGAGGCCAATGGGCGAGGATATTTTTTATCACTCTTTCTACAATCGCGATCGGCTGGTTCATGTCGTGGATGCCGATCCGCAGACCTGCGAAGCGCTGAGCCTGCTGTTCCGGCTCGAGGGCTTCCAGACCACGTTCTCCCTCGATGCGGAGAATTTCTGCGCCGGCGTCGAGCGCCGGCGGCCGGATGTCGCGGTCATCAACATGCGCGTCGGCAATGAGGACGGGCTCGGCCTGCTGCGCCGGATCAAGGCGATGCGGACCGGCACGCCGGTCTTCATGCTGGCCAACGCCACCGATGTCGACCTCGCCGTGCGCGCCATGAAGGCGGGCGCCTCCGACGTGGTGACCAAGCCCATCGATACCGAGCGGCTGGTGCGCGCCGTGCTGGACGCGCTGCGCCAGGACGTGCATCTGGGGGCCGTCCAGGGAGGCAAGCGGCTGGTCGAGGTGCGTGGTTTCGCCCAGCTCACGCCGCGCGAACGCGAGGTGCTGCAGCTGATCACCAACGGCCAGTCCAATAAGGAGGCGGGCCGCGAACTCGGCATTTCGCCACGCACCATTGAAGTGCACCGGGCCCGCGTCATGGAGAAGCTGGGCGCCAAGAATACCGCCGACCTGATGCGCATCGTGCTCACCGGCTGAGCGGCGCCGACCGGTACCGCCCTCTCCCGCCGTCACTCGTCTTGCCTTCGCCCGCCACTCATGCTCAACGAAGCCGGAAGCCATGAGGAGGAGGTTGCGGGCATGATCCGGGCGGTGCTGTTCGATCTGGATGAAACCCTGATCATCAGGGCGGGGGCCATCCGCGCCTTCATCGCCGGCCAGTATGAGCGCTTCGCGAGCCGCCTGGGCGGCATCGACGCGGCCATCTATCAGAGCCGCTTCCTCGACATGGAGGACAATGGCCGGATCGCCAAGGACGTGCTCTATCCCGATTTCGTCGCCGCGCTCGGCATCAAGGACGTTAGCGCCGCCGAATTGCTCGAGGACTATCGCGCCATCTATCCGAGCTGTGCCGTGCTCAATGACGGGGCGAAGGAAACCGTCGAGGCCATCCATGCCCGGGGTCTGCCCCTCGGCGTCATCAGCAATGGCAATGAGCGTGTGCAATTGGCCAAGCTCAAGTCCATCGGGCTTATCGACCTGCTCCAGACCGTCGTCATCTCGGAGGCCGTGGGGCTGCGCAAGCCCGATCCCGCGATCTTCCACCTCGCCGCCGACCGCCTCGGCATCCCCCCCGGCGAAACGCTCTATGTCGGCGACAATCCCGAAGTCGACGTCGTCGGCGCCGCCCAGGCCGGGCTGCAGACCGCCTGGTTCCGCAACGGCCAACCCTGGCCCGACGGCCTTCTCCCCCGCGCCGACGTGGACATCGATTCCCTCGGCGAATTGCTGCACTTCCCCGGCAAATAGCCATTCGGCTCCGGGGGCCGGCCCGCGTGGCCCATGGTTCGACAAGCTCACCATGAGGTGGGGAGATTTGTCGGCGCGCCCGGTCGATACGCTCGACCTCATCCTGAGCCTGTTGCTACTGCCCGTCAGGCCCCCTCACCCGGATTGCTGACGCAATCCGACCTCTCCCCCAGAGGGAGAGGTGATGTGGCGGCGAGGTACTGCCCCTCTTCACCTCTCCCTCGGGGGAGAGGTCGGCGCGTGAGCGCCGGGTGAGGGGGCCTTGGGCAGCGCGCGCTATGGTTCGAGGCTCGGCTCCCGCCTCGCACCTCACCCTGAGGTCGGGGGATTCTTCCACGACCTCATCCTGAGGTGCGACCGCAGGGAGCCTCGAAGTATGGGCCTCGCGCTCTCTACCTGCCCACATCGAAAGGCCGGTCCAGCCGAATGGCTGGCCTGCCCACATCGAAAGGCCGACGCCATTCGGGCATAGCCCTCATGGCCTTCTCACCTAAAATCCCTCCACCGGAGGGATTTTGCCGCCTTGCGGCCGGTTCGAAGTCCAGCCGAATGCCTGCTAGCCGCCGACGGTGGGGAGGGTGAGGTCGCCGGAGGTGAGCTTGGCCTGGCTTGCGGCTTCGGCGGGGACTTCGCGGGGGAGTTCGAGGGCGGCCCAGACGGCGACGAGGGCGTCCCGGAGTTCGAGGATCATCGTCTCGTCGTGATAGGGCGTCGGGGTGATGCGCAGGCGCTCGGTGCCCTTGGGCACGGTGGGGTAATTGATCGGCTGGATATAGATGTTGTGCTTTTCCATCAGCATGTCGCTGGCGGCCTTGCAGAGCCGCGCATCGCCCACCATCAGCGGCACGATATGGGTCGCGGTCGCCATCAGCGGCAGGCCGGCCTCGGTCAGCGCCTGCTTGGTGCGGGCGACCTGCGCCTGGTGCTGGCTGCGCTCGAAATTCGAGGTCTTCAGATGCTCGATCGAGGCGCGGGCGGCGGCGCAGAGCGCCGGCGGCAGGGCGGTGGTGAAGATGAATTCGGGGGCATAGGAGCGGACCGCGTCGATAATCGCCTTGTTGGCCGCGATATAGCCGCCCATCACGCCGAAACCCTTGGCGAGCGTGCCCTCGATGACGTCGATCCGGTCCATGAGGTTTTCGCGGTCGGCGATGCCGCCGCCCCGCGGGCCATACATGCCGACGGCATGAACTTCGTCGATATAGGTGAGGGCCCCGAACTCGGCAGCGAGGTCGCAGATCTCCGCGACGGGCGCGATGTCCCCATCCATCGAATAGACCGATTCGAAAACGATGAGCTTGGGCCGGTGCCGGTCCGTCGCGGCCAAGAGGTCGCGCAGATGCTTCATGTCGTTATGCCGGAAGATGTGCTTCTGCATGCCCGACTGGCGCACGCCCTGGATCATGGAGGCGTGGTTGAGCTGGTCGGAGAAGATCACGCATTCCGGCAGCAGCCGGGCGATCGTCGAGATGGCCGCTTCGTTGGACACGAACCCCGAGGTGAAAACGAGCGCGGCTTCCTTGCGGTGCAAATCGGCGAGCGACCGCTCGAGTTCGACCAGCGGCCGGTTGGTGCCCGAAATGTTGCGCGTGCCGCCGGCGCCGACGCCGAGCTTTTCGGCGGCGTCCTGCATGGCGGCGATGGTCTTGGGATGCTGGCCCATGCCGAGATAGTCATTGGAGCACCAGATGGTGATCTCGCGGGCATTGTCGGCGGTGTCGCGATAGAGCGCCCTGGGAAACCGGCCGGCGATGCGCTCGATGTCGGCGAACACACGGTAGCGCTTCTCCTGCCTGAGGGCGTCGACTGCGTCTTCGAAAATACCGCGATAGTCCATTCGTCATCGGTCCTTGTACAATTTTAGACGACGCCGCCCCGCCGGGCGGCACTCGGCAAGCATCATGATCGGGCATATCACCCTCCGCCCCGAGGGCAAGCCCCCGAATCGGGTCAAAACGTCCTAGGCGGGGCCGAGCCGGGCCGGCCGGCCCCGGAAGGCGCAACCGGCTCTGGCCGTCGAAACCACCCTCAGCTCGCCAGGATGCGCCGATTTGATCGGCCTCGATGGCCGGGACGGCCGAAAGCCCGAGCGGCGCGCGGCCTTGATGCACCCGCAGTGTAACGAAAAAGTGTCGGCGCCGGATATGCCCCGGCCCGGCGGGCCGCCGGCCGAACGATAACGGGACTGGCGCATTGTACGAAGCGGCATCGTTAATCGCAGGTTCATGCGGCAGCCTGCACCGTTGAAGATGTGCCTTGACGCCGGTAACATCCCATTTGACTGGGCTTGGGGGTATTCGGGTGAAGAGTTTTTCGTCGAGCAGCTTCGCTACCGCCGATACTGAAGTTCTCGCGGGCGCGCTCGCCGCCGTCCGGGACGATCCGCAGGCGCTTTTCACCGATTTCCAGTGGTTCCTCTACGAGGGCAAGGACACAGTCTTTTTTACCGCCTTCTCTCAACTCGCCTTCGACCAGGAAGGTCTGGCGAATTTAGTGGCCGAGATGGTCAATCTCGCCCCGCAACTGACGCATGGCTTCGTCGGCGCGCGGCCGGGCCAGCCCTTCCCCAAGCACCTGCTCGACGCCATCACCTCGGTCGAGATCGTCGACGATTTCGACGGTTATCCCGACAAATGGCTGAGCAAATCGTCCGACATCTTCGAGCGCGACGACCTGCCGCTGTTCCGCGTCATGGCGGCGGTGCGGCGCGGCGGGCCAGATGCCGAGGGCCGCGCTTCGGTCATCCAGGTGCGCTCCAGCCACGCCCTGCTCGAGGGCTCGGATTCGGCGCTCCTCACCCGCTCCGCCAATGCCAGTCACGGCATCATGTCGGACCGCAATTCCAGGGTCGGCTTCGGCAAGAAGCTTTCCGGCCTGTTCGGCGCCTGGATGCTGGCCGGCACCTCGATGCTTTTCGCCTATATCCTGGCGCCCAAGGAGCAGCCCTGGGGCTTCCGCACGCTCGCCATCGAGCGCGCCCGGCTGCGCCGCCTCGCCTACCGGATCGGGGTGCGCCAGCGCTCGCTGATGTTCGCGCTCGTGACCTATGCGCTCAATGGCGAGGGCCGCGACAAGCATATGAGCCGCAAGGTGATCGGCGCCGCCTACACCATGCTCGACGGCAAGCGGCACGACGCCGACGACGATTTCTTCCGCGTGCGGGCGCTGGCGGCCAAGTTCAAGGTGAACGACGATTTCCTCGCCTTCGTGCGCGAGGTCGACGATACCGTGGGCAAGATCGAGCAGAAGGACATCACCCAGTTCCAGGTGATGATCAACTCCATGTTCCGCTCGCTGCGCCAGCTCAACCGCATCGCACCCTGGCTGCCCGGCGAACGCTATTGGCGCTTCAATGGCGGCACGCATATCGTGCTGACCCTGGTGCCGCCGCACCGCACCTATGGACCGATGACGCAGGGCATGATGGAGCCGATCTATTGCGGCGCCTGGCACCCGGCGGTGAACATCTGCACCTTCTGCCCCGGCCGGCAATATGTGACGCTGAACTTCTCCATGGAGCAGCGCCACATCGTCAATGTCGGCAAGGTCATGGAGGTGCTGCGGCGGGTCGAGGCCATGGACGTCGCGGCGGGGCCAGCGATTCCGGCCGCCGAATAGCGCGCCGCCAGCCTCTTGCCGCCAAGCTGTTGCCGCATTGTCGCTCAAGACGACATCCCTCCAATCCGGGGAGCGCCATGACGATTCGCCTTACCCTGGCCGGGCTCGCGCTTTTGCTGCTGGCGGGCTGCGCCACCGTGCCCAACCCCTTTGCCGGCCGGCCGGTCAAGCCCGCCGCCGCTGCACCGGCGACACCCGCTGCCCCGGCGCCCCAGGCGAGCGCCGCCTCGGTTTACATGGATAAGCAGGAAACCGAGCTGCGCACGCAATTGCAGGGCAGTGGCCTTTCGGTCACTCGCGTCGGCAACCAGATCGTGCTGAACCTGCCGGCCGCAATCATCTTCGACGGCGACAAATCGGTCGCCCGGCCCGAGGCCGCCGCCACACTCGCCGCGATCGGCTTGGTGCTCAAGCATTTCGACCAGACCAAGGTCAGCGTCTACGGCTATACCGATGCTGAGGGCGCCGAAACGGATAACCGCAACCTCTCGCAGCGCCGGGCCGTGGCGGTTGCGACCGCCCTCGCCAATCAGGGCGTCGACCAGTCCCGCTTCTACATCGAAGGCCGAGGCTCCGCCGATCCGATCGCCACCAACACCACCGATGCCGGCCGCGCCCAGAACCGGCGCGTCGAAATCCAGCTCACCCCGACGGTCAAGGGATGAAAAAGGGCCGCGGCGCGGCCCGATATCATCCCGGCGATGCGGCCTGCGGCGCTAGTTGTCGCCGCGCAGCACCGTCTCGGTGCCTTCGCCGTTCTGTGCGCCGAGCTTCACTTCCTCGATCGCGCGGTCGATCTCCTCGGGGCTGAAGCCCAGGGCGAGTGGATTGGCCCGTTCGTTCGTAACCTCGGCCTTGAGCCGGGTCAGCAATTCGATCTTCTCGCGGGCCGTGAACAGGCTGTGATGCGCGATCTCAATCGGCAGCAGCCGGTCGCGCCCACCCATCCTTTGCTCGAGGGTATCCAACATCTTGTCCCCATCCGCTGACATTTCATCGGTCAAGGCCGGAAATGCGCGGCGGCGACGGAAGTTCCCTGCTAGAGCGTTTTCAGGAAAAGTGGTTCCACTTTTCCGGTTCGAAAACGCGACAACTCAAGAAGTTAGAGCTCACGTTCTGATGCAATCAGAACGTGAAATGCTCTAGACGACCAGGATGGGCGTGCCCACCGGCACGCGCCCGTAAAGATCGATGACGTCCTGGTCGATGAGCCGCACGCAGCCACTCGAGACCGCATGGCCGATGCTCGGCGGATCGTTCGTGCCGTGCACCCGGTAGAGCATGTCCTTGCCGGCATCGTTGTAGATATACATGGCGCGGGCGCCGAGCGGGTTGTTCGTGCCGCCATCCATGCCGCCGGCCCAGGGGCCGTTGGTTTCCGGGTCGCGCTTGATCATGGCCTGGGTCGGCGTCCAGCGCGGCCACTCCGCCTTGCGCCCGATATGGCCATGCCCGCTCCAGGCGAAGCCCTCCTTGCCGATGCCGACGCCATAGCGGATCGCCCGGCCACCCTCGCGCACCAGGTAGAGGTAGCGCTCGGCCGTGTGGACGACCAGCGTGCCCGGCCGCTCGCCGGTCGGGTCGTCGACCTCGGCGCGCCAGAAGCGCGGATCGACCTGCCTGAGGTCGACCGGCGGCAGGGGGAATTTCTCGTTGGGGTCCGGGGCATACATCGACAGGTAATAGGGGTCGATGCGCGGCTCGGCCTCCGATGGCCCTTCGGTGGTCGTGCAGCCGGCGAGTGCCAGCGCCGACAGGCTGGCGCCGCCGAACAGGAAGTGGCGCCGTGAAAGATCGATGGCAATGCTCATGGAACAACTATCTCGTCGTAAAGGGCGGCAGAAATCTCTCGCCGCGGCCACATAAATGCCTGCCGGCGGCCAAGGTTGCGTTGCGAAGCGCCTCTCTCCGGCAGCGTGCTTTTCCGGCAACAGGGACATTCCGCAACAGGCCGCCATCCAGCCTCGTTCAGGGTTGACGCTTCCTTCATACTGCCCGCAAAGCCGTTGCCCCGGCGATCACATTGCGGTTAGCCGGGACGCGGCCGCAGCCATCGTAGCGTCCGCGCAACAGCTTGCGCCGGCTCGATGATTGCACGAGTGTCCGGCCGGTGACGCGGGGAGCGGGACATGAAGCAGAAGACGCCGGCCAGCCCGGTCTGGCAGGCCCTCGCCGGCGGCACGCCGGTCCTGCCGGAATCGGTGGCGCAGTTGCAGGCGCGCGGCATGGATTTGCTGCGCCTGGACCAGCCACGCGAGGCCGGCTTGGCCTTTCAGCAGGTGCTCGCCGCCAGGCCGGGCCACCCCGATGCGCTGAACGGCCTGGGCCTCGCCTTCCACCGCCTCGGCATGCCCGAGCAGGCCGAGCGCGCCTTTTCCAGGGCGGTCGCCGCCGCGCCCTCGCGCGCCATCTTCCATGCCAATCACGGTCTCGCGCTGATGACGCTGGCCCGCCCCGCCGAAGCGGCGGAGAGCTACCGCAAGGCGGTGCGCCACGATCCCAGCCCCGCTTTCGAGGTGCATTACGGCATGGCCCTGCTCGCCGCCGGCCGGGCGCAGGAGGCGGCGCAGGCCGAGCGCCGGGCCATCGCCCGGCGCCCCGACATCGCCGAGGCGCATGCCTATCTCGGCCGTGCCCTGGTGTCGCTGGACCGGGCAGGGGAGGCGGTCGCCTGCTTCGAAAAAGCCGTCTCGCTGCAGCCCGGCTTCGTCGATGCGCATGTCTGGCTCGCCGACGCTTTGGCGGCGAGCGGCGCGCCCGAGCTCGCTATAGACCACTACCGCGCCGTAATGGCGCAGATGCCCGAGCACGAGGCTGCCCATCTCGGCCTTGCCGATGTCGCGGCCGCCATGGGCAAGCATCGCCTCGCCGCCGATAATTATCGCGCCGCCGCCTATCTCCGCCCCAGCGCCCCCGCCTATGCCGGGCTTGCCCGCGCTTTGGCCGTACTGGGCGAGGAGGCCGGCGCGCTGGAGGCGGCGCGCCTGGCCCTGCGCCTCGTGCCCGACAACCGCGCGCTCAAAGAGGAGCTCGAGGCCGTGCTCGGCCAGCCGCTCGACGAAGCGGCCGAGGCGCGCGAAATGAGCCCGATGGAGCGCGAGGAAGCCCAATATCGCATGGCGATCGCCACCACCGGCGACAATCCGGTGGCGCAGGCGCAGCTCGGCGGCGCGCTCGTCGCCATGGGCCGCCATGCCGAGGCCATAGGGCATTTCCGCGAGGCGCTGCGCCTCCGGCCGGACTATTTCCGGGCCTGGAGCGAATATCTGTTCTCGATCAATTATGTCGGCGACATGCCGGTGGCCGCAATGGTGGACGAGGCGCGTCGCTGGGGCGAGGCCGTCGCGGCGCGGATACCCGCCGCTTCCCGTCACGCGAATGCGCCCGAGCCCGACCGGCGCCTCAAGGTCGGGCTGGTCTCGGGTGACTTGCGCCGGCACCCCGTCGGCTTCTTCCTCGAGGCGCCGCTGGCCGCGCTCGACCGCAACGCGGTCGAACTCTTCGCCTATTCGAACACCGAGCGTCCCGACGACCTCACGGCGCGCTTCCGCCAGATCGTCGGCAATTGGCGCGACACGGCCGAGCTGTCGGACGCCGAGCTGGCCGACCGGATTCGCGCCGACGGCATCGACATCCTCATCGACCTCTCGGGCCATACCGGACGCAACCGGCTGCTGGCTTTCGCCGAAAAGCCGGCGCCGATCGCCGTCACCTGGCTCGGCTATTTCGCCACTACCGGCCTCGCCGCGATCGACTACGTGCTCGCCAACCGCTGGGTCATCCCGGAGACCGAGGAAGACCAGTGGATCGAGAGGCCCTGGCGCCTGCCCGATACCTATCTCTGCTTCACCCCGCCGCGCCTCGCCGTGCCGCTCGCGAGGCCGCCGGCGCTCGCCAACGGCTTCGTCACCTTCGGCAGCGCCAACAACATCAACAAGGTCAACGACCGCACCGCCGCCTGCTGGGCCGATGTGCTGCGCGCCGTGCCGGAAAGCCGCCTGCTGCTCCGCTCCCGCACCCTGGGCGACAGCCACGTGAGCGAGGAGGTGCGCGCGCGCTTCGCCCGCTTCGGCATCGCCGGCGAGCGGCTGGTCCTGCAGGATGCGGTCGACGACTACGGCGCCCATCTGGCGCGCTACAACGACGTGGATATCGCCCTCGACCCCTTCCCCTATGCCGGCGGCACCACCAGCGCCGAGGCGCTATGGATGGGCGTGCCGGTCCTGACGCTCAGGGGCGACCGCTACGTCGCCCATATGGGCGAGAGCATCCTGCACAATATGGGCATGCCCGAATGGATCGCCGCCGACCCGGCCGATTACGCGCAAAAGGCCGCCGCCTTCGCCGCCGACCTGCCCGCGCTCACCGCCCTCCGCCAATCCCTCCGCCACCGCTTCCTCGTCTCCCCCCTAGCCAACGCCCCCGCCTTCGCCCGCCACCTCGAAACCGCATTCCGCGGCATGTGGCAGGAGTGGTGTAGGGGGCAGGGGAAGGGGAAATCTGGCTGAATTGCTGGTGCTGCCGGACAGGATTGAACTGTCGACCTCTCCCTTACCAAGGGAGTGCTCTACCACTGAGCTACGGCAGCCAAGGCCAAAGGGGCTGGGAATTCGCCCCGGCCCAAGTCGCGGCGGTTGATGCCATAGGGGGCGGGGTGACGCAAGGCCAAAAGCAACTGCGGTCCCCGGCCGTTTTCTGCTAGAAGTGCTGCTGCCCGCGCCGATTGTGGCGCGCCGGCGATAGCTTTCGAAACTGTTAACGCCTTCATGTCAAAGTCGGACGAAGCCAAGGCGCGCGAGCACAGATTGGCCGCAAAGCTCCGGGAAAACCTGCGCCGCCGCAAGCAGGCGCCGGCCGATTCCCGGCCGCCCGCGCCCGAACCGTCGGAGTCCGCGCCGTCCAAGTCCGCGCCGGACGGAAACGGCCGGGCCTGAGCTGCGCGCGGCCTGTTTCCCTCGCCGGGATTCAGGTAGATAGGACTTCAACCGGCGCATCGCGCCCCGCAGGCCCCGTTTGGCCGCGGCACTCGGGACATCGATATGGATCGCATTCGTCTGGTCGGCGGCAATCAACTCAACGGCGAAATCCCGATCTCCGGCGCCAAGAACGCCGCCCTGCCGCTGATGATCGCCTCGATCCTGACCAGCGAGCCGCTGGTGCTGGAGAACGTGCCGCGGCTGGCCGATGTCAAGCAGCTCGAAAAAATCCTCGAGAATCACGGCGTCGACATCGCCGTGCATGGCCGCCGCTCCGGCGAGGCCGTCGCCGGCCAGCGCATGACCTTCCATGCCGCCGAGATCGTCGATACCACCGCCCCCTATGAGCTCGTCTCGACCATGCGGGCGAGTTTCTGGGTGATCGGGCCGCTGCTGGCCCGCGAAGGCAATGCCCGCGTGTCGCTGCCCGGCGGCTGCGCCATCGGCACCCGCCCCGTCGATTTCCACATCGACGGGCTCAAGGCGCTCGGCGCCGAGCTCGAAATCGAGGAGGGCTATGTGGTGGCGCGCGCCCCCCGCGGCGGGCTGGTCGGCACCTCGGTGCGCTTCCCGCGCGTCTCGGTGGGGGCTACCCACACGGTGATGATGGCGGCAACGCTCGCCCGCGGCACGACGGTGATCGAAAACGCCGCCCAGGAACCGGAGGTCGGCGACGTGGCCCGCTGCCTCGTTGCCATGGGGGCAAGGATTTCGGGCATCGACACGGAGCGCCTCGTCATCGAAGGCGTGACCTCGCTCCATGGCGCCACCCATGAAGTGCTGCCCGACCGCATCGAGGCCGGCACATACGCCATGGCTGCCGCCATGACCGGCGGCGACGTGCTGCTGCGCGGCGCCCGCCCGCAGCACCTGCAGAAGGCGCTCGATGTGCTCGGCGAGGCCGGCGCCCACGTCACCGCGGAGGAAGGCGGGGTCCGCATACGCCGCAATGGCAACGGCATTCAGCCCGTCGATGTCGAGACCGAGCCGTTCCCCGGCTTCCCCACTGATCTGCAAGCCCAGTTCATGGCGCTGATGACCATGTCCTCGGGCGTCGCGCACATCCGCGAGACGATCTTCGAGAACCGCTACATGCATGTGGCCGAACTCGCCCGCTTCGGCGCCGATATCCGCGTCGAAGGGCAGGTGGCAACGGTTACCGGCAAGCCGGCGCTGACCGGCGCGCAGGTCATGGCCACCGATCTCCGCGCCTCCGTGTCGCTGGTGATCGCCGGGCTCGCCGCCCGCGGCGAAACCATGGTCAACCGCATCTACCACCTCGATCGCGGCTTCGAACGCCTGGAAGAAAAACTCTCCGGCTGCGGCGCCGAAATCGAACGCATCGCCGGCTGACCCAGCCAGCCATTCGGCTGGACTTCAAACCGGCCGCAAGGTGGCAAAATCCCTCCCGGTGGAGGGATTTTAGGTGAGAAGGCCATGAGGGCTATGCCCGAATGGCGTCGGCTTTTCGATGTGGGCAGGTAGGGAGCGCGTTGCCCATGGTTCGACAGGCTCACCATGAGGTGGGGGTTTGGCATGAGGTGGGAGTTTAGGGGTGCGCCCCCAATTAATACGCCGACCTTATCCTGAGCTGATACCCCGACCTCATCCTGAGCTTGTCGAAGGATGAGCAACGCGCTCCCTACCTGCCCACATCGAAAGTCCGGTCCAGCCGAATGGCTGGCAGCCGAATGGCTGGGGGCGGCTTGTGGATTGGCGGGGCAGGGGCTATCTGACGGGCGCCAACAACCGGGATGCCCCCATGGCCGATCTCAAGCTGCTTGCGCTGGACAGCGAAGACCTCGACGTCATCTCCGCCACCACGCAGGATGCGGTGGTGCGGGTGCCCGATCTCGCCTTTGCGGAGGGCGACCACCGCTTCGCGCTGCTGATGAACCGCTATGCCTGGGAGGCGGGCGAGCGCGGCAAGGGGCAGCGACGGCGGACGGCGCTGAGCTTTGCGCGGGTCAGCGATGTGAAGACCGCCGGCATCAACATGAATGCCAGCGAAGGCGTGCTGGAACTGCTCGATATCCGCTTCACGCCCACCGATGAGCCGGCGGGCACCATCGAGCTCCGCTTCGCCGGCGGCGGCACCATAAGGCTCGCGGTCGAGTGCATCGAGGCGCAGCTCGAGGATTTGGGGGCCGCCTGGGCCGCCAAGGCGCGGCCGGAGCACGAGCTCTGATGCCGGTCCGGCTCGACAGCCGCGCGGCCGGCTTCCCGAATGATTTCGCGGCGCTCCTGGCCAGCAAGCGCGAGGCGTCGGAGGAGGTCGGCAAGGTGGTCGCCGACATCCTCGAGGACGTGCGCCGGCGCGGCGATGCGGCGGTGCTGGGCTATACCGAGCGCTTCGACCGGCTGGCGTTGACGCCTGAAACCATGCGCTTCGGCGAGGCGGAGATCGAGGCCGCGGCGGCGGCTGTTCCGGCGGAGGTCCGGGCGGCGCTGCAGCTCGCGCATGATCGCATCAGGGCGCATCACGAACAGCAGAAGCCGGCCGATCACATCTACCGGGACGCCATCGGCGTCACGCTCGGTACGCTGTGGACGCCTGTCGAGGCCGTCGGCATCTATGTGCCCGGCGGCACGGCCTCTTATCCGTCCTCCGTACTGATGAATGCCGTGCCGGCCAGGGTCGCCGGCGTCGGCCGCATCGCCATGGCGGTGCCGACGCCGCGCGGCGAGGTCAATAATGCCGTGTTGGCCGCCGCCAAAATCGCCGGCGTCAGCGAGATTTACCGCATCGGCGGCGCGCAGGCGATCGGCGCCCTGGCCTATGGCACGGCGACGATTGCGCCCGTGGCCAAGATCACCGGACCCGGAAACGCCTATGTCGCGGCGGCCAAGCGGCAGGTCTTCGGCGCGGTCGGCATCGACATGATCGCCGGCCCCTCCGAGGTGTTGGTCATTGCCGATGCCTCCGCCAATCCGGCCTGGGTGGCCGCCGACCTGCTGGCGCAGACCGAGCATGGCGGCGGCGCGCAGGGCATCCTCGTCACCACCGATCCGGCGCTCGCCGACGCGGTGGGCAAGGAGGTGGCCCGCCAGGTCGCGCTGCTGCCCCGGGCGGAGATCGCCCGCGAGGGCTGGGAGCGCTTCGGCGCGGTGATCACGGTGGGGAGTCTCGAGGAAGCGGCGGCATTGGCCAATCGCATTGCCTCCGAGCATGTCGAGCTCGCCCTCGACGACCCCTATGCGCTGCTGCCGCAAATCCGCAACGCCGGCGCCATCTTCCTCGGCCACCATACCCCCGAGGCGATCGGGGACTATGTCGGCGGCTCCAACCATGTGCTGCCTACGGCGCGCTCGGCGCGCTATGCGTCGGGCCTCGGCGTATTGGATTTCATGAAGCGGACCTCGCTCCTGGGCTGCGATCCGGCTTCGCTGGCCGAATTGGCCGATGCCGCCGTCAGGCTGGCCGCCACCGAGGGGCTCGACGCCCATGGCCGCTCCGTCGCCATCCGGCTCAACCGATAGCGCCGTGCCGACGCAACGGACCTTCGCCGACTCCGACCGCATCGTGACGGTCACGCTCGACCCCTCGACCATCACCTCGATCGACCCCGACGAGGTGCATGAATGGCGCGTCGCCATCTACGACCTCGTGGACGACAACAGGTTCGCCCCAGCCCGGGTCGCGGCGCACGGTCCCTATGCGCTGCATGTTTCGATCGTCGGCAACCACATCGTACTCGACGTCCGCAATCCCGAAACTTTCGAGCCGATCGCCGCGCATTACCTGTCGCTGACGCCGTTCCGCTGGCTCATCCGCGATTATTTCCGCATCCGCGATTCCTATTACGAGGCCATCAAGAGCGCCTCGACCTACCAGATCGAAACCGTCGACATGGCGCGGCGGGCGCTCCACAATGAGGCGGCCGAGCTGCTGATGACCCGGCTTGCCAACAAGCTCGACATGGACCTCAACACGGCGCGGCGGCTCTTCACCCTGATCTGCGCCGTGCAGCCCTATGCGGCGCGCATCGACGAGCGCGAGAGCGATCTGCCGTCCGTGCTCTTCGTCTGCTCGATGAACTCGGTGCGCTCGCCCATCGCGGCGGCCCTGGCGCGCAAATTCTTCGCCGGCCGGATCATTGCCCGCTCCGCCGGCGTTCAATCCGGCAAGGCGGACGGCTTCGTCCATGAGGTGATGGAGGAGATAGGGATCGACATGTCGGTCCATACGCCCCATATCCTGGATGAACTCGTCGCCAGCCGTTTCGACCTCGTGGTGACGCTCTCGGCCGATGCCGAGGCGGCGGTCGAGGCGCGCAATCTCGACCTGGGCGCGCGCGAAAGCTGGACCGTGGTCGATCCGACCACCACGGAGGGTAATCGCGAGGCCGTGCTTTCGGCCTATCGCACGCTGCGCGACCAGTTGCAGGCGCGGGTGCGCGAGCGCCTTGCGGAGCTGGTTTCGGGTGGTTCACAAAGCGGCTGAGTTCCGGTAGGTTGCGCCGCATTCGCGGCCCGTCCCGCCCAGATCAGCCAAGTAGAGACCGTTTAAGTATATCCGTTCCGGCGGCACGCCGGACTATTCAGGAGTGAGAATGGCAAAGGAAGAAGTGCTCGAGTTTCCGGGCGTGGTGCTGGAACTGCTGCCCAACGCGATGTTTCGGGTGAAGCTGGAAAACGAGCACGAGATCATCGCGCACACGGCCGGCCGCATGCGCAAGAACCGCATCCGGGTGCTGGCCGGCGACAAGGTGCTGTGCGAGATGACGCCCTATGACCTCACCAAGGGCCGTATTACCTATCGTTTCAAGTAAGCCTCGGCGCGAGGTTCGCCAAAGCCAATGCCGGTTTCGCGGGGGAAGCGGCCCGGCGGCCGAGCGGCAATCAACAAGAAAGCGAAGCGTCCTTTGGCCAGCCGTCCTGACCTGATCCTCGCCTCGGCTTCGCCGCGCCGGCTGGCGCTGCTCAACCAGATCGGCATCGACCCCGAGCACCTGGTGCCCGCCAATGTCGACGAGACGCCGCTCAAGGGCGAGCTGCCGCGCCGGCTCGCGGCCCGGCTGGCCGACCGCAAGGCCGAAATCGCCTGGGAAAAGGCGACCGCGGCCGGCCTAGCCTCCAACGCCATGATCCTCGCCGCCGACACCGTGGTCGCCGTCGGCCGCCGCGTCCTGCCCAAGGCGGAAACCATGGACGAGGCGAGCCAGTGCCTGCGCCTGCTCTCGGGCCGCAATCACCGTGTCTATACCGGCCTCTGCCTCATCACGCCCAAGCAGCAGATTCGCCAGCGCCTGGTCGAGACGCGCGTGCGCTTCAAGCGGCTGTCCAACAAGGAGATGGAATCCTACCTCGCCAGCGCCGAGTGGCGCGGCAAGGCGGGCGGCTATGCCATCCAGGGCATTGCCGGCTCCTTCGTCGTCAAGCTGGTGGGCTCCTATTCGGCCGTGGTCGGCCTGCCGCTCAACGAGACCGTCGATCTGCTCGCCGGGGAAGGGTATCCCGTGCATTTCAACTGGCTGAACCAGTCGGCGCCGACCGTCGTCTAGCGCACTTTCAGGAAAAGTGGTTCCACCTTTCCGATTCGAAAGCGCGACAACTCAATAACTTAGAGCTTACGTTCCGATTCAATCGGAACGTAAGCTCCAGCGGGAGAGCCTGACGCGTGGGGCGGTTGAGCCTCGGCCGGCGCGCGCCCATATAGAGCCCATGACCAAGGACAATGTCATCAAGCTGAAGCCCGTCCGTCCCTGCCCGATCTGCGGCAAACCCTCGGCGCAGGCCTTTCATCCCTTCTGCTCGGCCCGCTGCGCCGACATCGACCTCAATCGCTGGCTGTCCGGCTCTTACGTGATCCCCGGCCGCGATGCGGCGCCGGAGGATGAAGAGGCCTCGGCGCTTCCGCCCCAGGCCGCCGGCGACGACGAAGGCGACTGATTTCCCGGCCCGACACCGCCGTCGAAAGCTTGGCTTTGCCGCTTGCGGAAGCCGAACCCATCTCCTATAACCCGCGGGCATTTTCGGCCCGGCGCTGCCCGGGACCTGTGCCCGGGTAGCTCAGTTGGTAGAGCAGCGGATTGAAAATCCGCGTGTCACTGGTTCGATTCCGGTCCCGGGCACCATTTTCCCCTCCATGATAGTCCGCGGGGCTCTTGAAACGTCCTAAAATCCAGCCAATATCAAGCCTTAGGCATCCGGTAAGCTCCTGCCTTGTCCATCTGCATCCAGCGCGAGGTGGGGGTATTGCCGGGGGTATTTGGTTCTTGATCGCTGGGAGATACCCCATCATGACCCTGACCGACACCGCAATTCGCGCAGCCAAGCCGCGGGAGAAGGCGTATAAGCTCGCAGATGGCGGCGGCCTGTACCTGCTGGTCAACTCTGGCGGGGGGAAGCTCTGGCGGATGAAGTACCGCATGGGCGGCAAGGAGAAGCTGCTTTCCTTCGGTGCCTATCCTGCGGTGAGCCTCAGGGATGCCCGTGAGCGCCGGGACGAGGCTAAGCGCCTGTTGGCCGGCGGCAAGGACCCGATGGTCGAAAAGCAGAAGGCTGCACTCGCGGCCTCCATAAGTGCCGCCAACACTTTTGAGGCCGTGGCAGAAGAGCTAATTGCCAAGGCTAAGGGCGAGGAAAGGGCCGAAGCGACCCTCAATAAGAAGCGGTGGCTCCTGTCGCTGCTCAGGCCCTCCATCGGCAGCCTGCCAATATCAGACATCAAACCGTCGGAACTTCTGGCCGCACTGCGTGCCGTGGAAAAGACGGGCAAGCGAGAAACGGCGAACCGGATGCGCGCTTTTGCCGGTGCGGTGTTCAAATACGCGATCTCTACGGATAGAGCCGAGGATAACCCTGCCGCGAATCTCCAGGGCGCGCTGGCAGCGCCCAAGACTGCCCATCGTGCTGCGATCCTCGATCCGGAGGAGTTTGGCCAGCTGCTGCGGGCGATTGATGGTTTTGCTGGGCAGCCCACGACAAAAAATGCGCTGATACTGCTGGCTCACCTGTTCTGCCGGCCCGGCGAACTCCGTGCCGCAGCGTGGTCTGAGTTCGATCTTGCTAAGGGGCTGTGGACCATCCCGGAAGGGCGCATGAAAATGCGCCGGCTTCACGTGGTCCCCCTATCAACGCAGGCGCTGGCGATCCTGACGGACATGAAGGCGCTCACAGGGAGAGGGTACTATGTGTTCCCCTCCGTTCGTTCGACCAAGCGGCCTCTGTCTGAGAACACTTTCAATGCGGCACTGCGCCGCCTCGGCTACGACAAGGACGAGGTCACGGCCCACGGGTTTCGTTCGACAGCGTCGACGATTCTCAATGAGTCCGGTCTTTGGTCAGCCGACGCCATTGAGCGCGCACTTGCCCATAAGGACCGCGACGAGGTGCGAGGGACGTATGACCGAGGCGTGCGGCTCGAAGAACGCGCGAAGATGATGCAATGGTGGAGCGACTATCTCGACCGTTTGCGTGAAATCGGGGCTGTGGCTGCCTAGCCATTTGGCTAGGCAGGCGAAGCCATCACCTGAAATTACAAGGAAACCGTCGGCACTATAATTAGCGGGACGCCAACAAACCTTAGGGTGTCCGTCGTGAACACGTATATCGACGACCGTCTGCCGTCCGAAGCCTTCATCCGTCTGCCCGAGGTCAGCAGCCTCACGGGGATGAAGCGATCGACTATCTACGCCCGCATAAAGGCCGGCAAATTCCCCCCGCCTTGCAAGCTGACCGAACGCGCCAGCGCGTGGCGCGTTGGCGAGATCAGGAAATGGATGGTCGATCCCCTTGGCTGGACGCCTTCTCGGGACGTGGAAGGGCCACGGCCATGACCGGGAGTGGCATCGATCAACCTATGGCTGAGCCTACCGCCGGCTCAGGTGCCTCTCAGCTTCGAGAAGGTCTAACACGGAGTGTGGGATGGGGGGTTATCGGAAGGGCACAGCCGGTGGCGGACCTAGATGATGGTCTGATGTGCGTGCCGCAGGAACTAGGCAGGACGACACAAGAAATTAACGCAGCGTTCGGGCCGGCGCCTAGTTCCACAGATGATTGGGCTGAACTCGAAGCTGACCTTGCGCGGCTGGTATCGTCCTCTGGCGATCGCGGCGTTGCCTTCGTTGGTAATGGTGCGGTGCAGCGCGCAATACCAGCGACGCTCGCATCAACATCGCTTACGATCGACCAGCTTCCGGCTGCTATCGGACACCGGCAATGGATTTGTGGCGTGTACCTTCTGCGGGAGAGCGTCACGCTCTTCGTCGCTCCTGGTGGACAGAGCAAATCCACCTTGGCCTTAGCCATATTGATTTCGCTGGCGTCGGACAACGATTTTCTTGGGCTTCACATTTACGGTGGGCCCAAGAAGGTGCTCTTCCTTAGCGCTGAAGACTCAAAAGCGGAACTGACGCGTCGCATACGGGGAATCTGCCAGCGATTCGGTATTGCCGACGCCGACTTGCGAGATCGTTTTTTCGCCATTACCCCGACCGAACGCCAATTCTCGCTGCTTCACGCGGCCGGTAGCACCCCCTCAGTGAATCTGGCTGGGGTGCAGGCGCTCCGTGCTGAGCTTGACGCCGTCGAACCTGATGTGCTGGCAGTCGATCCACTGCTCAAGCTCGTCGGCGGCGTCAACATCAACGACAACTCGGCGGCCACGCTCCTGCAGGGCGTCATGATGGATTTGGCGCACCAATACCGCATGGCCGTCCTCATCACCCACCACACGTCGAAGGGCGCAAATCTCCGGTCACAAGACGCAGGGATGGGTGCCGCGAGCCTGACCAACTTTGCACGCGCCCAGTATTCGCTGGAGCCTTTGACCGCCGATGAGGCCCGGAGCTTCGGCATCAAGCACGACATCGGCTCCTATTTTAAACTTACCGGCACGAAGCAGAACTATTCGGCCGCCGCCGAAATCCGCTATTTTCGCAGAATATCGATTACGCTCCCCAATGCCGAGCCACCGACATATCCGAGCGGTGACAGCGTGGGCGTGGTCGAGCCAGTTACGCTCACTGCGAATGTGACTTCAGCGCCGCTGAGATGGACGCCGGGTATCGTCGCGGCCGCGGTAAAGGCCATCAAGACCTCCGCAAGCCCCCTAATGGCGGGCAAGATGGAGCACCGGACCATCATCGCTGACGCAGTGAAGATCAGCACTGGGGACGAGCTGGACGACGGCGACGTGAAGCGCTTGATTGACCATCTCACCGCAACTGGGCAGATCACTGACGCCCCGATCAAGGTGCGCCGGCCCGACGGCAACGGCTATTATAGTCGCAAAGGTCTGCAGGCCGCCGATATCTCGGCAGGTGACGCAGAACACAACAACCCACAACATCCCACAATTCCCGGTCTGCAGGAGGCTCCTGCATCCCCTGCCCACACGCCACAAAGTGGCAGTGGGGTCTAAGGGGAAGAACTGTGTTGTTGTGGTGTGGCCGACTAAACAGCACTGCCGAAAACGAAGTGCCCCAGCGAGCGCCCTGAGGTGCCCAATTATCGAGAGGATTTCAGCATGTCGTTGAACGACACAAATTCGCAACCATCCGCAATGGCTGTCAGCTGCGCTGAAATTGAATCGCTTAAGCGATAGATAAACACACAGAGCGGGTGGACTGAGATATCGGCCTTCGCCAAGACGGCGTTGACCGTGGCGCAGATGTGCGAGGAGGTGACTGAGCCCCCCAAGCTTGCCGAGCTTGAACAACACGCCGAAAACTACCCTATTCGTGTGAAGCATGGCACCAAAGGCATGTTGGCCGAATGGCCAAAACAGCGGGCGCGGAAGATCATCGAAAGGGCGACTAGGGGCCTACCGCCTCATCTCCTCGGTGCTGGCCGCAGGCAAGCTGTCGCGGCTGTGTTCGAGCAAATGCGAGACCTTAGCCTACGCGAATTTATGAGGCAGGGTAGGCTTGAACAGCAGTGGTCGCGGCGGGTAGCCGCTGCACCTGCGAATAGCCGCCGGCCATCTGAAATCCACGAAACTACTTGACGATATTGCATGCTGGACAATGAAGCCCAACGCGCCATAACATCATTAAACCAAAAAATGCCCGTGTCCTTTGTCGAACAACTCCGAGCCATCTGTACCGCCGCACCATCGGATGATCTTTGGTCCGCCGCGCTGGACGGTGTCACGGGGCGTGTCGAGAAGGACTGTGAGTACGTGAGTACCGAGTGGTTATGGGAGCTTCTCGACGTGCCCGCCGTCAAACGCACGCCGGAACTAGCCTCCAGGCTCAGGACTGAAATGGTTAGGCGGCGATGGGTTCCCTGCCGTCGTCGGCACGCGACCAGCAAGGGCTACGCGGCACGTATCAGAGGGTATGTGCGTATGATTGCTGACCGCCCCTCAAGGGACAGTGAGCATTAGACGAGTTCACTAAGATAGCTGCAGCGGCGATCGCATGTGCCTGCCATACTGCATTGAACTCAATCATTTCGGTAACAGACAACGCGGTGAAGAGGGGGCGAGCTGTGGTGGACTATGTTGAATGGATTAATGGGTTCAGCGCGAACTCGGCGGCTAAAGAGACAGCCGCTGCAACACCGGATATCGCTCAATATTCAGGCCAAAGCGCCCAGGCGCTGCAGGGGTTTGGCCTCATCGCGACAATAATCATCATCTGCCTGGTCATGTTCTTGCTCAGAAAAAAGGTTTCCCCGTGGTACGCGCTGTTCAGCGTGGGGTTGGCGGTGGGAGCGGTGGCCACTACGCTAATGCCCTTCTTCATACCGGCGAGAAATTTAGACCTGTTCGCCGGGCTCGAATTGTCCTGTTTTGTCTCGCTCCTCGTCTCGTTGGCTTTTCTTGGGGCTAGCAGACTCAAGGGCGGACAGCGACTTTAGATATCAACTGACGTTACCTCCGAGGTACCGAGCCGGCGTAATCAGCCCCAGGTTCACAAGGTCCTGCCAAGTCACGCGGCGTTGGACTTGGTGCCGCGAGAGAACCTCCGCAGCTTCTTTCAAGGTAGCACCGCCGATGCGGCTCGCCCGCGGGTTAATGCGCAATCCCATCCGAAATTGCATGCACCTGAGTGCGAAGGCCGCGCTGCCTAAGGGAGCGTTCTTGGCGGCCGACAACCCGAGATGTGTTCACGCCTACTGGAGCATTCAACGGCTCAACCACCACTGTCGGGTTGTCCTCCAGCCTTATCCTGGGGAACTGGTTCCACTTGTGGAACGGCCTTAGGCCATGCTGGAGTGGCAGTTGGCGGGGCGACTTCGGGCGGAACAGAGGCAGGCGCCCTATCCCCAGCAATTTCTCGAACTGGCATTCGGTTCGCGGCAGCAGCCCTTCCACCAGCGAGTGGAATGAGGGCATTGATCGCTGCTGGTTATGGCGCACGTGGTGCGGCTGCAGGCGGAGCTGAGGCAGTCGCTTGAGGCTGGACCGGCTCGGCTGACGACACTTCCTGTTCGGCGTCGGCGACGGAAGCTGCGGACCCTGCCAGGCCGTCTCGCGGCGGTACTTCCACGTGGGCTGCGGTGCGGGCAATATCTCGGTCAGCATGGCTTTACCTCCGGCGATGCGGGCAGGCGTTGCCACACGCATTCAGCATTGAACCATTGAATCATCGACATAGGTAACCGGCCCGGCGGCTTCTAGGGATGCAGTTTGGGGGCCGACGCGCCCGTCAGGCTTGCTCGTGTTCAGGGCTGCGGGCCAGGGTGCGCATGGCTTCGGTGATTTCCACCGTTTCGACGCTCACTCGCGTGACGCGGCCGATAAGATCGATCACCTTCTCCTTGTAGTCCGCGAAACGGTAGGTGTTGAATTTCGCGCGGATGGTCGGGTCCTTCGGCGTCTTTTCCTTATATTGGTCGATTATCCATTCGAGGCCGGAGCGATTGCCTAGTCTGTATTGCCACGCTTCGGCCGGGATGCCGGAAAGTTGCGTCTCGCTATCGAGGCGGATGACGCCGTGCGCCGCGTCCGCGCGCAGCAGCGGCTTGGGCATGACACCCGCACCCCGCGCCTTCTCGTCAGGCGTATCGAGCCGCCGAAGAGGCCAGGGCTCCACCGTTTCATAGCCGATGTGCAGCGCCATCAGCCGCTCGCCCCAGCGCACCCATCTGCGGAAATCCGGGTAGAACGGAATGCGCGGGAACTCGCGCTTGAGGTTGATCGCATATTTCTCGCGATACAGGGGGTCGTGCATCACGGCATAGACATAGTGGAAGATGTCGTCCCTGTTGACGAACCTACCGTAGTGAGCCTGGAACTTGTTCAAGGCCCAGTTGGTGATGTTATCGATGCGCTCGCCGGTCGAGGAATATCTATGGCGCGGGAGCGTTTGAATTGGGTCGAGTGATACGAGCGCGTAATTCGGTAGCCTATCCGTTGCAAGGGACATGAAGTCCAGTCGAGAGCCTTCCCGAAAGCAAATTGTCCGCGAAGACTCTGTCCCGGTCGAGAAAATATCCCTAAGTTGATATAGATCCTCGTTCAAAACATCGTCGTAATAAACATGAGCCGCTACGAACGGGCGATATATTGTAGGGACGATCTTCTCGTTATCCAATTGAAGCGGAGTGCTTTGGCGAACCGCGCGGTTGAGTTTGCGCGTCCATTTTATGATGCGATCCGGCGAGTCACTCTTGCCCAAGCCAGAAGGCACACCAAGCGAGCGAACATGTTCATAATGAGAAATCAGCCACCCGATTTTCCGTGAGGCGTTGGCGGGGTGCAGGTCGACTGCCCACTCGTCACGGTTTGTCTTTAGCCCTTGCGAAAACAACTTGAATATCGCCCGTTCGCGCGACGGCCACTTCGTCTGCTTGGTTTCCTTGTTGGCGATGGGGATCAGGTCGTCCCAATCGTTCTCGGTCTGGTTGATCCAATTGCCCGCCTTGTCCGGCTCGATGCGCTCATAGTCGATCGCTTCCGGCTTTGCCTTGGCGAGAAACGCCAGCTTCTCCTCGGCGGTGTCGAATTCGGGCCGCCGCGCATAATAAATGCGGGCGGGCTGCCGGCTGGCGCGCTTGACCAGAAAGGCTATTGCGACGCCGGTCTGGATGCCGAACACATTGTGCTTGGTGCCGGAGAGCTTCGGATTGGCGCGAACATCGCCGCCCAGGTCGACGATAAGTATGTCGGCGAATTCCTTCGCCACGACCTTGCGGAAGCCGTCGAAGGTTCGGCTGTCGATGAAGGAGCGGTTGGTGACGAACGCCAGAATCCCGTCATCGCCGAGCCGGTCCGTCGCCCAGCGATAGAAGCGGGCATACATGTCGTAGAGCTTGGTCTTTTGTGCGGTGGACTGGGCGATATAGGTCGCGCGGATCAGCTCGTCGATATGCGGGTAGTCGCGGTTCTTGTTGTTGTCGTTTTCGTTCTGCTGGTTAGCATTATACGGCGGATTGCCGATGACGACCGAAATCCGCCGCCCGTTCTGGCGCTTCACGCGGGCCACGTTTTCGTCGGATAGCCCGGCGAACAACTCGTGCTGATGGCCGCGGCGAATACCCAGGCTCGCCACATTGTCCAGTGTGTCGACGAAGCACAGGCTCGGATACTCAGCATATTGGCCGGTGATTGCGGCGTAGGTCGCCTCGATGTTGAGGTTGGCCACGTAATAGGGGAGGATCGCCACCTCGTTGGCGTGCAGCTCTTCCCTGTATTTTCGCATGAGCTTGTCGGGCTGGCCGCGGAAATGCTCCAGTAACTCGCAGATGAAGGTGCCGGTGCCCGTGGCAGGGTCGAGGATTTCCACCTGCGGGTCGATCAGCGCTTTGCCGAAATGCTTTTGACAGAGCCAGTCGGCGCCTTCGATCATGAAGCGGACGATCTCGTTGGGCGTATAAACCACGCCCAGCCGGTCGGCGGCCTTCGGATTATAGACCTTGTAAAAATTCTCGTAGATGACCTTGAGGAAGCTCTGCTTTTCCGAATGGCTGGAAATGAGGGCCGCCGTGGACCTGATCGTCGCATAATAGGGCTGCAGCGCCCTCAGCGTGTCGTGCTTGACGCCGCCGGTGAAGAATTCGCTTTCGAGCCGATAGAGCTCTCTGGCGATATTGTTCTTCTGGTGGAACTCCGGATCGTCGAACACCCGGCTGAAGATTTCCTCCGTGAGGATATGCTGGAT
>DASZUI010000173.1:0-6348 GCA_035547675.1 Devosia sp.
CAAGGAGAACGCCGATGAAATACGCCTGTCTGGTCTATCGCGATCCGGCCGACTATGCCGACGAGCCACCGGAAGAAGGGGTGAAGCTCATCGACGATGCCATCGACTATGATGAAGAGCTGCGCCGGGCGGGCCATTTCATCATGGGCCAGGCGCTGCAGCCGGTCGAGACGGCGGTCACCATCCGTGTGCGCAACGGGGTGATGGCGGCGACGGATGGCCCGTTCGCCGAAACCAAGGAGCAGCTTGCCGGCTTCATCCTGATCGAAGCGCGGGACCTCAACGAAGCGATCCGGCTGATGGAAGCGGGACCGATGGCGCGAGCCGCTACCATCGAGATACGTCCCTTCCTCGATCTCCAGCACAGCAGGGAAACAAGATGAAATTCGCGTGCCTCTGCTATCTCGACCAGGAAAAGGTCGGCGGGTTCACCCGCAAGGATTGGGCCCGGCTGGATGACGAGACGCTCGACTTCGACAGCGAGCTGACGGCCCGGGGCGTCATGACGCTGGGCTATCCCATGCAGGACGCGGCGACGGGGGTCACGGTGCGGGTGCGCGACGGGAAGATGACGGCGACCGACGGACCCTTCGCCGAGACGAAGGAACAGCTCGCGGGGTTCTTCCTGATCGAGGTCGACAGCCGGGAGGAGGCGGTGCGGATTGCGGCCGAGTGCCCGCTCGCGCCCCTCGGCTGGGTGGTGATCCGCCCGTGGCTCGAGCGCGAGCATAGCTAGTGGCGGATGCGGCGCCGGACTGGGCCGGGATCGTCGCGCGCGTCTACCGCGAGGATCGGCGCCGCGTATTGGCGTCGCTCATCCGGCTGCTCGGCGATTTCGAGCTGGCCGAGGAGGCGCTGCACGAGGCCTTCGCGGCGGCGGTGGAACAGTGGCCGCGGCGCGGCCTGCCGGATACGCCCTGGACTTGGCTGGTATCGGCCGGGCGCTTCCGGACCATCGACCGGCTGCGGCGGCGCGCGCGCTTCCAGGCGGCGCAGGGCGAGCTGGTGCGTATGATCGAGGCCAACGCGCCCGAATGGGAGAATGCCGGCGAAGTGGCGGAGGCCATGGACGATAGCCTCAAGCTGATCTTCATCTGCTGCCACCCGGCATTGCCGGCGGACGCCCGCGTATCCTTGACGCTGCGCGAGGTCTGCGGGTTGACCACGGAGGAGATCGCCGAGGCGTTCCTCACGCGCGCGCCGACCGTGGCGCAGCGCATCGTCAGGGCCAAGGCGAAGATCCGCGAGGACCGGCTGCCCTACGAAGTGCCGCCGGCGGCCGCGCTGCCCGAGCGGCTCGAAAGCGTGCTGCGCGTGGTCTATCTGCTGTTCAACGAGGGCTACAGCGCTTCTGGCGCCCGGGAACAGGCGCGGGGAGGACTCGCCGCCGAGGCGATCAGGCTGGGGCGGCTGGTTGTCGGGCTGCTGCCCGATGCCGAGGCGCTAGGGCTCCTGGCGCTGATGCTGCTGCAGCATTCGCGCCGCGCCGCGCGGCTCGATGCCGATGGCGAGCTGGTGCTGCTGGCCGAGCAGGACCGCACGCTCTGGGATCACGGCATGATCGCCGAAGGCCTCGGCCTGCTCGACCGCGCCTGGGCCGGGCGCGAGGTCGGCAGCTATTGCCTGCAGGCGGCGATCGCGGCCGAGCAGGCGCGGGCGCCGGGCTGGGAGGCGGCGGACTGGCGGCGCATCGTCATGCTCTACGATATGCTGACGCAGGCCGATCCTTCGCCGGTGGTGGCGCTCAATCGCGCGGCGGCGGTCGGCATGAGGGACGGGCCGGCGGCGGGGCTGGCGGCGCTGGATGCGCTCGCCGGGACCGGCGAATTGCGGGGTTATTACCTCGCCGAAGCGGCGCGGGCCGACCTGCTGCGCCGGCTGGGCCGCTGGGAGGAGGCGGTCGCGGCTTACGGCAAGGCGCTCGCGGCGGCGGGGCAGGGCCCGCACCGGCGGTTCTTCGAAAGGCGGATCGCGGAGATGCGGGGCTACGGCTCGACTTCGAGCGCCGAAATCAGCTCGACATCGGACTCGTAATTGCCGAGCTCGACGCTGGCCGTTTCGAGGATCAGCAGGCGGCGGCGGGCCGCCCCATGCTGCTCGGCCTTGGCCCGGAGCTGGACGTTCAGCCGCTCGACGAAGAGGTTTTCGCGCTCGTCATGGCGCCTTATGCGTCGCGTCAGATCATTGAGGGCGCCGATTTCGGCATCGATGCGATCGGCCTGCGAGCGGGCCTCGGCCATGCCCTTGGCGACCGCCGAATTCATCAGCGCGATGAAATCGACCTGCGAAAGCCGCAGGCCCGAGCCGACCGCCGACTGCACGGCGGCATCGAACATGTCGGCGAGCACGGCGGTCACATCGCGCCGGTAGCTCCTGAGGCTTTCGATATCGACGATGCCCGTCTCGTCGAAGAGGCGCCGCAGTTCCGGGTCGGAGAGCAGGCCGAAAGCCCGCACGATCTCTATGAAGGTATCGGAATCGCCGCCCCGGTCGGGATGGGCGTCGCGCACCCGCGCTCGGTAGGCCGCCTTGATGGCCCCGGGCGTCGAGGACCTTTCCACGCCCAGCACCTGGTAGGGATCGAACGCTGTCGCCGTATTCACCGCAATCGTCATGGACGGTTTATTACCAAATCGGATTGGCGGTTTGAAGGCCGCGCGGGCGCGCGGGCAGCTTTTACTGGGCGCCGCGTAGCGCCAGGAACGCATCCACGAGATTGCGCGCGAGGCGCAGGCAGGCGTTCGCACCCTCTTCGAGCGGGGTGGACGGGCGCTGCGACCACGCCCGGCCGGTCGACGCATTGACGATCTCGGCGGTCCACCTGTCGGACTGCGTGAGCTGGATATCGAAGCCGCGATAGCTGGTCTTCATCTCAATTCTCCTGATCGGAAGGCGCCTCCCGCCGCCTGTTTGGCGCATAGGTGTCGTCATTGCCGGCCGCGGCCAAGGGGGCTCGGCTCATAGCTCCCATGCGCTGAGCGAACCGATCGGTTCGATGAAGGTGCGGCGTCGGCGGCATGGACGCGCCGCCCCGGCCTGCGATAAACCGGGCCAGCCTTGGAGGAAAAGCATGAACCACATGATCTGGCAGGACGTCGACGAGTTCATTGGCATGAACCTGCTGAAGCGAGACCACGGCATGGAGCGGGTGCTGGCAGCCAATCACGCCGCGGCGCTGCCGGCGATCGATGTGTCGGCCCCCCAGGGCAAATTCCTCAACCTCATGGTGCGGCTCAGCGGGGCGAGGCTGGTGCTCGAGATCGGCACCCTCGGCGGCTATTCGACGATCTGGATGGCCCGCGCCCTGCCAAGGGGCGGGCGGCTGATCAGCCTCGAATATGATGCGATGCATGCCACGGTGGCGCGCGAGAACATCGCGGCGGCCGGCCTTGCCGACACGGTCGAGGTGCGGGTCGGGCGGGCGATCGACTCGCTGGCGCAGCTGCAGGGGGAGGGGCTTTATCCGTTCGACTTCATCTTCATCGACGCCGACAAGCCGAGCAACGCCGCCTATCTCGATTGGGCGCTGCGGCTCAGCCGGCCGGGAACGGTGGTGATCGTGGATAATGTGATCCGTAACGGCGCCATTACCGACCCGCTCTCGGGCGACCGGAGCGTCCGGGGTTCGCGCGACGCGTTCGAAATCCTCGGCAGCAATCCGCGTTTTTCGGCGACGGCGCTGCAGACGGTGGGCAGCAAGGGCTATGACGGCTTCGCCATGGCGATCGTCGAGGGGTGAGCTCCGGCAGTCGCCTGTTTGTCACCGCCGGGCGCTAGGTATCGGCGGTCATTCAGGAGACGATCGATCATGAAGAGCCTTGCCCTCGGCGTCGTTGCGCTCGCCGCCATCGCCACGCCCGCCTTTGCCGACGTTAGCTTCGGCACGCCGCGCCTGCTCGGCGAATTCGTGCTGCCCACCGGGGTCGCCTTCCACGGCATCGAGGTGGGCGGCATTTCCGGCATGGATTACGACCCCCGCAACGACATCTATTACGCCATCTCCGACGATCGTTCCGAGCACGGGCCGGCGCGCTTCTATACCTTGAAGCTCAAGATCGACGCCAAGGGCGTCCATGGCGTCGATTTCCTGTCGACCGTGCCGCTGCGCGGGCCCGAGGGCAAAACCTATCTGCCGCGCACCATCGACCCGGAATCGATCCGTTACGATTCCGCGACGGGCCATCTCTTCTGGTCGAGCGAGGGCGATGCCAGCGGCAATCCGGGCGTCTATGAGGCCGAGACCGACGGCACCATGCTGCGCGCGCTGAAGCTGCCCGACTATTACCTGCCCAATGCGGACCATACGCAGGGCGCGCTCGACAATCTGAGCTTCGAGAGCCTGACCTTCTCGTCCGACCACAAATTCCTCTTTGCCGGGCTCGAGAACGGGCTGGCGCAGGATGGCGGCCGGACGACGCTCGACAGCGGCAGCCTGTCGCGCATCATCAAATTCGACGTGGCCTCGGGTGCGCCGGTCGCCGAATATCCGATCGAGATCGAGAAGATTCACAATGCCGCCAAGGACGGCAAGACCAACGACAACGGCATGGCGGAGTTCATGCTGCTCGACGACGACACCCTGCTCACCCTGGAGCGCGGCTTCTCGCTGGGCGTCGGCAACGAGGTCAATCTCTACGAGGTCAAGCTCGCCGGGGCGACGGATGTGTCGGGGAAGGCCGCGATCAAGGGCACGGCGTTCACGCCGGTCAGCAAGCAGCTGGTACTGAAGATCGGGGAGGGGGATTTCGGCCTCGATATCGACAATGTCGAGTGCCTGACCTGGGGGCCGGTGATCAACGGCACGCCGACTATCGTTCTCGCCTCGGACAACAATTTCTCCGGCAGCGAATTCACGCAGTTCGTCGTCTTCGCGCTCGACGGCTACAAGGCAGACTGAGTTCGGTCCGCATCTACAAGGAATCGCGCGGGATGGTTCTTGCGACGAGACCGCGCGATTCCCATCTAGGCTGAACCGTTCCGAAACGATCCGGGGCGGTATCTCTCAAATGCAGGCCGGTTATGCGCAATTCGGCCCGTTTCGGCGGGTCTGGGCGCCAAACAGTGCTTGACGGGCGCGGCGACGCGCTATAGAGAGGCGCCACCTTAACGGTCGGTCGTGGGTTTCAACCGGGTATCTGCCACCCTGCGCGGGCATCCAGGAAACTCAAACACACCGGTTCGGTAACAGACGTTGAACAGACTCCGCGTGCATGAACGCTTCCCGCGAGGGGAGGTGGTCCGCTGCATTATAGGTGCCGCTGTTCCCGGGTGGGAAGAGCGCGGCACCTTTTGGTTGTTCATGTCTCTAACGAACGAATTTTCGGACGGATGGAAAGAGCGCAATGCCGACCATTAATCAGTTGATCCGCAAGCCTCGCGTGGCGAAGCCCCGGCGGAACAAAGTTCCGGCGATGGAGGCGAACCCGCAGAAGCGCGGCGTTTGCTCCCGCGTTTATACGACGACGCCGAAGAAGCCGAACTCGGCCTTGCGCAAGGTCGCCAAGGTGCGCCTGACCACTTCCCGCGAAGTGATCTCGTACATCCCCGGCGAGGGTCACAATCTGCAGGAGCACTCGGTGGTGCTCATCCGCGGCGGCCGCGTGCGCGACCTGCCGGGCGTCCGCTACCATGTGCTGCGTGGCGTTCTGGACACCCAGAGCGTCAAGGACCGCAAGCAGCGCCGTTCGAAATACGGCGCCAAGCGTCCGAAGTAAGGAGACCGTTATGTCCCGTCGTCACAGCGCCGAAAAGCGCGAAGTCAACCCGGACGCCAAGTTCGGCGACATCGTCGTCACCAAGTTCATGAACTCGCTCATGGAAGACGGCAAGAAGTCGGTCGCCGAGTCGATCGTCTATGGCGCCTTCGACATCGTCCAGTCGAAGACCCGCCAGGACCCCATCAACGCCTTCCACACCGCTCTCGACAACATCCGTCCGGCGGTGGAAGTGCGTTCGCGCCGCGTCGGCGGTGCGACCTACCAGGTGCCGGTGGAAGTCCGCCAGGACCGCCAGCAGGCGCTTGCCATTCGCTGGCTGATCGAAGCGGCGCGCAAGCGCGGCGAACACACCATGCGCGAGCGCCTGTCGGGCGAGCTCATGGATGCCATGAACGGCCGCGGCCAGGCGGTCAAGAAGCGCGAGGACACGCACCGCATGGCGGATGCGAACCGCGCCTTCTCGCACTACCGCTGGTAACGGAGAGAACCCATGGCTCGCGAATATCCGATCCACGAATACCGCAATTTCGGCATCATGGCCCACATCGATGCCGGCAAGACCACCACGACCGAGCGCGTGCTCTACTACACCGGCAAGTCCCACAAGATCGGCGAAGTCCATGACGGCGCC
>DASZUI010000174.1:0-1650 GCA_035547675.1 Devosia sp.
CGCCGTGGCATTAGGCGAGGTGGTCTCGGCATCGCGCCAGTTCTCCGCCAGGCGCGGATGGCCCAGTCCATGATCCTTGAGCACCTGCGCCATGCGGTCGCGCGAACCTTCCGACCAGCAGGCAATGGTGGTGCGCCGGCCCGCCTTGCGCTCGGCGGCGAGGAGGTTCACCACCGCCTCGAAGAGATTGACGTCGCTCGCCTGCCGCTCGGCGGCAAAGTTGTGGGCCAGGCGCCCGCCCGCATCTTCCACCCTGGCGCCCGGGTCCGGGCTCATGAAGGGCGAAAGCTGTACGACCTCGCCACCGGCGAGCGCATAGGGGCTGCCCTCGATGTGATAGAGCTGGTCCGGTGGAATGGGTTTGTAGGGCGCCCCCGAGGTCGCCGCATTGGCGGCGGTGCGGGCTTGTTCGCGGGCCTCGTAATAGTCCGCGATCTGCGCCTGCCGGTCGGCAAAGGCCTGGCCCGACTGGTCGTCGAAGATGAAGGGCGCGTCGCCGACATAGGCGGAGAGCCCCACCACCTCCTCATAGAAGAAGGGGAGCCAGTGCTCGAAACCGGGGAAGCGCTGGCCGGCGCTGACGGCGGCGTAGAGCGGATCGCCCGCCGTATTGCCGCCGAAGCTCGCCGTGTAATTGGCGCGGAAGCGGCGGATATTGTCCTCGGAAAGCAGCACCTCGCTCATGGGCGCGAGCGCGATGGATTTGAGATTGCCGGTGGTGCGCTGCGAGTCGGGATCGAAGGTGCGGATGGTCTCGAGCTGCCGGCCGAAGAAATCGAAGCGCAACGGGGCTTCCATGCCCGCCGGAAAGAGGTCGATCAGGCCGCCGCGCACGGCGAACTCGCCGGTTTCATGCACCGTCGGCACGCGCAGATAGCCGTTCCCGGCCGCCCAGCCTATGAGTTTTTCGCTATCGACCACCTGCCCGACCTTGGCGGCGAAGGACATGCCGGCGACCGCCTCGACGGGCGGCAGCTTCTGCACCAGCGCATTGACGGTGGTCAGGACGACGGCGCCCTTCTCGGACCTGCCGGCGAGGGCGGAAAGCGTGGTCATGCGGGCGGCAATGGTGACGCCGTTGGGGGAGACGCGGTCGTAAGGCAGGCAGTCCCACGCCGGTAGGGTCAGCAACGGATGGCCCGGCAGCAATTGCCCGAGGATTTCGGCCATGCGGTCGAGCCGGCGGCCGTCGCGCGCCACGAATACCAGCGCCACCGTCGCGTCGGGCGCAGCCGACAGGCGCTGCTCGATGCGGCGGGCGAGCACAACCGGCTGCATGCCATCTGGCACATTGCCGACGATGCGGGAGGGGCGGGCGGGCGCCGGGAAATCGGGTTTGACGTTCATTTGTTCTCGGCCATGGTCTGGCGGAAAGCGATCAGCCGCGAAAGCAGTTCCCCATCGACATGGGCGGCCGGCTGTTCCTGCCCGATCACCCATTTGAGAAGGTCGGTATCGGCCTCCTCCATCAGCGTCTCGAGCCGGGAAAGGCCGGCCTCGTCGAGGGCGGCTGCGTGCGCATCGGCGTAGGGGCCGAGCACCAGGTCCATTTCCCGGGTGCCGCGATGCCAGGCGCGGAAGCGCAGCCGGCGCCGGCGCGCATCCAGTTCCCCAAAAGCAGTGAATTCACCGGCGCTTTTTGCGTCCATG
>DASZUI010000175.1:0-6354 GCA_035547675.1 Devosia sp.
TTTCGAGCGGCTGCACCGGGTGCTGGCGGCGCGCCTCCCCGGTGTGGCGCGCCTCCAGTCCAATATGAGCATCCGGGAGGTGAAGGCCCGCTCCGGATTGCCGGTCTAGCCGCGCCTCAGCGCGGCAGCACCTGGTTCACCGCCGCGCTGAAGGCGCCGACGATGGTATCGGCCTCGGCACGGCTCAGGCAGAGCGGCGGGGCGAAGCCGATGATGTCGCCCTGCGGCATGGCGCGCGCGATGACGCCGCGATCGACCAGCGCGGCAGCGAGCGCCGGCCCGATCTTGCGGCCGGCATCGAAGAATTTGCGGCTCGCCTTGTCCTCGACGAATTCCACGGCGCAGAGCAGGCCGTCGCCGCGCACGTCGCCCACATTCGGGTGGTCGGCCAGCGCTTCCCGCATGGTGCGATTGAAATAGGCGCCGACATCGCCGGCATTGGCGACGAGGCCGAGGCTGTCGACCAGCTTGAGGTTGGCGACACCCGCCGCGGCGCCGACCGGATGGGCCGAATAGGTCCAGCCATGCCCCATCGGGCCGTTCTCGTCGGTGCCGCGCACCAGCACGTCCCACATGCGCTTCGAGAAGATGGAGCCCGAAAGCGGCGCATAGGCGGAGGTCAGGCCCTTGGCGATGGTAATGATGTCGGCTTCGAGCCCGTATTTGTCGGAGCCGAACATCTGGCCGAGCCGGCCGAAGCCGGTCACCACTTCATCGACGATCAGCAGGATATCGTGCTTCTTGAGCACGGCCTGGATCGCCGGCCAGTAGCCGGCGGGCGGCGGCACCAGGCCGCCGGTGCCGAGCACGGGCTCGCCAATGAAGGCGGCGATGGTGTCGGCACCCTCGCGGGCGATCAGCGCTTCGAGTTCGCTCACGCAATAGGCGACGAAATCCGCCTCGCTCATCGAGAGATCGGGCCGGCGGAAGTAATAGGGCGCCACGGTATGGTGGACGCGCGGCAGCGGCAGGTCGAACTTCTTATGGAAGCTGTCGAGGCCGGTCAGCGAGCCGGTCATCAGGCCCGAGCCGTGATAGCCGCGCCAGCGCGAGATGATCTTCTTCTTCTCCGGCCGGCCGAGCACGTTGTTGTAGTACCAGACCATCTTGATGTTGGTCTCGTTGGCGTCGGAGCCCGAGAGGCCGAAATAGACCTTCGACATGTTCTTGGGCGCGCGCTCCAGCACCATGTGGGCCAGCGTGATCGAGGCCTCGGTGCCGTTGCCGACATAGGCGTGGTAATAGGCGATCTCGCGCGCCTGCTCGGCAATGGCGTCGGCGATCTCCTTGCGGCCATAGCCGACATTCACGCAGTAGAGCCCGGCAAAGGCATCGAGCAGCTTGTTGCCGTTGCGATCCTCGATATAGACGCCCGAGCCGCCGGTGATGATGCGGCCGCTGCTCTCGCCGCGGACCTGCTGGCCGAGATGGGTCGAGGGATGGAAAAAGCTCTGCCGGTCCCAGGCATCGAGTTGATCGTTGGAAAGCATCGGGCGTCCTTTCGGGATTGTTCTTGTCAGCGCCAGTCGCGGCAGACGTATTTGACTTCAGTAAAGGCTTCGAGGCCGAGGCGGGCCCCTTCGCGGCCAAGGCCGGACTGTTTCATGCCGCCGAAAGGAATCGGCGGGCCGGTGACCTTGGTGCGGTTCACCGCGACCATGCCATATTGCAGCGCCCGGCTCGCCCGGTAGATGCGGCGCGGGTCGTTGCTGTGGACATAGGCAATGAGGCCATATTCGCTGTCGTTGGCGCGGGCGAGCACTTCGTCTTCGCCGTCGAACGGCGCGAGGGCGGCCACGGGGCCGAAGGTTTCCTCGTGCATGATGAGCGCATCGGCCGGCACGTCGGCCAGCACGGTGGGCGCGAAGAACAGCGGACCGGCCGACGTGACATCGCCGCCCGTCAGGCAGCGGGCGCCCTTCGCAACGGCGTCCGTGACATGCTGGCGCTGCTTGGCGATGGCGCGTTCATTGATTAGCGGCCCGATATCGGGATCGTCGAGGCCGGGTCCGATGCTCAGCGCCGCGGTCGCCGCCGCGAAGCGTTCGCAGAAATCGTCATAGACCGGCCGCTCGATGAAGAAGCGGTTGGCCCCGAGGCAATCCTGCCCGCTGGTGGCGAACTTCGCCTTGACGGCCTCCTCGACGGCGCTGTCGAGGTCGGCGTCGGCGAAGACGATGAAGGGCGCGTGCCCGCCCAGTTCCAGCACCAGCCGCTTGACCGTATCGGCGGATTGCCGGAACAGCAGCCGCCCGATCTCGGTCGAGCCGGTAAAGGACAGCACCCTGACCTGGGTGTCGGCCGTCCAGGCGCCGACGATCTCGGGCGCATGGCCGGTCACGACGTTGAACACGCCCGCCGGCATGCCGGCCCGCTGCGCCAGCACGGCGAGCGCGGTGGCCGAAAACGGCGTTTCGACCGAGGGGTGGGCGACCGCGGTGCAGCCGGCCGCAAGCGCCGCCGCGGCCTTGCGCGTCAGCATGGCCGAGGGGAAGTTCCACGGCGTGATCAGCGCGGCGACGCCCGACGGCTCGCGCCAGACTTCGAGCTCGGCATCCGCCAGATGCGAGGTCACGCTCTCGATATTCGGCCGCTTCGCCTCTTCGGCGTAGAATTCGACGAAGGAGGCGGCATAGGCGATTTCGCCGCGGGCTTCCGAGATCGGCTTGCCCTGCTCGCGCGTCATGATCAGGGCGAGGTCGTCCTGCGCGGCCATGATCAATTCATACCAGCGGCGGAGGATCGCGGAGCGCTCCTGCGGCAGAAGCCGCGACCAGGCCGGAAAAGCGCCGGCTGCCGCGTCGACGGCGGCCCGCGCTTCATCCGCGCCGAGCGCCGCTATCCGGCCGATGCCGGCGCCCGTTGCGGGGTCGCGGACCTCGATCGAGGGGCGCGAGCCCGTGACGAGCGTTCCGCCAATCATTGAGGCGGGGCAGAGAAGGCCGGCGTCGTGCAATGCCGACCAGCCGTCGTTGGTTATGCGCGTTTGTACACCCACGTCGGAAATCGCCGCCTCCACATTCGGCGGCACAATAGTGCGCCGGTGGCAGAGGGGGCGGCTGAAGCTGGCTGCAAAATCGGAGGGAGTGCCTGTTTGCGCCGGTCGCGGCGGGAGGATCTTCTACCGCCCTCAACGCTCCGGATGGACCAGCAGATCGATGGGCACCGGCTCGTTCTTCACCGGGGAGGTGACGACATAAGTGTAATAGCGTTTGATGCCGATCTGCTGGTCGAGCAGCGATTCAATGAGGTCCTGGTAATCGCTCAGGTGGGGCACGACCACCCGCAGCATATAATCCATGCCGCCGCCGATCGCCCAGCACTCGACGATTTCCCGTGTCTTGGCGACCGCCGATTCGAAGCGGACAAAGTCCTCGTGGCGGTGGTTCTCGATTTCGATCTGGACGAAAACCACGGTGACGGGACCGAAGGCCTTGAGCGAAATCCGCGCGCCATAGCCTTCGATGATCCCCGCCTCCTCGAGCCGCCTGAGCCGCTCCCAGCACGGGGTCGCCGAGAGATTGACGCGTTCGGCGAGCTCGGCCTTCGAAATCCTGCCCTCGCGCTGCAAAATGCCCAGGATTTTGATGTCCCGGGCGTCGAGTCTCAGAGACGTTGGTTTAGGTGCGCTCACGCCGGCTTGCTGATCCCTGGTGGTCGCCCGCGAGACTAATTCGCCGGACCCCGCGGCGTCCATTGTTTAAGCACGCGATTTTTTCTGCGCAGAAATGGAGCGCTTTCGGGAAAGTGGGTGCCAGTTTTCCGGCCCGGAGCGCGACGACGCGGAACCTACAGCACGGCCTTGAGGAAGTCGCGCGTCCGCTGCTCGTTCGGATGCGTGAAGATATCGTCCGGCTTGCCTTCCTCGCAAACGCGGCCGCGATCGAAGAAGCAGATGCGATCGGACACTTCGCGGGCAAAGCGCATCTCGTGGGTGACCAGCAGCATGGTGAGGTCATGCGCTTCCGCCAGGCGCCGGATGACCGACAGGACTTCCCCGACAAGCTCCGGATCGAGCGCCGAAGTCGGCTCGTCGAACAGCATGATGCGCGGCCGCATGGCCAGGGCGCGGGCAATCCCCACCCGCTGCTGCTGGCCGCCCGACAGCTGGTGCGGGAATTTATGCATATGGTCGGTAAGCCCGACCATGCCCAGCAATTCCTCGCCGCGCTCCCGCGCCTCCTGGCGGGAGAGGCCCAGCACCTGCACCGGCGCCTCGGTGACATTGCGGAGCACGGTCATGTGGGGGAACAGGTTGAACTGCTGGAACACCATGCCGAGCATGCGGCGCATCTTTCTGAGGTGCGCGTCGCCCGCCGGCGCCAATGCACCATTGCGCGTCTCGTGCCAGAGCGGCTCGCCGCCGACATGGACCACGCCGCCATTGATGCGCTCCAGGGTCATCAGGATGCGCAAAACGGTGGACTTACCCGAGCCGGAGGGCCCGATAATGGTCACCTTCTCGCCGGGCGCGACAGTGAAGTTGAGTTCGTCCAGCACGACGTGGCTGCCGTAGTTCTTCACTACCTTGTCGAAGCGGATGATCGGTTCTGTCATCGCAGAGGCAATCCTGTCTTGGGAAGGCTGCGGTCGAGCAGGTTCACCAGAACCGAGGCGACGAGCGACAGCACCAGATAAAGCGCCCCTACCATCGACAGGGGGACGAGATAGTCGAAGGTCTGGTCACCGATGATCTTGGCGACATTGACCATTTCAAGCACGGTCACCACCGAGAGCACCGGCACGTCCTTCATGATGGATGCCAGATAATTGCCGAGGGCCGGAATGACGCGCGGAATGGCCTGCGGCAGGATGATGTGGGTGAAGGTCCGAACCGGGGACAGGTCGAGGGCGTGCGATGCCTCGTGCTGGCCGTGCGGCACGGCTTCGATGCCGCCCCGGTACACCTCCGCGATATAGGCGCTGTACTGCACGCCGAGCGCCAGGGCGCCGGTCAGGAAGGCCGGCAGGATGATCCCGTAATCGGCCAGCACGTAATAGAGGAAGAAAAGCTGCACCAGGAGCGGCGTGTCGCGGAAGAACTCGGCGACGAATCTGGCTGGAAAGGAGATGAAGGGCGAGCGCGCGCCCTTGAGGACCGCGAGGACGAGGCCGAAGACCAGCGCGATGACAAAGCCCGCGATCGACGCCTCGATGGTGACCACCATGCCGCGCAGCAGGATCGGCAGGATGGACAGGGCGAAGGCCAGTTCGCCGTGATCGGTATCCCAGCTCATTCCGAAGAGCATCGATCAGGTCCCCGCCCGCTGCCAGCGGCTCACGGCGCGCTCGAGCAGGCGCATCAGCCCTGCGAGCACGAGCGCGATACCGAAATACATGAACAGGATCATGGTGTAGACGGTGGTCGAGTCCTGCGTGTAGTTGCGAATCTGCTCGGCGCGGAACGCCATGTCGCCAAGGCTGATCAGCGACGCCAGCGCCGTATCCTTGAGGTTCTGCACGGCGAGATTGCCGAAGGAGGGCATCATCTCCGGAATGGCCTGCGGCAGGATCACCGTCCACAGGGCCTGGCGCCGCGTGAAATTGAGCGCCGTCGCCGCTTCATACTGCGCCGGCCGCACCGCCTCGATGGCGCCGCGCACCACTTCGCCGCCATAAGCGCCGATATTGAGGCCGAGCGCCACGACGCCGGCTTCGACCGGCGGCAGGCGCAGGTCGAGGCCGATGGCCTGGCCGGCAATCGGCATGGCGAAATAGAACCAGAAGAGCTTTACCAGCAGCGGGGTGCCGCGGAAGGTCTCGATAAAGGTGATGGCGATGCCCCGGATCAGCCAATTGGCCGATACCCGGCCGATGCCCGCCGCAAAGGAGACGAACGCGCCGAGCACGGTTGACAGCGCCGCGAGCTCAATGGTCACCCACGCGCCCTGCAAGAGGGGCTTCAGGTATTCGACCCATGACATTGATGAAGCTTCTCCCGGCCCGCGGCGACGAACGCCGCAGTCTAGCAGACCTCAAGGCGAGATGGGGGCGGGAGCGGCCATCGGTGCCGTCCCGCCCCGGCCTGCCTTACTTGCCCGCGCAGAGCTGCGCGGTGGTCTTGGCCGACGCCCCGGCGATATCCTCGGGCGTGAAGCCGTAGCTCGTGAGAATCTTCTTCCAGTCGTCGGTCTTCTTGAACTTCACCAGTTCAGCGTCGAAAGCGTCGCGAAGGTCCTTCGAATTTTTGGCGAAGTTGAAGCCGCCCCAGCTGCGGGCCGGCTGGCCGTCGATCACCGGATCGGTAAAGTCCGGCGCCAGGGCGACCTTGTCGCTCTTCTGCGCCAGCGAACCGGCGGTGAGGCTCGTCGCCGCATAGGCATCGGCCCGGCCGTCCGCCACCGTCGAGATCGC
>DASZUI010000176.1:0-2586 GCA_035547675.1 Devosia sp.
TCGTTGAAATGGCGGATGAGCTTTTCGACCTCGGCCATGATTTCGGTGCCGATGCCGTCGCCGGGGAGCAGGAAGAGCTTTTTCTTCGCCATGTTTTCCCTCTATCCGGATGAGTTGTCCCCATCCGCTTCGTCATCCCCGCGAAAGCGGGGATCTCTGTTTCATTCGGCCGCGGCGTCGGGACTAAACCGAGATTCCCGCTTCCGCGGGAATGACGCCGTGGAGGTGGGTCAGGAAGCGCCTGCCCCGATGCGGGCTTCGACTTCGATTTCGAGCTTCATGGCTTCTTCGAGCATGCCGACCAGCAGGATGGTCGCCGCCGGGCGGATGTCGCGGAAGACCGGGCCCACGGCCTTGACCAGTTCGTCCACATAGCTCCGGTCGCCGACATAATAGGTCACCCGCACCACATCGGCCATTTTGGCGCCGGCTTCGTTGAGCACCTTTTCGATGGTCTTGAGCGCGTTGGTCGCCTGCTCGCCCACCGCTTCGGGCATCTTCATAACCGAATAATCATAGCCCGTCGTGCCCGAGACATGGACGCGGTCGCCATCGACGACGGCGCGGGAGTAGCCGAAGGTCGCCTCGAAGGGCGAGCCGGTGGAAATGCGCCTTACCATTTTTCGCCCATTTTAGGTGCCGGGGTCAGAGCCAGGGACGGCTCTCGCTCATCTTCCGCTCGAAGCCGGAGATCGCCGGGTCGGCCTTGAGCGTCATGGCGATGTCGTCGAGGCCTTCGAGCAGGGTCTGCTTGCGCGCCGGGTCGATGTCGAAATGGATCTCGCCGCCGTCCGGCCCGCGGATGGTCTGCGCCTCGAGGTCGACCGAGAGCGTGGCGTTCGCGCCGCGCTCGGCGTCGTCCAGCAGCAGCTTGAGCTGCTCGGGCGTCACCACGATCGGCAGGATGCCGTTCTTGAAGCAGTTATTGTAGAAAATATCGGCGAAGCTGGTCGAAATCACGCAGCGGATGCCGAAATCGAGGAGCGCCCACGGGGCATGCTCGCGGGACGAGCCGCAGCCGAAATTGTCGCCGGCGACGATGATCTTGGCCTGCCGGTAGGCGGGCTTGTTGAGCACGAAATCCGGGTTCTCGCTGCCGTCCTCGTTATAGCGCATCTCGGAGAACAGGGCCGAGCCGAGGCCGGTGCGCTTGATCGTCTTGAGGTACTGCTTGGGGATGATCATGTCGGTGTCGACATTGATGATCGGCAGCGGCGCCGCCACGCCCGTCAGCTGGTTGAATTTTTCCATCGCAGAAACCTCGTGAAGTCGGCGGCTGTAATGAACTACGCGGCGGCCCGCGGTCAAGCCAGGCATTCGCCTGGACTGGACTTTCGGGGGTGGCGAGGTCGGGTGCGCGCTGCCCATGGTTCGACAGGCTCACCATGAGGTCGTGGAAGCACTCCGACCTCATCCTGAGCTTGTCGAAGGAGGGACAGCGCGCGCCAGCCTTGCCGGCGCGAACCAAGCCGGCTACGCCTCCCTGAAAAGGGAGACGCCAATGACCCCGCACAATTCCGCCCAGCCGGGCGACTATGCCGAAGCCGTGCTGCTGCCCGGCGATCCGCTGCGCGCCAAATGGATCGCCGAGACCTTCTTCGAAGAGGCCCGGCAGGTGAATGCCGTGCGCAATTGCCTCGGCTTCACGGGCAAATGGAAGGGCAGGCCGGTTTCCGTGCAGGCGACCGGCATGGGCCAGCCGTCGCTTTCCATCTATCTCCACGAGCTGCTGAACTTCTACGGCGTCAAGACCGCGATCCGCGTCGGCACCTGCGGCGGGCTCAGCCCCAGGGTGAAGGTGCGCGACCTGATCATCGCGCAGGCGGCGACGACCGATTCCACCATCGTCAGGGACGCCTTCGGCGCCTACAATTTCGCCCCGATCGCCGATTTCGGCCTGCTGGCAGAGGCGGTGAAGCGGGCCGGCGAGCAGGGGCTCGCGGCGCATGTCGGCAACCTCCTCTCCTCCGACATTTTCTACCATGCCGACGGGCTCAAGGCCTATGAGGCGCTGATCGCCCATGGCGTGCTCGGCGTCGAAATGGAAGCGGCCGCGCTCTATACGCTGTGCGCCCGGTTCGGGGCGAAAGGGCTCGCCATCTGCACCATGACCGACAGCCTCGTCACCGGCGAGCAGCTTTCGGCCGACGAGCGGCAGGGCTCGCTCGAGGAGATGATCCGGCTGGCGTTGGATGTCGCCAGCCATTCGGCTGGACCTGACCTTTGATGTGGGCAGGTAGGGTAGTCTAGTCACCCCTCCCCCTTGAGGGGAGGGTGGCGGCAGCCGGGTGGGGGTGAGCAACGCGCGCCGGCGCTTGCTGAGAGAACCCCCACCCCGTCCCTCCCCTCAAGGGGGAGGGGGCGATGCTGCGCCGTCGCGCCCCCCTCGGTTGACGTCCCAGGCTGCCGGTGCTTATTACCCCCTCCGCCTTCAATCGCAGCAAGCAGAGCATGAAATGAGCAAGGGCCGTACGCTTTACGACAAGATCTGGGACGATCACCTCGTCGCCAACAATGAGGACGGCACCTCGCTTATTTATATCGACCGCCACCTCGTGCACGAGGTGACGAGCCCGCAGGCCTTCG
>DASZUI010000177.1:0-16795 GCA_035547675.1 Devosia sp.
AACATCACCTCGCGCGCGAAATTGGCGCGCTCGAACAGCAGCCCCGGCGTGATCCAGGACTTGCCCTGTCCCCAGCCGGCGACGGTCGGCGGATAGAGCAGCACCTGGCCCAGCGTCTTGCTCACCGAATAAAGGTCGGGAATGCCCGGCAGCTCGCGCACCCCGAGTTTGCGATAGGTGGAGACGATCAGCTCGATGGGGGACTTGATATGCGTGCCCATCGAGGGCTCGCTATAAAAATCCTCGGAGAGGAAGAGCGTCCTGAGGAAGGGTGCGATCTCGTAATGATTGTCGCGCAGCAGCGCCCCGAGCCGCGCCCGGAACGCGTCCGAAATCTCCTCGCGCACGAAGAAGCGGTAGATCTTGGCCGCGATGTAATTGGCCGTCTGCGGCTGTTCGAGAATGATGCCGAGTATGTCCTCGCCGCGGAAATGCCCGGTGCGGCCGAGAAAGGTCTTGAGCCCGTCGTCGTGCTTGCTCTCGTCGACGACGAAGGTCAAATCGTCATTGCCCCAGCCGGTAAAGGCGCGGGCGGCCTGGCGGATGTCCTCCTCGGTGTAGTTGCCCACCCCCATGGTGAAGAGCTCCATCACCTCGCGGCCGAAATTCTCGTTGGGTGCGCCCTTCACGTTCTGCGCCGCGTCGAGAAAGATCAGCATGGCCGGGTCCTGCGACACCGCCAGCAGCAAATCGGCGAAATTGCCCGTCGCGCCCCGGCGGAGCGTATCGAGCTGCAGCATCATCTTGCGGTAGTCGCGCAGCTTCTCTTCGCTCGTGGCGAAATGGCCGTGCCAGAACAGCGTCATCTTCTCTTCGAGCGGCCGGTTGGTCCTCACCATCCGGTCCACCCACCAGAAGGCGAGCCGTCGCGTTTCGAGCACGGTGGCGCGCAGCCAATAGAAGAAACGGTTGGTGATCGGCTGCAGCGGACGGGTGCCCCCCGGCTTCACCTTGACGCCCATGGCCTCGCCGATGCGCTCGCCCAATTCGGTCGCCGCCGGCCGGCTCACCGGAAAATTTTTGAGCGATGGGTCCCAGAAGCCGGACTCCTCGAATTCGGGCAGGTAATTGTCTGAGATGCGCTCGTAGTCGACGAGGTAATCGACGGCGCGGGCCGGTATCATCGCGGCGAGGCGTTCGATGTCCTTCGGCGTGCCGCCGAAGCCGGCGCGTTCCAAGAGGTGCGCCGCGCGGTCGTAAGTCCAGTCCGCGGCGCCGATCGGCGACAGATTTTCAGCTTGCATTTCCGACTTTCCGGGCCGCGCGACCGGCGCAGCCTCCTCCCAATCGACCAGTCTGGGTTAGCCGCATCGCGCGCCGGAATCAGCCAATCCTTGCCATAGACTGCGATCTATGGCTCACGCCTCGGGAAAGGCGCCGGCAAGCTCCTCGAGCCCCGCGCCGTCCCGGCCCATGTCGCGGATGCGCGCCCAAAGGTGCGCGCGCAATTCGGCGAAGGCCGGCAGGCCGCGCGGATCGTGCCGCCAGCGCGGCTCGGGCAGCTCGACCTCGACGATCTCGTCCACCCGCCCCGGCCGGGGCCGCAGCAGCACGACGCGCTGCGACAGCAGCACCGCCTCGTCGATGTCGTGGGTCACGAATACGATGGCCATGCGCCGGCGCGACCACATCTGCAGCAATTCGCGCCGCAGCACCTCGCGCGTCATGGCGTCGAGCGCTGCGAAAGGCTCGTCCATCAGCAGCACCTTGGGCTCGACCGACAGTGCCCGCGCCAGTCCGACGCGCTGCTGCATGCCGCCCGAAAGCTCGTGCGGATAGGCTTCGGCGAAATCCCGCAGCCCCACCGAGCCGAGCAGCGCCATGGCGCGGTCGTGCCGTTCCTTGTGGTCGATGCCGCGCAGCGCCAGCGCGAACTCGATATTACCCGCGACCGTCCGCCACGGCATTAGCCGCGCCGACTGGAACACCATGGCGAGGTCGGGGCCCGGCACCGGCGGCGCGCCATTGACCTGCACCTCGCCCTCGTCGACCTCGATCAGCCCGTTGATGAGCCACAGCAGCGTGGTCTTGCCGCAGCCGCTCGGGCCCACCAGGCTCACGAATTCGCCCTCGCGCACGTCGAAGGAAATGTTCTGCAGCGCCCGCACCTGGCCGTCCTTGAAGGACTTGCCGACATGGCGCAGCGAGATCAGCGGGGCAGCGCGGGCGTCCATCAGCGCCCCTCGCGCTGCGAGATGCGCCAGCGCCCAAGGCGGTTTTCGACGAGCTTCAACCCGCCCGTGATCAGCGTGCCGAGCGCCATCAGCACGATCACCACCGCGAAATAGCGGTCCATCTGGAAACGCGCCCCCGCATCGGCGAGGAGCCCGCCGAGGCCCGATTGCGCCATATAGAGCTCGGCCACCACCGTGCCCACCGTCGCGATCGCCGCCCCGATGCGCAGTCCCGACAGGATCGTCGGCACCGCATCGGGCAGCATCACCCGCCAGAACAGCGTGAAGCGCGAGGCGCCGAAGGAGCGCGCCATCTCGACCAGGTCCTTGTTGGCATTGCCGATCCCCGCCGCCGTGGCGATGAGGATGGGGAAGAACGCCGCATGCCAGACCACCACCACCTTGGCCTCGGTGTAGAGCCCGAACCAGGCGATGATGAGCGGAATGAACGCCGCCCCCGGCGTCGAATTGATGGCATTGACGAAGGGATCGAGCACCCGCCCCACGAAGCGGAAGCCGCCCAGCAGCATGCCGCCGACAACCCCGGTGACCGCCCCGAGCGCGAACCCGCTCAGCATTTCGACCAGGGATTGGCCGAGCGCCTTGAGCATGGTGCCGTCGCGCCAGAGTTTTACGAACTGGGTGAAGATGTCCGTTGGGCTCGGCATGACGAGCTTGCCCGCTACCGCATTGAGCCAATAGGCCCCCGCGATCACCAGGATCGCGAGCCCCACCTGCAGCGCCAGCACCAGGGTGCTGTCGCGCGACCGCCGCCGCCGCGCCCGTTCCGCCGCATCGGGCGCCGCGACCGTTCTCGCGGCCAATCCTGCTGCTATGGGCGGGGCCCCGGCCTGTTGTTCGTTCATTTCCCGGGCGATAGGCTGATGCCCGCAAGGACGCAATCTATGGCAGCCATAGGCGGCATGTCTGGCCGGCGCGGCCCGTGCTGGACGTTGGCCGCGCGAGGCGAAATAATGGCTTCCCTGCCGCGGAAGCCGATTTTGGCGCAATGGCGGATGAGCCCGTGAGCGAGCCATGTCCAAGCCTTTCCAGCTCCTCCGCCCGCTTGCCGCGCCCTGGCAGGCGCATCGCGTGCTGCTGGGCAACGCCTTCGGCATGGCCGGCGCCTCCATTGTCACCGCGGTGCTCGGCTTCGCCTATTGGCTGATCGCTGCGCGCAGCTTTCCGCCAGAAACCGTCGGCATCGTTTCGGCCACCATTGCGAGCATGGGCTTTCTGGGCCTGGTCGGCGATCTCGGGCTGGGCACGGCGATGATGGGCCATGTCGGACGGTTTCCAGGCCGCGTCGGCGCCCTGGTCGGAACGGCGCTGCTGCTGGCCGCGCTCTGCTCGGCCGTGCTGGCCGTCTGCTACATCGCGCTGCTGGCCGGCCATTCGCGGGAGCTGGGTGCCGTCGCCGGCACGCCATTGGGCGCCGCGATTTACGTTGCCGGCGTAGCGATCACCGGGGCGCTGCTGGTCTTCGACCAGGCGCTGATGGGCATGCTGCTGGGACGGCTGCAGTTCTGGCGCAACCTCGCCTTTGCCTCGGTCAAGCTGGCGCTGCTTGCCGCGCTCGCCCTGGCCCATGTCGGCGATCCGATCCTGTTCTTCGCCACCTGGGTGGCAGGGCAGGCGGCCTCGGTTCTGCTGCTCGCCGCCGCCCATTGGCGCAGGCGCGCCGGCTGGCTGCAGCGCCCCTCGCCGCGGCTGATGAGCGGCATGGGGCTCACGGTGCTCAGCCACCACGCGCTCAACCTTGCAACGCAGGCGCCCGGCCTGCTGCTGCCGGTGCTGGTGACCTATATGCTCTCCGCCCGGGTCAATGCAGCCTTCTTCACCGCCTGGACCCTTATGAGCGTCGCCTTCCTCGTGCCGGCCTCGCTCACGACCTCGCTCTATGCGGTCATCGCCCGCGATACCGCCGCGCTGGCGCGCAAGATGCGGTTCACCCTCCGGGCCTCGCTGCTCTTTTCGGCGCTCACCATTGCCGGCTGCCTGCTGCTCGGCGGCCTCGTCCTGCGCATCTTCAACCCGAATTACGAGATCGCCGCGCCGGCCCTGTCGATCGTCGCGCTCGGCATGCCCGCCATAGCGCTCAAATATCACTACATCGCCCTCAAGCGCATCGAGGAGGCCATGGCGTCGGGCCTGCCGCTGCTCGGCATCGATGCCGCCCTCGAGCTGTGCGGCGCTGCCCTCGGCGCAAGCCTCGGCGGCCTGACCGGCCTCGCCCTGGGCTGGCTGGCCGCGAGCTACCTTGCCGTCGTCCCGATGGTCCTGCCCGTCTGGCGCATCGTCCGCCACGCCGACGCGGACGATGCCGCGCCCCTCATGTCCGCGGCCGACTAGCCCCGCCCAGCCGCCGCTCGGCGCGTTCGACATCGGCCTCGAAGCTCGCCGCGCGGCCCGGCGCGTCGCCTGCCGCGCGGCTCTCCTCGGCGCGCACGATTTCGGCTTCCCGGCGCAACGCATCGACGACGGCCTTCGGGTCGAGGCGCTCGAAGGGCGGCCGCCGCCGCCGGCGCAGGATGCGTATCTGTGGCCAGACGATCCTGCCCTGCTTTGGCGACAGGCGGAAAATACCGACGATTGACCTGTAGAGCAGGCTGGAGCCTGACGACATAAGGCGATCCCTGGCTGGCCGTCTTCGCTCGCCCGCCGCCGCGATCTGGGCTCCCGCCCGGCAAGTAAAGACCCAAGCTCAGATTAGACTGCGGCTCGAGCTTGGCAAATCCGGGGCGGCGCGTATGCACAGCTGTCGCGCGGCGGCTGCGGTTTCCTAAGCCTACCGGCCGCTCCCGTGATTCTCCACAAAGCGCCTGCCGATCCAAAGTTCCGATTAATTTGTCAAGTTAACGAAAAGTTAATGTGAGACGGCACGGCCGGGCCGTGCTAGTCTGGTTCTCATTGTTGCGGTGTTTTTTTGTTAGTTTGCGTGCTCTCCGCTATTGCGCCGAAGCAGCAGTTAATCGCGCCTACGGGGGCTGTATAATGTATAGTATAATGGAAGTCCCGGCTTACGGGGCTCGTGGAGGCCTGCGCAACAATGCGGGGCTCAAAAGCGTCCGCACGAGCATCATAATCCCGACCCTGAACGAAGCGGGCAACCTGCCCCTGGTGCTGCCGCGCGTGCCCGATTGGGTCCACGAACTGATCATTGTGGACGGCTGCTCGACCGACGGCACCGTCGAGGTGGCGCGCCAGTTGCGCCCCGATGCCCGCATCGTCCTCGAGCGGCGGCGCGGCAAGGGGGCGGCGCTCCGGGCGGGCTTCGGCGCGGCGACGGGTGATGTCATCGTCATGCTCGACGCCGACGGCTCGATGGACCCGCAGGAGGCGATCCTCTATCTCGGCGCGCTGCTGGCCGGGGCCGATTTCGTCAAGGGCTCGCGCTTCGTGCAGGGCGGCGGCACCGACGACATGTCGCCCATCCGCATGACGGGCAATTGGCTGCTGACGCAGGCCGTGCATCTGCTCTATGGCGGCAGCTTCAGCGATCTGTGTTACGGCTATATGGGCTTCTGGCGCCGGCACCTGTCGGTCCTCAATCCCGATTCCGACGGCTTCGAGATCGAGACGCTGCTCAGCGTCCGGGCCCTGTGCAGCGGCCTCAGGATTTTCGAGGTGCCGAGCTTCGAGGCGAGCCGCGTGCACGGCGTCAGCAACCTCCGCACCCTGCCGGATGGCTGGCGGGTGCTCAAGACCATCCTGCGCGAGCGGGTGACGGTAGGCCTGGGGAGCGTCGTCAGGTGAACGTCGCGCTCAATCTCGCCGAGCTCGGCCAGGACCTGGCGCCCCTCGACATCCTCATGGTCTCCGCCCGCTTTCCGCCGCTGGCCGGCGGCACGGAAATGCATGTCTACGAGACCAGCCGCCGCATGGCCGCCCTCGGTCACCGCGTGACCGTGCTCACCACCGACCGCAGCGGGCAATTGCCCGAGGCCGAGGAACGCGAAGGCGTCGCGATCATCCGCCGGCCCGCCTGGCCGCGCGACCGCGACTATTATCTCGCCCCCGCCCTCTGGCGCGAGATCACGACGCGCCGCTGGGACGTGCTGCACCTGCAGGGCTACCACACCTTCGTCGCGCCCCTCGCCATGGCGGCCGCCATCCGCATGGGCAGGCCCTTCGTCCTCACCTTCCACAGCGGCGGCCATTCCTCGGATGCGCGCAACCGAATGCGCGGCCTGCAGGTCGGCCTGCTGCGCCCGCTCGCCCGCCGCGCGGCGCGGCTCATCGGCGTGTCGCAATTCGAGGCCGAGCATTTCAGCCGCCTGCTCGGCGTGCCGCGTAGCGCCTTCGCCGTGGTCGGCAACGGCGCCGAGCTGCCGCCGGCGAGCGACCGTCGGCGCGATAGCGCGGCACCGCTCATCATCTCGGTCGGGCGGCTCGAAAAGTACAAGGGCCACCACCGCGTCATCGCGGCCTTTCCATACCTGCGGGAGAAATACCCGGCGGCGCGGCTGCGCATTGTGGGGGAGGGGCCCTGCGAGGCCATGCTCCGCGCCCAGGTTGCCCGCCTGGGCCTCGAGGATTGCGTCACCATCGGCGCCATCCCCGCCGGCCAGCGCGGCACCATGGCGGACCTGTTTGCCGAGGCGTCGCTGATGGCCCTGCTCAGCGACTATGAAGCGCATCCGGTTGCCGTCATGGAGGCCGTGTCGCTCGGCACGCCCGTGCTCACCGGCGACGGCTCCGGCTTCGCCGAGCTTGCCGAGCGCGGCACGGTGCGCGCCGTTCCGCCCGAGAGCGACCCCCTTGCCGTTGCCGCGGCCATGATCGCCGCGATCGAGGCGCCGCCGGCCCGCTTCGACCTGCACCTGCCGAATTGGTCCGACTGCACCCGGCAATTGCTGGCGATCTATGCCGACGTGCTCGCCGGAAGGCCGGCAAAATGACAGCCCGCGCGCTGACTTACGGCCTCGCGCCGACAAGGCCGGCGGTCTTCCGCCGGCCGCGGCCGGCGCGCGCCATCACCCTGCCGCGCTGGCTGCTCCGCCTGCTCGGCTTCCGCCAGGACCCGCCGGCTGCCGAAATCGGCGACGGGCCCGGCCTCGGTCTCTTTCCGGTCCTCGTCCTCTGGCTGGGCCTCGCCCTTCTGGGCGTGGCTTTTGCCGACAATGCCGGGATCGCCGGCCAGGGCTGGGCCGAGGCGCTGTTCTGGCCGTCCATCGCCGCCATGGTGCTGCCGGCGACGGCCCGCATCGTCTCCTCCCGCGCCTCGGAGCGGGAGCGGGCGGCAATCGCCATCGCCCTCGGCATGGCGCTGTTCTTGGTGAGGCTACTGCACAATCCGCTCGCCTTCACCGACAATGACGAACTCATGCACTGGCGCTCGGCGCTGGACCTGATGCAGCAGAAGCATCTGTTCGTCCCCAATCCGCTGCTGCCGATCAGCCCGGACTATCCCGCCCTCGAACTCGCCGCGACCGCCATCGCCAACCTCTCGGGCCTGCCGCTCTTCGTCGCCGGCATGATCGTCATCGGCACCTCGCGCTTCGTCTTCGTCGCCTCGGCCTATGCGCTGTTCCGCAAGATTTCGGGCTCCTCGCGCGTCGCCGGCGTCGGCGCGGTCATTGCCATGGCGAGCTCGACCTTCGTCTTTTTCGAAAGCCAGTTCTCCTACGAGTCGATAGCGCAGGCGATCGCCATGCTCGGCTTCTGCGTAGCCATCGACCTGGTCGAAAGCTGGCGGGCGCTCGCGATCCGCCTGCCGCTCTGGATCGTGCTCTCGGCGAGCCTGGCGCTCAGCCATCACCTCACCTCCTATTTCGCCGCCGCCGTGCTGCTGCTCGTTTCGCTGAGCTATCTGGCCGTCGGGCGCGATTGGGCCCGGGCGCTGCGCATGCTGGTGCTGGCGCTCATCACGATCGCCGCCATCGGCATCTGGCAGGACCTGGTCGGCAATCCCACCGGCGGCTATCTGGTGCCGGCGCTGGTCGGCGGTTTCACCCAGATTCTCGCCGTCCTGCTCTCCGGCGCCGAGCGGCACCTCTTCGCCTCGGGCGCCGGGGCATCCCTGCCGGCCTGGGAGCAGGCCGATGTGCTCGCGGCGCTGGCGCTGACCGGCCTCGGGCTGTCGACCGGCTTCTTCCGCATCCTCGCCGCGCCGCGGCCCGACGAGCGGCTGCTGGAAGCCGACATCCTCCGCGACCGGGCACCCTGGGGCGCCGCCTTCGCCGTGCTCAGCGCCGGCTATCCGTTCTGCGTGCTGCTGCGGCTCAGCAGCGGCAGCTGGGAGATCGGCAACCGGCTCGGCTCCTACCTGTTCATCGCCGTGGCCTATGTCATCGCGATTGCCGTGCACGGCTTCTGGCAGGGCCGGTCGGCGAGCCCCATCCGGGCCGTGCTGATCGCCGCCGCCGTCACGGTCCTCGTCTTCGGCGGCATGATCTCCGGCTACGCGCCGCTCATCCTGCCGGGGCCTTATCTGGTGGGCGCCGACAGCCGCTCCATCGAGCCGCACGGCATCGACGCCGCCGAATGGACTAAGGATCACCTCGGGCCCGGCAATACCTTTGCCGCCGACCGTATCAACCGGCTGCTGCTCGCCGATTATGGCGACCAGCGCGTTGTCACCAGCCTCTATGACAGGATCGACGAGAGCCCGATCTTTTTCGCCCCGCGCTTCGGCGACGAGGTCCGCGGCCTCATCAAGGCGCTCCATGTCGACTACCTGCTGGTCGACTGGCGGTTGACGCAAGCGCTGCCCCTCGTCGGCTGGTACTACGAACTCGAGGAGGGCGACGAGAACCACGCCCAGCCGATCAAGCCCCAATCGTTCCGGAAATTCGATACGGCGCCCGGCATCAGCCGGGTCTTCGATTCCGGCTCGATCGCCATCTACGATACGAGGAGGGTCAAATGATCGGCCTCCTCGTCGCCTTCCTGCCGGGCGTGCTGCTCAGCCTCATGCTGATGCCGGAGCGGGTCGGCCCGGTGCAGCGGGGCGCGCTCGTGGCCGGCCTCGCGCTCTGCTGGACGGCGCTGGCGGGCCTCGGCCTCGACGCCGCCGGGCGGCTGGACCGCCAGGGCTGGGCCATGATGGCCTTCTACATATCGGGCTGCGGGCTCGCCATCTGGCTGCTGATCGAGCCCAGGGCGCTGGCGATCTTCTTCTCCCGCCTGCCGCTGCCGCGCTTCCGCGATCTTGCGGCGCTGGCCGTGGCCTGCGTGCTCGCCGGCTCGGCCGTCGCCGTCGCCCGTTCGGGCGCGGCGGCCGTCGTGGCGCCGCCCTATACCGAGCTCTGGGGCCGGCTCGACAATGGCAAGCTGGTGGTGGACGTGAAGAACCTCGAAGGCGCCGACACCTCCTACCGCCTCGAAATCCTCGACGGCGAGGTCCCGCCCTCCACCTGGTCCGAGACGGTCGCCGCCGCCCCCGGTGCCGTCGTCGAGCGGCAGTTCAACATGTCGCCGCCCGCCGGATCGGGCCCCATCGAGGCGCGGCTCTACAAGACCGGCAGCGCCGCCATCTATCGTCACATCATCATCTGGCCGGCCAGGGCGGAGTAGACAATTGCGTATCCTGATGCTCAGCCAGTTCTATCCCCCGGTGATCGGCGGCGAGGAGCGCCATGTCCGCAGCCTCGGCGCCGCCCTCGCGGCGCGTGGCCATAACGTGGCCGTCGCCACGCAATGGTATCCCGGCCAGCTCGAAACCGAGGACGATCTGGGGGTCGCCGTCCACCGCATCCGCGGCACCATGCAGCGCAGCGCCCGGCTTTTCACCGATGCGAGCCGCCGCCACGCGCCGCCCTTTCCGGACCCCGAATTCACCCTCGGGCTCTCCCGCATCCTGCGTGAGTTCCGGCCGGACGTGGTGCATGCGCATAACTGGATCGTCCATTCCTTCGCCCCGCTCAAGCACCGCGCCGGCGCGCCGGTGGTCCTGACCCTCCATGATTACGGCATGGTCTGCGCCAAGAAGAATCTCATGCGCGGCGAGGAGGTCTGCAGCGGCCCGGGCCTCGTCAAATGCCTCGACTGCGCCCGCGGCCATTATGGCGCCCTCAAGGGCGGCGTCACCACGCTCTCCAACTGGATGATGAACGGCTTCTCGCCGGTCGACAAAGTGCTGACCGTCAGCTCGGCGGTCGCCGAGGGCAATGGGCTGGCCGCCCGCGGCATCCCCTTCGAGGTGGTGCCGAACTTCATCCCCGACGATGCGGGCCTCGCCGACGGCGCTGTCGATCCCTTGCTCGAGCAATTGCCGGAACAGCTCTTCCTGCTCTTCGTCGGCGATTTGCGCCGCCAGAAGGGCATCCATGTCGTGCTCGACGCCTATGCACGGCTGCCCGACCGGCCGCCGCTGGTGCTCATCGGCCGGCCATGCCCCGATACGCCCGCCGAACTGCCCGATGGCGCGCGCATCCTGACCAATTGGCCGCATGCCTCGGTAATGCGGGCATGGCATCGCGCTGCCGTGGCGCTGGCGCCCTCGATCTGGCCGGAGCCCTGCGCGACGGTCGTGCTGGAGGCCATGGCCTGCGGCAAGCCCGTCATCGCCTCCAGAATGGGCGGCATGCCCGATATGGTTCTGGACGGCGAAACCGGCTGGCTCGTCAAGCCGAACGATCCCGCTGATCTCGCCCGCGCCCTCAGCCGCCTGCTGCAGAACCCCGATGAGGCGCGCCGCATGGGCGAAGCAGGCCGCCGGCATGTGGCGGCTTTTGAGGCTCGAACCGTCGTGCCCCGCATCGAGAACGTCTATCTCTCCTTATTGCAGAGGCGCGCCGCATGACGCTGATCAGCACATTCTGGGCGGTCAGCCCGATCTGGTCCCAGCCGGCCTTCTGGGTGCGCGGCCTCGCCGTTATTCTCACGGCGCTGGCGCTTGCCTATGGCGCGCCCGCCTCGGCCGCGCCCGGCTTTTCGGTGGCCGACGGCACCATAATCGGGCCGGACGGCAAGCCCTTCGTCGCGCGCGGGGTCAATGTGAGCGGCCCCAACTGGGTCTGGCACCACAAGACGGCCCCCGACGCCGCGCTGATTGCCGATTGCTGGGGCTTCAACCTGGTGCGGGTGAACATCTTCCTTTTCCCCGAAACCAAATACCCCCAGGTCGACGACAACAACGACCTGGACGCCATCGTGCAGGCCTTCACCAGCCGCGGCATCGTCGTGGTCATCGAGGCCCATGATCGCATCGGCAGCTTCTTTGCCGGGGCCGATCTCAAATACCTCGCCGATTGGTACGCGGGGCTTGCCCGGAAATATCGCGGCAACCCCTATGTCTGGTTCGACATCATGAACGAGCCGGGCGGCTACGGCCCGCCCGACGGCGACAAATGGCTCCTCACCCACCGGACCGCAATCGCCGCCATCCGCGACACCGCGGGCGCCGACAATATCATCCTCGTCGAAGGCACCACTTGGGGACAGGACACCGGCCGGCTCACCCCCGAGCCGGTGACCGTCGCGGAAAGCGCCATCCTTGGCCTCGCCGGCGAGGTCACGGCTTTCGGTGGCAAGACCTATGACAACATCGTCTTCTCCATCCATGTCTACGACATGTGGAATTTCCCGCCGGCCAAGCTCGCCGCCTACATCGCCGAGGTGAAGCGCCGGCACCTGGCCCTGCTCATCGGCGAATATGGCTCCGAGACGGATGACGGGCTCAGCACCCTGCCGGCCACGCGCGCCATGTTCGAGGTGGCGGTGCCCCAGCAGGTCGGCCGCGCCGTCTGGCATTGGGATGGCGGCACCGTCAACACGCTGACCATCGGCAGGCCCGGCGGCGGCTGGCAGATCGACAGCTGCACCGCGCCGCACAATCTGACGCCGCTGGGCCAGCTGGTCTGGAACGACAACCATCCGGCGGGCGAGCCGTCATGACCCGGACCGCTGCACCCATCCTGATGTATCACCGCGTCGCGGCGCGATCCTCCCGGCGCATGCGGCCCTTCACCGTCGATCCCGCCGCCTTCGAGGCGCAGCTCGCTTTCCTGCGCCGCGAAGGCTATCGCGGCCTGACGGTCAGCGACCTCGTCGCGCGCATCGGGAACGGCCTCGCGCTGCCCGAAAAACCCGTCCTTCTCACCTTCGATGACGGCTTTGCCGACTTTCATGCCGACGCGGTGCCGCTGCTCCGAAAATACGGCTTCCCCGCCACGCTCTACATGGTTGCCGGGGAAATCGGCGGCAGCGCCTCCTGGCTCCCCGGCGCCGACCGGCACCTGCGGCTGCTGACATCGGCCGAGCTGGTCGAACTCGACGGCGCCGGCATCGAGATCGGCGCCCACAGCATGACCCATCCCGCGCTCGACCTGCTGGCCCCGGCGGCGCTCGAGAGCGAGGTCCGCGGCAGCAAGGCGCGGCTCGAGGAGGTGCTGGGCCATCCGGTCTTGAGTTTCTGCTACCCCTTCGGCTTCGCCGATGGCCGGGTGCGCGCGGCGGCGAAGGCGGCAGGCTTCGCCTCGGCCTGCAGCGTTCGCTATCGCACTTTCCTCACGGGCGACGATCCCTTCGATCTGCCGCGCCATATCGTCCGGGGCGGTGCCGGCCTCGGCGAGTTCGCCTCGATTGTGGGCGGCCATCCCGCCATCGCCCCCATGCTCTGGGACCGCCTGCGCGCCGGCCTCGGCAGCGCGGCCCGGCATTGGGCCGGCCAAACTCTCGCGAGATCGAAATGAGCACCCCCGCCGTCAGCGTCATCATCTGCGTCTATACCGAGGAGCGCTGGGACTTCACCCTCGCCGCCATCGACTCCGCCCGCCGCCAATCGCTGCCGCCCGAGGAGGTGCTGGTGGTGGTCGATCACAATCCCCGCCTGCTCGACCGGCTCGCCGGCGCCGATCTCGGCGTGCGGGTCCTGGCCAATGCAGAGGAAAAGGGCCTGGCCGGGGGCCGCAATACCGGCATCGCCGCCGCCCGTGGCGAGTTCGTCGCCTTCCTGGACGACGATGCCGCCGCCGATGCCGACTGGCTGGCGCTGATGGTGGCCGACATGCGCGATCGCCCCGAGATCGTTGCCGTGGGCTCGCGTGTCGATCCCGTCTGGCTGGGCGTCAGGCCGCGCTGGTTTCCGGACGAGCTGCTCTGGACGGTCGGCTGCAGCTATCGCGGCCAGCCGCGCGCCAGCGGGGCGGTGCGCAATCCGATGGGCGGCGCCATGGTGGCTCGCAAATCCATGTTCGAGCGGGTCGGCGGGTTCAGCGCCCGTCTCGGCCGCACCGGCACCGAGCTGCCGCTGAGCTGCGAGGAAACCGAGCTCTGCATCCGCGCGCAGGATGCCATTCCGGGCGCCATCTTCTGGTACGAGCCGGCGGCCTTCATCCGCCATCGCGTCGCCGCGGACCGCCTGACCTGGCGCTATCTCCTCCGCCGCTGTTACGCCGAGGGTCTGTCGAAGGCCGTGGTCGCCCATATGGCCGGCCATGCCAAGCTCGGCACAGAGTGGAAATATACCCTCGTGACGCTGACCTCGGGCGTCGCCCGCGGTCTCGGCGACGCGCTTTTCCGCCTCGACCCCGCCGGCCTTCAGCGCGCCACGGCCATCGCCGCCGCCTTCGCCGCCGCCGCCGCCGGCTTCGTCGTCGCCCGCTTCACCATCCTGCGCCGCCCCGCCACCGGCCCCGCCCGCGCGCCCACCAGCGCGTCATAGAGCGATCCATTCAGACATCAAACCACCACGGTGTCATTCCCGCTTTCGCCAGAATGACGTCGGATGTGGCGATGACCTGCCAAATTCCACCCCGTCATTCCGGCGAAGGCCGGAATCCACCAACGCGCGCTTCCCCGGGTCAGGCCCAGGGCCCATCCATCCGGATTGGAACGTCAAACCCGGCGTCATTCCCGCGAAAGCGGGAATCTCCGTTTTGCCCCAAGCGCCGGGTCCGGCGGCGCCCCCGAGCTTGCGCAAAGCCATCCGATCGGAGATGACGCCGCCACGAAACTATTGGACAGTGCCCGTCCGTCACCCGGAGTCCCTCATGGTCTACGTTTCCGGCCGCACCTATCTTGCCATCCCCGGCCCGTCCGTCGCCCCCGATCGCGTCCTCAACGCCATGCACCGGGCGGCGCCCAATATCTATGAGGGCGACATTGTCGGCATGACGGCCTCCATCGTGGCCGATCTCAAGCGGGTCGCCATGACCGGCCAGCATGTGGCCATCTACATCGCCAATGGGCACGGCGCCTGGGAAGCCGCGATCACCAACATGTTCTCGCGCGGCGATCGCGCCTTGGTCGCGGCCACCGGCCGTTTCGGCCATGGCTGGGCCGATGCCGCGCGGCGCCTGGGGATCGAGGTCGAGCTCATCGATTTCGGCAAGTCGGCCCCCGCCGATCCCTCCCGCATCGGCGAGGCGCTGAGGGCCGACAGGGCGCAGGCGATCCGCGCCGTCCTCGTCACCCATGTCGATACCGCGTCCTCGGCCCGCAGCGACATCGCCGCCATCCGCGCCGCCATCGATGCCGCCGGCCACCCTGCGCTGCTCGCCGTCGACGCCATTGCCTCGCTGGCCTGCGACGAGATGCGGATGGACGAATGGGGCATCGACGTGCTGGTCGGGGCCAGCCAGAAGGGACTGATGCTGCCGCCCGGCCTGGGCTTCGTCTGGTTTTCCGACAAGGCGCTGGCGGTGTCCCGCAGCGCCGGCCTCAAGACGCCCTATTGGGATTGGGAGCCGCGCGGCCTTCCCGTCGGCTTCTACCAGTATTTCGGCGGCACCGCGCCGACCGCGCATCTCTTCGGCCTGCGCGAGGCCCTGACCATGATCCTCGAGGAGGAAGGGCTGCCCCAGGTCTGGGCCCGTCACGAGCGGCTGGCCGGAGCGGTCTGGGCCGCCTTCGATGCCTGGGGCGCCGTGCCCTCGATCAGCCTCAACCTTGCCGATCCGGCCCATCGCGGCCGCGCCGTCACCGCGGCGCGCATCGGCAATGGCGGCGCCGGCGCGCTCAGGCGCTGGCTTGAGGAGGAGGCCGGCGTAACGCTCGGCATCGGGCTCGGCATGGCCGAGCCCAGCGAGCCCGCCTATCAGGATTTCCTGCGCGTCGCGCATATGGGCCACGTCAACGCCCACATGGTCCTCGGCGTGCTCGCCAGCATGGAGGCCGGCATGCAGGCCCTCGGCATCCCGCACGGGCAGGGCGCGGTAGAAGCAGCTGCTGCGGCTGTCGCGGGACCCCGCGCGCCGCGAGGCCGGCAGCCGCAGCGAGTTAACCGGGGTTCCGGCCGGCGAGGGGGCCCAGGCCGACGGGCGGCAGGCCGACGCCGAACAGCTCGTCATGCATGCGCTCGACGGCGACCCCCAGCCCGCCCACCAGTGCCGCGCGGCTCCCCAGGCCGCTCGCCTCCACGCGCGGCGGCTGCGGCGTGCAGCGCGGCAGGAATTTGCGGATCGCCTCGACCAGTTCCGGCCGCACCCCGATGCTGCCGCCCAGGATCACGATCTCCGGGTCGAGCACCGCGCCCACGGCGGCAATCGCCGGCGCCACGATCCGCGCCGTCTCCTCGATGGCGGCAATGGCGGCTGGCTCCCCGGCGCCGAACCGCTCGAAGATGTCGCGCACCGAGGCGCCCTCGCGCCCCCCGAACCCGGCATAGCGCCGCGCGATGCCGACGCTGCCCACCGCCGTTTCGAGCGTGCCGAGGGCGAAGCCGCGCGGGTCATAGGGATCGCCGCCCAAGGGCAGATAGGAGATTTCCCCCGCCGCCCCGCCGGCGCCGCGCAGCAGCTTGCCGTCGGCTATGATCCCCATGCCGATGCCGGTGCCGAGCGCGACGAAGACGAAATTCCGGAGCCCTGCGGCATGGCCCCGCCATTGCTCGCCGCGCGCGGCGAGGTTCACATCGTTTTCGATGACCACCGGCAGGCCCAGCCGCTCGGCCAGCAGGCCGCGTAAATCGATGCGGTCGAGCCCCGGTATGTTGGGCGCGATGGCGATGTGCCCGGTGTCGGGGTGGAACACGCCCGGCGAGCCCAGCACGGCGAAGCGGAGGTCGCGCACCGCCGCGCCCGCCTCGGCGGCGAGCTTCTCCACCGTCCTGGCGAGCTGTTCGACCAGCACCGCGCCGCCTTCGGGCGCCGTGGGCTCGAGGCGTTCGGCCAGCACATGGCCCAGCAGGTCGCCGACCGCCGCATGGATCTTGGTACCCCCGAGGTCGATGGCGACGGCCAGTCCGGCGCGCCCGTCGATCTCATAGGTGATGGCGCTGCGGCCCGGCCGGCCCATGGTGCGCCCCTGCGGGCGCAGCCAGCCGGCGGCCTCGAGCTCGCGCACCACGTCGGAAATGGTCTGCTTGGAAAGCCCCGTGACCTTGGCGAGGTCGGCGCGCGAGATCGCCCCCCTGGCAAGGATGGCGCGCATCACGGCATTCATCGAAATCTGCCGGGCGACCGGCGGGTCGGCAATCTCGCTCATCGGTTTTCGCGCTGTTTGTCAGGGACCCTGACTAACAGAAGCCCGAAAATTGCGCAAATGCTTCCCAAAGGGTGCCGAAAGCTTGCGCATATGTCATATGGCATGCGACTGGAGTGGCCCATTAGTCCGGCTTCTTGACATAGCGATTGAACTGCCGTCACATTGGCGCAACCAGTGCAGGGGGCCGACCAAGGGGGCCGATAGGTGGAGGCGATCATCTCGATCGTGAGGCCGGTAGCCGGGCAGGGGAG
>DASZUI010000178.1:0-10762 GCA_035547675.1 Devosia sp.
TTCCTGATCGAAGGCGAGGAGGAATCCGGCAGCCCCAATTTCGAGGCCACCGTGGCGCGGCACAAGGACCGCCTCGCCGCCGACCTGGTGATCTCCGCCGATGGCGCCATGTGGCGCGCCGATCTGCCCTCGATGACGGTCTCGAGCCGCGGCATGGCGAAGCTGGAAATCGTAGTCGAAGGCACCGGCAAGGACCTCCATTCCGGCCGCCATGGCGGCAGCGCCCCCAACGCCATCCGCGCGCTGGTGCATATGCTGGCCTCGCTCCACGACGAAGCCGGCAATGTCGCCGTCGAAGGCTTCGCCGCCGGCGCCCTGCCGCCCGATCCGGCGATCATCGAGGCGATCCGGCAGGTCGATTTCGATGCCGCCGCCTATTTCCGGCAGATCGGCGCCGATTCACCCAAGCCCATGCCCTCGGGCGAGGAACTGCTCACCCGGCAATGGCTGGTGCCGACGCTGGAATTCAACGGCATTACCGGCGGCTATCAGGGACCCGGCACCAAGACCGTGATCCCCGCGACCGCCTCCGCCAAGATCACCTGCCGGCTCGTCGCCGGCCAGCAGCCGGACCGGGTGGTCGAGGCCATCGCCCGGCACCTATGGAAGCACAAGCCGAGCGGCTATCGCTTTACGGTGGAGCAGGTGGGCGGCGCCGGCACCATCGCCCATGCCCTGCCGCCGAATCTGCCGGCGCTGGCCATGGCCGGCGACGTGCTGGAAGAACTGCTCGGCGCCAAGCCCCTGCGCGTCGCCATGGGCGCGACCATTCCCGTGGGCGCCGTCTTCAAGCAGCAACTGGGCGTCGAGACGATCTTCTTCTCGTTCTCGACCTCCGACGAGGACTATCACGCCCCCAACGAATTCTTCCGCCTCGCCAATTTCCGCCTCGGCATGGTGGCCTGGACAAGGCTCATCGCCCGCCTGGCCGAGGGCTGATACCGCAAGGCCGGCGCCCGCTGCTGGATTCCGGCCTTCGCCGGAATGACATGGTGGAACAGGCACGGCCGCGCCCATCCTCCGCCGGAATGACCCGGCCGAACAGGCGCTGCCTACCCATAATTCGCCGGAATGGCCCAACGGAAACAGGCACGACCACGCCCCCTCCCCGCCGTCATTCCGGCGAAGGCCGAAATCCAGCCGCAGGCACCCGCCTCTCCGCGTCATGGCCGGGCCCGGCCCTATTTGGCCCCATGACGGAAACAGGCACCGCCTAGCCCCATCCCCACCGTCATTCCGGCGAAGGCCGGAATCCAGCCGCAGGCACCCACCTCTCCGCGTCATGGCCGGGCCCGACCCGGCCATCCAGCCCGCGGTAGCCGCGACCGGGCAGTCGTACTGGGCCCCATAACGGAAACAGGCACCGCCTCGCCCCACCCCCGCCGTCATTCCGGCGAAGGCCGGAATCCAGCCGCAGGCACCCACCTCTGCGTCATGGCCAGGCCCGGCCCGGCCATCCAGCCGGCGATGGCCGCAGACCGAGCGGTCGGGCCCCATAACGGAAACAGGCACGGCCGCGCCCGCTCCCCGCCGTCATTCCGGCGAAGGCCGGAATCCAGCCACAGGCACCCACCTCTCCGCGTCATGGCCGGGCCTGACCCGGCCATCCATCCGGCCAGCGCGCGCCTTACTTTTCCGCCTCGACACCCCGGTCCAGCCGGACGCCCTGGTCGCCATGCACATATTTCTCGCCGCGCGACCACGAGGCGGCGGCCGCGATGAGGCAGGCGATGGCGGCGAAGACGAAGGCTTCCGTCAGCCCGGCATGGAACGGCGCCGAAATCAGGTCGGGGAAGAAGGAGTGCCCGACCAGCGCCGATCGGTCGGCCGCCGAGAGCTTGTCCAGCACGCCCGGGCCGAGCAGCGTTTCGATCGGGTTGTAGCCCAGAAAGGCCGCGAACAGGATCGAAACCGGCGGCAGCCCGCTGACCCGCTGCGCCACGTCCGCCGGCACGCCGTGCTGGGTGAGGCCCTGCACCAGCGTCGTCGAGAGCGTCGAGGAGAGCCCGACGATCATCAGCGTGAAGAAGATGCCGATCGAGAGCACCTGCGCCGAATTCTGGAAGGTCGAGTTCATGCCGCCGCCCGCCCCGCGGTCCTGCGCCGGCAGGCTGTTCATGATGGCCGCCCGGTTCGGCGCCGCGAAGGCGCCCATGGAAAGCCCGTTGCAGAGCAGGATGGCGGCAAAGCCCCAATAGTTGAAATCGATGGGCAGCAGCATCAGCAGCACGAAGGTGATCGCCGCCCCGATCATGCCGCCGGTGGCGAAATAGCGCGCGCCGAGCTTGTCGGAGAGGAACCCGGAGAGCGGCCCGGCGAGCAGGAAGCCGCAGGTCAGGGGCAGCATGAGGATGCCGGCCCAGAGCGGGGTCGATTCGAAGCTGTAGCCATGCAGCGGCAGCCAGATGCCCTGCAGCCAGATGATCAGCATGAACATCAGCCCGCCGCGCCCGATCGCCGACAGGAAGGTCGAGAGCGTGCCGAAGGTGAACGGCCTTATGGCAAAGAGCGGCAGCCGGAACATCGGCGCCTCCGTGCGGCTCTCGATGATCCCGAAGGCGATGAGGAGGATCACGCCCAGCCCCAGCGTCGAGAGCACGGGCAGGCTCGTCCAGCCCATATTGTGTCCGTCCGCGGGCTGGATGCCCGAGGTGATGCCGATCATCACCAGGATCAGTCCGGCCGCGAAGGTGATGTTGCCGGCCCAGTCGATCTTGGCGGCGCGCCGCTGGCTCAGCTCGCGCAGCTTGAGATAGCTCCAGATCGTGCCGAAGACGCCGAAGGGCACCGAGACCAGGAAGACCAGGCGCCAGTTGATGGCGGCGAGCACGCCGCCCAGCACCAGCCCGATGAAGGAGCCGGAAATGCCGGCGACATTGTTGATGCCGAGCGCCAGCCCGCGCTGGTTGGCCGGAAAGGCGTCGGTGAGGATGGCGCCAGAATTGGCGACGAGGAAGGCCGCCCCGATCCCCTGCACGATGCGCCAGCCGATGAGCCAGATCGCGCCGGGCTCGGCCATGAACGGATCGATGGTGAGAAACAGCGAAGCGGCCGAAAAGACCACGAAGCCGAGATTGTACATCCTCACCCGGCCGAACATGTCGCCGAGCCGCCCGAGCGACACGACCAGCACGCTCGAGACGATCTGGAAGCCCAGGATCATCCACAGCAGGTAGAAGGTATTGCCCGGCTGCAGCGGATTGAGCCCGATGCCGCGGAAGATATCGGGCATGGCGATCAGCATGATCGAGGAATCGATCGTGGCCAGCAGCACGCCGGTCGTGGTGTTGCTGAGCGCCACCCATTTGTAATTGGGGGAGACGGCCTCGGCCGTCCGCCCCGGCCTTGCCGCGGCGATGTCGTTCATTTGCCGGAGGCCTCCAGCAGCGCGAGGATATCGGCGGTGGTGCCGGTTTCGCTGATGCGCGGAAAGACGTTCGAGACCGAATAGGCGTGCGCCGCCGGGTTCATGTCCATCATCGCATCGATGGCGAGGGTAACGTTGTAGCCGGCCTCATAGGCCTGATTGGCCGTCGATTCGACGCGAGGCGGTGGCGATGCCGCAGATCACCACCTGGGTCACGCCGAGCGCCTTGAGCCTGGCGTCGATGTCGGTCGAGGCGAAGGCGCCGCGCGTCGTCTTGGTGACGACGATGTCCGAGGGCTGCTGGCCGAGTTCCGGCACGAAGGCCAGCGCCTCGGGCGGAAAGCTCAGCGTGCGCGGCGGGAATTCGGTGCGACCCGGCGCGGCGCCGGCCACATTGACCAGCACCACCGGCAGCCCCTTGGCCCGGAAGGCGCGCGCCAGCTCGCCGGCGCGTTTGAACACTTCGGCCGCGGCCTTCTCGCCGTCGGGCGCGCGCTGCGCAAACTGCCGGATGCCCTCCTGCAGGTCGATGACGACGAGCGCCGTTTTGGGGTCGAGTTGGGTGACGGGCATATTGGCTCCGTGGATGGGACGTGAAAGAGAAGGATCCGGGGCCTTGGCCTAGGGATCGAGCAGTCGGTTGATGATGCGAATGGCGCGGCCGAGCTCTGCCTGCTGGGCGACGTCGAGCCGCGTCTCGATGGTCCGGTTCAGCCAGTCTTCCTTGGCTGCCCGGGTCAATGCGAGTTGGGTCCGGTAGGTTTCCGTCAGCGACAGCACGGTCTGCCGTCCGTCATTGGGGTCGGGGTCGCCGCGCACCAGCCCCGCCTCGCGCAGCGTCGCAACCGTGGCGCCCATGGATTGCGGCTTGATGCCCTCGGCCTGCGCCAGCGTGGTCACCGTCGCCGGCCCGTCGCGCTCCAGCCGGCTCAGCACCTTGATCTGCGACCAGCTGAAATCGCCGAGCTGGCCTTCCTCGCGCAGCCGGCGGCTCAGCCGTCCGGCTGCGACGCGCAATTCGGCCGCGAGCTTCGCGGCGCCGGTGGGCTCGATGGGATTTTCGGGATTCTGCGACATTTATGAAGGCAAACTACTAAGGCAACCTTCATATGTCAACACGACCACGTGGACCCGACAGAAATTCGCGATCTTCAGACGCGATTTCCACGTTCGTCGACGCTATGCTTGGATGAGCGGAAACGGGGTGAGGCGATGGCGACGGACACGCCCGAACTGGCTTCGGCGACGCACCGGCCGCCACCGGCGGCGCCGGCGCAGGGCCGCCTGTCGCGGCTCTGGGACCGCTTCATCGCCTTCGATCCGGCCTTTTCCCAGCTCCGGCTCGCCTCCCGCGCCATCCTCTCGCTGCTGATTTCGGCCGCGATTCTCGTGGCCGTAACGCTGAAATTCGGTCCGCTGCCGCCCGCCGCCTATGGCCTGACAGCGGTGATTTCCTTCAATTCCAGCATGGCCGTCCGCGACAAGGGCGCCCGGGCGCAGCTCGTCACCCGGCTCTATTCCATGCTGGCGGCGCTCGCCGCGGTCTTCGCCGCGGCCCTGCTGTCGCCGATTCCGGTCGTTGCCGATATCGGCTTCCTCGCCGTGATTTTTGCCGCCGTCTATGTCCGCAAGTTCGGGCCGCGCTGGTTCGCCGTCGGCATGATCGCCTTCATGGCCTATTTCATGGGCGATTATCTGCGCCCGCGGCCGCAGGACATGGGCTGGCTGGCGCTCGCCGCCGCCGTCAGCTTCGGCGTATCGCAGATCGTCACCAATTACATCCTGTCCAGCGACCCGGAGCGCGACTTCCGCCGCGCGCTCACCACCATCGACAAGCGCATCAACCTCATTCTCGGCGAGCTGCTCGAGGCGGCGCGCGACCAGGCGCCCGTCGACCGCCGGACGCTCAATGAGCGGGTGTCGCAACTGCGCGACATCGTGCTGATGGCCGAGGGCTTCATTCCGCAGGGCGGGGACGGCTCGCTCGCCGCCCGCGGCGCCGCCTCCGACCTCGCCGTCGCGCTCTTCGACCTGCAGCTGCTCGTCGAGCGGCTGGTCGGTAGCGCCTATGCGGCCTTGCCGCCCGCCGACCTGCTGCAGGCGGTCATCGGTGCGCCGGGCCGCAGCATCGGGACGAGCCCGCTCGTCAGCCTGCCCGATGGCGATGCGGATACCGCGCTCGCGACCCGGCTGCTGCTCCGCCTGGCCCGTGCCCGGGCCCGCGTCGAGGCGGCACTGGTTCCGGCGGCCTTCCTGCCCGCCGAGCCCAAACCCGCCGCCAAGCCCACCGATGAGCCCGGCGGGAAGCCCAAGCCCGCCGCCAGCGGCGAAAGCCGCTCGCTGATACCGGCCGAGTTTTACCTGCCGATCCAGGTGACGCTGGCCTCGGCGATCGCCATCGGCGCCGGCGTCCTCCTCTCCTCGAGCCGCTGGTACTGGGCGGTGCTCACCGCCTTCATCGTCTTCAACAACACCAAGTCGCGCGCCGATACCGCCATGCGGGCGCTGCAGCGCTCGGCGGGCACCTTTGCCGGGCTGATCGGCGGCACCATCATCGCAACGCTGCTGAACGGCCAATTGGTGCTGCCGGCCGTGCTGATCGTCGCCTTCTTCTTTCTCGCCTTCTATCTGCTGCAGACCTCCTACAGCCTGATGATCTTCTTCATCACCCTGGCGCTGGCGCTGATCTATGGGCTGATGGGCAGCTTCACCCCGCAATTGCTGCTGCTGCGCCTGGGCGAGACGGTCATCGGTTCGCTGGCCGGCGTGTTCGTTGCCTTTTTCGTCTTTCCCGCCCGCGCCAGTTCGGGCGTGGCCGATGCCCTCGACAAATACCTCAAGGCGCTCTCCGACCTCGTCGCCGCGGCCCGCGCGCGGGCGCATGGCGCGCCGGAGCCGCAGCACCTGCTGGCGCGCTCGCGCCTGCTCGACCGCGCCTATGCCGACCTCGCCAATGCGGCGCGGCCGCTTGGCGGCCCGTGGAGCGCCGTGACGCGCTTCGGCGGCGTGCGGCAAAGGCTGCTCTGGCTCAGCGGCTGCGCCCACTGGGGCCGCGTCCTGGCGCGCAGCCTCAAGCCCGGCGAAACGCTGCCGGCGGAGCAAGCGGCACGCATCGACGCCCTGGCCGACGAGGTTTCCACCCGCATCGCCCGGGCCGAGGCCATGAAACAGGCCTTCTTCGACCGCCACAGGGCGGGCGGCGAGGCAGCGCCCGTCCAGCGCACGCTGCCGCCTGCCGTCATGGAAAACGAGGACCCGGTGCTGGCGCTCGAGATCATTTCCCTGCTGCTCGAGCGCGCCTCAGGCGGAGGTGCGGCTCGCTGAATCGTCGATCCGCACCTCGCTGCTCCGCGGCGGCGGCCCCGGCTCGCGCTCGCCGGACGCCAGCGGCAGCAGGTCCCCGAGCATCATCTCGCGCCGGTACTCGGTGCGGCAGAACTCGACGATGTGCCGGAAGACATTGGCGTAAGAGGCGAGGGTATAGAGGTGCCGCGGCATGCCCAGCACCGCCATGCGCGCCAGCCCCGGGATCGGAAAGACCTGGATGCGGCTGCGGGTCACCGAGTCGAGGTTGGGCATCAGCGACAGCGGCGAATGGCAGGTCGCGAGCCCCGCGGCCACCAAATCCACCGCCGTCGCATAGGTATTGGTGGAAAACGCCGCCGTCGCATCCGGCAGCCGGTGCCGGTACCACTCGTCCGTCTGCATGCGCAGCGACACGCTGGCCGCCACTTCGACGTAATTGTTGAGCGCCGGCGGCAACGGCTTGCTGACGCCCTTGCGCTGCACCGCCTGCCGCGCCGCCTCGGCAGGCACGTCGGCCGGCACCACCCAGGCGATGGGGTCCTCGAAAAGCTCCGCGATGTGGAACGAGCCGCGATCCTCCTCGATGGCGTCGCGGTTGATGATGGCGAAATTGATCTGGTGCAGCCGCAATTGCTCGACCAGCTCGGCACTGGTCAGCGCGAAATTGAGGTCGAAGCGCACGAAGCCCGGCTGCTGGCTGGCGATCCGGCCGGCCGCCGCGGCGAAGCGCCCCCGCAGCGTCGGGGTCACCCCCATCCGGACATACACCCCCGAATCGAGGAAGCGCTGCGTATGCTCGTCGACAATGCCCTCGAGCCGCCGCAGCAGGTCGTCGCCCGATTTGAACCAGTACTCGCCCGCCGGCGTCAGGCTGATGACGCGGGAACGATTGCGCTGGATGAGCTGCGAGCCGAGCTTTTCCTCGAGCTTGGCGAGCTGTTGGGAGATCGAAGGCTGCGACAGGCCCAGGCGGCGCGATGCCTTGGTGATCGATCCGGCCACGACGACCGCCTGGAAAATCTCGAGCTGCTTGAGCGTAATGTCCATGTAAAGTTCCAGCGCGCCTGCAACTATGTTAACGAGGGCAGGAAATTCAAGGCGTTAGCTGTCACGACACCGTGTGTTGGCGGTTGCCGTGGCAAAATGGCAGAGGCTTTTCGGCGCGCCGGCTCATTCGTATGGTCTATTCTCGGTATTGAAGTCTATTGGGTGTTGGCGGGCCGCGACAGCCATAATTTCAGGCATCGCGCCTTCGCCGCGGGCACCGCTTGGGGTCACGTCTATGCAGGAAACCGGAACGCCAGCCGCCAGCGAGCCCGTCATCGAGGTGGACCGAATCACCAAGCATTACGGCAATACGCTGGCGCTCGACGAGGTCTCGCTCTCGGTGGCCCCGAACCAGGCTTTCGCCCTGCTCGGGCCCAATGGCGCGGGCAAGACCACACTCATGCATATCCTCTGTTCCATCCTGCAGCCGGATGGCGGCACGGCCAGGGTGGCGGGCTATGATGTCGTCCGCCAGCCGCTCAGGGCGCGCAAAAGGCTGGGCATGGTGTTCCAGGAGCCCAGCCTCGACGACCGGCTGACCGTCTATGAAAATCTCAACTTCCACTGCCTCATCTATCAGGTGCCCGGCCGGGAGCGGCAGCGGCGCATTGCCGAGGTGCTGGAACTGGTCGAGCTGTCGGAATGGCGCGACCGGCTGGTGCGCACCCTCTCCTCGGGGATGAAGCGCCGGCTCGAGATCGCCCGCGCCCTGGTGCACGATTCCAGGATCGTCTTCCTCGACGAGCCGACCGTCGGCCTCGACGTGCAGTCGCGCGCCCGCATCTGGGATTACCTGGCCGAGCTCAGGAAGCGCCGCGACCTGACCCTGGTGGTCACCACCCACTACATCGAGGAAGTGGAAAGCTGCGACCGGGTCTGCATCATCGATCACGGTCGGATTCTCGTGCAGGGCACGCCCGAACAGCTCAAGGCCGAATATGGCCAGCAGACCCTGCGCGTCACCCCGCGCGATCCGGAAACGGCCGCCGAAATCCTCGCCGCCCACCCCGATGCCCGCAGCCGCGGCGAGGAATTGATCATGGCCGTCGCCGGCCAGGATTTCGTCGATCGCTTCCTCGCCCGTTTCGGCACGCGCGTCAGCCTGTTCAGCCTCGAATCGCCCAGCCTCGAGGGCGTCTTCCTGTCGCTGACCGGGCGCGAGCTGCGCGATGCCGCCGCCTCGGGACGCGAACAAACCTACGCATTCGGCCGCCGCGGCGGCGAGCACACGCGCTGAGCGCAGAACACGGGGAGGCGCATTTGGAAGCCTGGGGACTGCTCGAGGGCGTCTATGCGATCTGGCTGCGCGAGGTGAAGCGCGCCATACGCGACCGCGGCCAGCTCGTCGGCGGCATCAGCCGGCCCCTGCTCTGGGTGCTGATCCTCGGCATCGGGCTCAATCCGTTCTTCCGCGGCGAGATTTATGGCGAGGTGCGCTTCGTCGTCCCCTTCACCTATCTGCAGTTCATCTTCCCCGCCGTGATCGTGCTCAACATCATGTACACCTCCGTGCAGTCGGCGGTGTCCGTGATCTGGGATCGCGAGTTCGGCTTCCTGCGCGAGGTGCTGGTCTCGCCCATGCCGCGCAGCCTCATCCTGTTCGGCAAGATCCTGGGGGGCACCACGGTCGCCCTGTTCCATGGCTGCCTGGTCCTGGTGCTCGCCCGGTTCGTGGACGTGACCATCACCTGGGATTCGGCGCTCCGGGGATTGGGACTGATGATCCTGCTGGCCTTCGGGCTTACTTCCTTCGGCGTCATCATCGCCAACCGGATCAAGAGCTTCGAGGGCTTCGGCGTGTTCGCCAACGCCGTCATCCTGCCGCTCTACTTCACCTCAAGTTCGGTATTCCCGCTCGACCCCTCGCTGTCGCGCGCCCAGACCCAGGTCATTTATCCCGAGTGGCTGGTGGACGTCGTCAGCTGGAATCCCATCACCTATGCGGTGGATGCGCTGCGGGGCGTGTTCCTCGATTTCAATCAGTTCGATCCGCGCGTCGGGCCGATCGTCATCCTGGCGATGGCGATCGGCTTCTTCGCCATCGCCCTCTGGGAATTTCGGAGGAGCTGAGCATGGCGGGCTCGCCCCCAGATCGGCCGAAGCCCCTGCGGGGCGAGGGCAGGCTGTCGCGCCGGGTAACCGACCTGCTGCTCGTCGTCGTCACCCTGCTGCCGGTCCTGCTGGTCTATCTGCTGCCGGCCGACACTTCGTTCTCGCAGGTGCAGAAGGTGGGGGCGATCGCCGCCTGCGTGCCGACCAATTCTCCGCCGCTCTCGACCGCCGGCAATGCCGCCGATCCGGGCTTCGACGTGACGCTGCTTCGGGAGATCGCCAGGCGCCTCGGGGTCGCCCTGACCATCAACGCCAATCCGCTCATCGCGCAGGATTTCAATCCGCGCGCCTGGGGCATCACCCGGGCCGGCTGCCAGATCGTGGCCGGCGGCATCATCATCACGCCGCAGACCCGCTCCTTCCTCGAAACCCTGCCCACGGGCATCGAAACCGGCTGGACCGTCATCGAAAAGGGCGACGCCCCGCTGGCCAAGGGGCAGAAGGTCGGCGTCTTTCCCGGTTTCGGCGGCCTCGACCGTGTTTCGCTGAGCCGCGTGCTTCGCGCCCACGGCCTCGAAATCGCCCTCGCGCCCACAGCCGCGGCCCTGGCTCAGGGCCTTGCCAACGGCACCTTCGACATCGGCGTCACCGAAGGCCTGAACGCCCGCCGCATCGTCGACGGCCTTCCTGGCTGGCAGGTCGCCTGGCTGCCGGAGGCCAGCAACCGGGCCTCGCTCGGCCTCGGTCTCTGGAAGGGCGATTTGACGCTCAAGCAGCATATCGAGGATGTGCTTTCGAGCCTTGAGAGCGAGGGCTTCGTGCGCCAGCTCGAACAGCACTACGACATCGCGCCGGTCGAGCGGACCGCCGCCTTCGCCCAGTAACGTCCTTACGCCCGGAGGCGCCGGTGACCTTTCTCAACGACCTGTCCTTCACCCAGGCCCTGGTGCGCGGCGCCGCCTATCTGATCATCGCCGCCATCCACGCCTT
>DASZUI010000179.1:0-3322 GCA_035547675.1 Devosia sp.
TCGGTGACCCGCGGGTTCGACGGATAGGGCGCGCCGGCGTCGATATAGATGATCTCCGCCGCGATCTTCACGAAGCCGGCGTAGAAATGATTGGTCGATTTCACCAGCAGCATGTCCTTGGCCAGCGGATCGATGCCGAGATTGGAGAAGATGTCCGGCTCGAAGGTTTGCGTGCGGTTGGTGTTGAGGATGATGTCGACCTCCGTGCCGACGATCCTGACAACGGCCGAGGCGCCAAGCGGCACGACGGACTGCCCGAAGCTCTGGAACGCTTCGCCCACGGCCCGCCGCACCTCGACCATGGCGTCGATCGGCGCGCCGCCATCCGGCCCCGCCTTGCCGCCGAAGCGCAGCGTGATCTCGGCCCCCTCCCCCGCCGCCCGGCAGAAGGAGACCGCGACGGGGTCCCAGATCGTGGCGACCGCGAAGCGGTCCATGCCGCGCTCGAGCATGCGGCGCAGGATCAGCGTGCCGTCGCCCGCCACTCCGCCGCCCGGATTGTCCCAGGTGTCGGCGATGACCACCGGCCTGCCGGGCCTGGTGGCAGCCAGCGCCGCCGCCTTGTCCAGTCCCTCGTCTATGCCGTTCTGCGGCATCATGGTCGTGCCGCGATAGGAGAAGATTTCCCGGCCCAGCTTTTCGGCCAAAGCGTCGCCCGCCGCGCTGTCATTATCGGTGATGACCAGAAGCCGCGTGCCGAGCTCGGGCACATCGCCGGCCATGAAACCGTGGATCAGCGAAATCGACAGCACCCCGTTCCGGCCCTGCAGCGCCTTGACCTTGTCGACCCAGGAGCGCATCGGCTCCCGGCTGGTCGGGAATACCTCGATCATGCGGCAGTCGAAGACGGACATCACCGGCCTGATCTCGCCCCGCATGGCCCGCAGCGCCAGGTCCACCACATGCTCCGCCCGTTCGACGAAATCGGTGTGCGGGAATTCGAGGAAGCTCGCGAGGATGTCCGCATTGGCGACCCGCCTGGCCGTCAGATGGCTGTGCGGATCGAGTTCGGCGGCGATTACCACGGCCGGCCCGACGATGGCCCGTACCCGCTCCAGCAAATCCCCCTCGCAATCGTCATAGCCCTGCGCCACCATCGCGCCATGAAGGCCGAGGACGACGCCGTCGACCGGCATGGCGGCCCTGAGCTGGTCCAGTATCTCGTCGCGCAGTTCTTCATAGGCCTGCCGCTGCAGCAGCCCGCCCGGCTCCGCCCAGGCGGCGGTGCCCTCGACGACGTCGAGCCCTTCCCTGTCGGCGAGCCGCCGCAGCACCACGATCGGCGCCGAGCACAGCGTCGGGGTCGGCGGATGCTGGCCGGGCGGTGCATAGAGCGCCGATTCGAAGCTCGCCCGGTCGGTGGGGACGGGCGAAAACGTATTGGTCTCGGTCGCCAGCGACGCCGTGAAGATGCGCATGGCCGCCTCAGCGCTCGGGGGCGTAGGCGATGGCCTCGATCTCGACCTTTATGTCTGCCATCAGGCGCGCTTCGAGCGTCGTCCGCGCCGGCGGCTCCTTGGGGAAATAGCTGGCATAGACCCGGTTGAAGGCGCCGAAATCGCGCGCGTCCTCGAGGATCACCAGCGTCTTGACCACCTGGTCCATGCTGCAGCCGGCGAGCGCCAGCGCCGCCTTGACGTTCTCCAGCACCTGCCTTGTCTGCACCTCGACATTGCCCGCCACGATCGAGCCATTGGCGTCGACCGGCGTCTGCCCGGACACATAGACGAAATCGCCGGCGCGCACGGCCGGCGACAGCGGCACGCCGGCCGTTCCGAAGACTTTCTTGCCAGGCATTGTCGGTTCCTCTGTTCTTGCAGCTTTGTCGCAGATGTAAATTCCTTACACTATTTGGCGTCAAGGGGCGAAACCGGGACGCAAGACATTGCCTTTCGCGAAAATCCGGACAAGTTTGACGGCGGGTAAGTTCAGGGGACCGCAATGGAAGGTTTGCGCGACAGGCATGTGATCATCACCGGCGCCGGGGGCGGCATCGGCCGCTCTCTGGTTGCCGCCTTCCTCGCTTCGGAGGCCCGCGTCACCGCCTGCGACCGCGACGCCGCCCTGCTCGACCAGCTCGCCACGGATTTCCCCGCCATCGCCCGCGAGCTGTTCGAGTTGACCGACGCCGAGGCCTGCCTGCGCGGCATCGACGGCGCGGTGCGCCGCAATGGCGCGCCCGACGTGCTGATCGGCAATGCCGGCTTTACCCGCGCCGAGAACATGGATCAGCTCGACGCCGCGACCTGGGAGCGCGAGGTATCGATCAACCTCAACGGCGCCTACAATGTCGCCGCGCCCGTCCTCGCCGACATGCGCCGGGCAGGCGGCGGCTCGATCGTCTTCATCTCGTCGGTGAACGGCCTGCTGCATTTCGGCAATCCGGCCTATTCGGCCGCCAAGGCCGGCATGCTGGCCTTCGCCCGCGCCATCGCCGTGGAATATGGCCGCCACGGCATCCGCGCCAATTGCGTCTGCCCCGGCTCGGTCCGCACCCCCGCCTGGGACCACCGCATCGCCGCCAACCCGGATCTGCTTGGCGAGGTGACGCGGCATTATCCGCTGGGTCGGCTGGTGACCCCCGAAGAGGTGGCCAATGCCGCGCTCTTTCTCGCTTCCCCGCTTTCCGGCGGTATCACGGGGACGGAGCTGCCGGTCGACGCCGGCCTCACCGCCGGCAATCTCCGCTTCGTGCGCGATATTCTCGGCGGCTGACCTATTCGGCCGCCGCGGCCACCCGCATCGCCGCCCCGCGTGACAGCAGCCCGGCGAGCGCGACGCTCACGGCAAGGCCCGGCAGCAGCACCCCGAAACCGGCCCTGAGCCCGGCATGCTGGGCAATGAGCCCGATGACCGGCGGCCCGAGCAGGAAACTCGCCAGCGTGATCAGCGACAACATGGCGACGTTGGCGGCGGCCGGCCGGTCGCCCAGCCCCGCCACCGCCGTGACCGCCAGCGGAAAGCCCACCGAGACACCGAACCCGGCCAGCCCGAAGCCGAGAAGCGCCACCGGATAGGCGGGGCTGAGCACGACGCAGGCGACGCCGATCAGCGCCGTGGCCACGCAGCTCCGCGCCACCGCCACCGCGCCCCAGCGCGTCTTCATGAAATCGCCGAGCAGCCGGCCGACCGTGAGCAGGCCGGCGAAAATCGAATAGCCGATGCCCGCCGCCGCAACATCCGCGCCGAAGGCGTCGCGCAGGAACACCGCCGACCAGTCCGCCGAGGCGCCCTCGACCAGCGTGCCGCCGAAGGCGAAAAGGCAGATGCCGGCCAGCACCGGCCCCGGCACGAAAATGCCGGAGCGCGGCCGCGCTTCGCC
>DASZUI010000180.1:0-22530 GCA_035547675.1 Devosia sp.
GACGAATACCGGCGCTTCGCGGTGATGGGCGCCAAGGGCATGGCGGAGGGCGATTTCGTGCGCAATTTCTTCCGCGTGCACGATGCCCGCACCAGCCAAAAGCTGATCGACAAGGTCTATGCCGGCTCGGATCTCTCGGTCCATTACGGCGCCGACGAACAGATGGCGCGGGACATAGCCAAGCATTTGGTCGACGGCGCGCCGCTGCCGGTTTCGGTGACCGATGCGCTCGAAGCGGGCCTCCTGGCGCTCACCATGGACCAGGCGCGCAAGAGCCGTTCGGTGGTCGACATGAGCCCGCTCTGGCAGCGCTTCGATGCGGCGCTGGCGGGGCGCATGCCCGCGGACGCGGCGGCATAGGAGGAGGGGCGGATGACCAGCTCGGGCAGCGCTGTCGTCCCCGTCTCCCTGCTGGCGCGCTTGCGCGCCCAGATCGGCGCCATGCGGGAGCGGCTGGGCAAGGGCTCGGTGCTGTTCGCGCTGGGCCTGCTCGCGCCGGCCACCCTGTTCGTGCTGGTGATCGTCGCCTATCCGCTGGTCGATACGATCAATCTCAGCTTCACCAATGCGGGCCTCGCCAAGACCTATCGCTGGGTCGGCTGGATCAATTACGAGAAGATTTTCAACTCGACCTTCGCCACGGTGATCCTGAGGACGTTCGTGTGGACGTTCTTCTCGGTGTCGATCAAGATGATCATCGGCACGTTCGGGGCGACGCTGCTCAATGCCGCCGTGCCGGGCCGGGCGGTGTTCCGCCTGCTCACCATGCCGCCATGGGTGGTGCCGATGGCCATCGGCATCTTCATGTGGGGCTGGATGTATAACGGCCAGTTCGGGATGATCTCCGGGCTGCTGCAGGATTTCGGCATCGTCGATCATCCGGTGGCCTGGCTCGCCTATGGCAGCACGGCCTTCTGGGCGACCATCGTCACCGACGTGTGGATCGGCGTGCCGCTGGTGACGCTCTATTTCCTCGCCGCCATGCAGGCCATTCCGCGCGACCTCTACGAGGCCGCCTGGGTCGACGGCGCCAGCCGCTGGTATCGCTTCCGGCGCATCACCGTGCCGCTGATCCGGCCGGCGATGATCACCATGTCCATGCTGTCGCTGATCGCGACCTTCAATTCCTTCGACATCATCTGGATCCTGACGCGCGGCGGGCCGACGGGCGACACGACCACGATGATCATCGATACCTACAAGACCGCCATCGGCTCCTACAAATATGGCGAGGGCGCCGCGCGGGCCGTGCTGATCTGCATTTTCCTGTCGCTGTTCTGCTTCTTCTATTTCCGCACGGTGAACCGGCTTTCCAAGGAGACGCTGTGACATGAGCCAGAAGCCGCTCATCGACCGCTATCGCTGGTGGGAAGTCGTGCTGATCTATCTCGGCATCGCGGTCTTCCTGTTCTTCGTGCTGGCGCCCTTCATCGAGGGCTTCATGGTGTCGCTGAAGCCGCTTTCGCACCTCTTCTCCTCGCCCTACCGCTTCTGGCCGGACGATGGGTCGCTGACCGCCTATTTCACCATGTGGAAGAGTGTGCCGGGCTTCGGGCGCTATATCTTCAATTCGATCTTCATTTCGCTCGCGGCCACCGTGCTGGTTTTGATCGTGGTGGTGCCGGCGGCCTATGCCTTCGCGCGCTTCGAATTTCCGGGCCACGGGGTGATGCTGGGGGCGTTCCTCGCCGTCAACATGGTCTCGGGCGCGGTGCTGCTCATTCCGCTCTACCGGCTGATGCGGAGCTTCGGGCTCCTCAACAGCTACTGGTCGATGATCGTGCCGGGCGCCGCCTTCCTGATCCCGTCGGCGATCTGGCTGCTCCGGACCTATATGATGCGCATCCCGCGCGAGCTCGATGAGGCGGCGTGGGTGGACGGGGCCAGCCGGCTCTATACGCTCCGCCGGGTGATCCTGCCGATCGCCACGCCGGGGATCGCGGTGGTGGCCATCACGACCTTCATCGGCGCCTATGCGCAGCAGTTCATCTTCGCGCTGACCTTCAATTCCAAGACCGACTTCATGCCGATTTCGGTGGGCCTGTTCGCCTATTTCGGCCGCCAGGAGGTGGTCTGGAACGAGCTGATGGCGGCCAGCTTCGTCGGCATCGCGCCGGTGCTCATCTTCATTGCCTTCGTACAACGCTATCTGGTTGCCGGCCTGACCGCCGGCGCCGTGAAGAGCTAGGACCCGATAGGGAACAGGGGTCCGGCGCTTCGAACAGGTGGCCTGCCCGGAAGAACTGTCGCCGGGAAGGCCACGGGAACCGCCCCAATCGGGGGGCGGACCAAGCAAGGGGACGGAACAGACATGACAGCTTACGTTAAAATCCTTGCCGGGGCAGCACTCGTGCTGGCCGCGTCGGCCGGTGCGTCGATGGCCGACGACAAGCATCTCAGCTTCCTCGAATGCGGCGACGCACCGAGCCCGACCCATGTGGCGGTGATCAAGAAGTGGGAAGCCAACAATCCCGGCTACAAGGTCGACGTCGAAGTGGTGGGCTGGGACCAGTGCCAGGACAAGGTGATCCAGCTTGCCGTCGCCGGCAATCCGGTCGACCTGGCCTATATCGGCTCCCGCACGCTGAAGCAGCTGGCCAGCAACGACCTCATCGTGCCGGTCAACATGACCGACGACGAGAAGAAGAGCTATTTCCCCTATGTGGTCGACACCGTGACCACCGAGGGCAAGCAGTGGGCCTATCCCGTCGCCTTCTCGACCAAGGCGCTCTACTGGAACAAGGACCTGTTCGCCCAGGCCGGGCTCGACCCGAACAAGCCGCCGACCACCTGGGCCGAGGAAATCGCCGACGCCAAGGCGATCAAGGAAAAGACCGGCATTGCCGGCTTCGGCGTGGTGGCCAAGACCTTCGACAACACCATGCACCAGTTCCTGCACTGGGTTTATACCAATAACGGCTCGGTGATCGACGCGGACGGCAATATCACCCTCGACAGCCCGCAGAACCTGGCCGCGCTGACGGCGCTGCAGCAGATCAACCAATATGCCGAAGAAGGCCCCACGGCCTATGAGCAGAACGAGGTCCGCGCCATCTTCCTCGATGGCAAGATCGGCATGATCCATGCGTCCTTCGGTGCCGCGAACCTGCTGGAGCAGCAGACCAAGTTCAAGTGGGGCGTCGCGCCGCTGCCGCTCGGCCCGGATGCCAAGGGTCCCGGCACGCTGCTGATCACCGACTGCCTCGCCGTGTTCAAGGGCACCGGCCTCGAGGACAAGGCCGCCGATCTGGCCAAGTTCCTGACCAATCCCGAGAACCAGGTGACCTATGAGATCGAGCAGGGCCTGACCCCGCTGCGTCCGGGCAAGTCCGTGGACGACCTGATCGCCAAGGACGCGGCCTGGAAGCCGTTCATCGACGGCATTTCCTTCGGTGGTCCGGAGCCGCTCTTCACCGACTGGAAGGGCCTGCAGAACACCATGATCACCATGGTCCAGTCCGTGGTGACCGGGCAGGCGCAGCCGGCCGACGCGCTCAAGAAGGCGGCAGCCGATCTCGAGCAGTACAAGTAACTGCATTTGCGCCCGGGGCGGCATCCGTCCCGGGTCTCCCTCCCTCCGGCCTTTCCGCCTCTGTCACGGAGCCCGACGCCTTGAGCGAACTCACCCTTTCCAATGTGCAGAAGTCGTTCGGCGACATCGAGGTCATCAAGGGCATCGACCTCGATGTCGATCCTCGCGAATTCGTGGTGTTCGTCGGCCCGTCGGGGTGCGGGAAATCGACCCTGCTCAGGATGATCGCCGGCCTCGAGGATACTTCGGCGGGGGACATCGTGATCTCGGGCAAGCGGGTCAACGATTTGCCGCCGGTCAGGCGCGGCATCGCCATGGTGTTCCAGAGCTATGCGCTCTATCCGCATATGACGGTGTTCGAGAACATCGCCTTTCCACTGCGCGTCGAGCGGCTGAAGGAAGACCAGATCAAGGCCAAGGTGGCCGAGGCCGCGCGCATCCTCCATCTCGACACGCAGCTCGAAAAGCGCCCCGGCATGCTGTCGGGCGGCCAGCGCCAGCGCGTCGCCATCGGCCGCGCCATCGTGCGCGAACCCAAGATTTTCCTGTTCGATGAGCCGCTGTCGAACCTCGACGCGGCGCTCAGGACGGAGATGCGCATCGAGCTGATGAAGCTGCACAAGGACCTCGGCGCCACCATGATCTATGTGACGCACGACCAGGTCGAGGCCATGACCATGGCCGACAAGATCGTCGTGCTGAACGCCGGGCATATCGAGCAGGTGGGCACGCCGCTCGAACTCTACAACAAGCCGCTCAATCGGTTCGTCGCCGGCTTCATCGGCAATCCCAAGATGAATTTCATCCCCGGCAAGGCGGTCGCCGCGTCGGGCAGCGGCGTGACCGTGGACCTGGGTTCGCTGGGCACGATCACCGTGCCGCGGCCCGCCCCCGGAGCGCTCAAGGGCAAGGACGTCGCCATCGGCATCCGGCCCGAGCATGTGACGCTGGGCGCCGACCGTCCGTTCACGCTCGAGCTGCTGCCGGGCCTGATCGAGCGGCTGGGCATCCACACGATCGCCTATGCGCCGCTCGCCGATGGCGAGAGCTTTACGGCGCTGTTCGAAGGCGAGCCGGATATCGGAGAGGGCCGGCCGCTGACCATCGGCGTCGATCCGGCGCAGGTACATCTGTTCGACAGCGAGGGCCGCTCGATCGGGCTGGCCTGAGCGGCAAGGACCCGCGAGCCGCGGGCCGGGCTCGGCCCGGGACGCCTGCGCGAGGAGGAGACGGGAATGCTCGATCTGGTCGGGCAATTGCAGGCGGAACGCGAAAGCTTCTCGCGGTCGGAGCAGCGGCTGGCCGACATCGTGCTGGCGGACGTGGAAGCGGCCGTCTCCGGCTCGATCGTCGAGCTGGCGGCGCGCGCCGCCATTTCCCCGCCGACGGTCACCCGCTTCTGCCGCCGCCTCGGCTGCCAGAGCTTCTCCGAGTTCAAGGTGCGGCTGGCCAAGAGCCGGTTTCTCGCCGAGCGCTATCTGGTGCCGGCGACGGGGCCGCAGACGGCCATCGACATTGCGCGCCATATCGTCAACTGCGCGCAATCGACGCTTTATTCCTTTTTCGAGAATTTGGAACCGGAGGTGCTGGAGCGCGCCGCCGACCGGATCGTCACCTCCGGCTACGTCTTGTCGTTCGGTTCGGGCGGCGCTTCCTCGATGATGGCGACGGAATTCGAGACGCGGCTGTTCCGGCTGGGCCTCAGGGTTTCGGCTTCGATCGACCACCAGGGGCAGATGATGCGGGCCGCCGCCGCCCCCAGGGGGACGGTGGTGGTCGGCTTTTCGATGAGCGGCCGCAATCTCGAACTGGCGCGGACGCTGGCGATCGCCGGGGAATACGGGCTGGCGCGCATCGTGCTGACCCGGCCGCGCTCACCCGTCGCCGAACAGGCCGACATCGTGCTGGGCGTCGACGTGCCCGAGGAGGACGACATCTTGCGCCCCTCGGCCGCCCGCTATGCCTTCCTCGCCATGGTGGACGTGGTGGCGCAGGCCGTCGCCACGCGCTCACAGGCGCAGGCGATCAATTCGATGCGCCGCATCAAGCACCAGTTCATCGTCAACCGCGACGGCGACGATACCCAGCCGCTCGGCGACTAGGCTCAATCCCAACCCGAATTTCCACCCAACGGGGCCTGTGCATGACCACCGCCATTCCGTTCCGTCTCGAAACGCGCTGGATGCCGGCGCGGGACGGCCAGCCGCTCGCCTATGAGCTGAAGCTCACCAACCTGACGGACCGGGCCTTTTCCGGCTTTCGCCTCGCCTTTTCCGGCCCTGCCCGGATCGACCCGACGGCGAGCATCGAGGGCGGCACGCTGAGCGCGCGGATTTCGAACCATTCAGAGCTGACGCCGCCGGCGGACTTCATCCTCGAGGCCGGCGCCAGCTGGACGGCGATCGCACGCGGGCTCTCCTATGGCCTGCGGCACTGGAGCGACGGGGCCAATAGCGCCTATGTCGTGCTCGACGATGGCAGCACGCTGCCGGTTGCGGTGAACCCGACCATCGCGATCGGGCAGAACGCGCCGCTGCGCAAGGGCACACAGCGCTACCCGGTGCCGGAGGCCCCGATTTCCCTGCCGGGCGGCGCGCCGGTGCCGGTTTCGGTCATTCCGTGGCCGAATAGCGTCTCCGTCGAGGGCCGGCGCAGCGTGCCGGCAGGGCTCGCGCCGGCAGCGGAGAGTGCGGCGTCGCGGGCTGCGGCGGAAGCCTTCGCGGAGCTGGTGGGGAGCCTCTTTCCGGCCGAGGGCATCGTGCGGCCGGCGGCGGAGGGCGGGCTCGCCATCCATTTCGCCGACGACGCGGCGCTGGCGCCCGAGGCCTATCGCATCGATTTCGCCGGCGAGCCGGTCGTCCATGCGGCGAGTTCGACCGGCTATCTTTACGGCCTCATCACGCTTGGGCAGATATGGCGCGGCGCGCACCATCATCCGGGGACGTTCGTGTTTCCGGCGGGCGGCCAAGTCGTCGACCAGCCGCAATATGGCTGGCGCGGCAGCCATCTCGACGTGGCGCGGCAGTTCTATTCGAGCTCGGAGGTCAAGCAGTTCCTGCGGCTGCTGGCCTGGAGCAAGATGAACCGCTTCCACTGGCATTTGTCGGACGACGAGGCCTGGCGGGTCGAGATCGACGCCTATCCGGACCTGGTGCGGATCGGGGCGTGGCGCGGCCATGGGCTGCCGATTCCGGCGCTGCTGGGCTCGGGGGCCGAGCCGACGGGCGGCTATTATTCCAAGCCGGCGATCCGGGACATTGTCGGCATGGCGGGGCGCTTCGGCATCACCGTCGTGCCGGAGATCGACGTGCCCGGCCACAGCTTCGCGCTGCTCGCCTCGATCCCGGAACTGCGCGACCCGCAGGAGCATGGCGACTATTCCTCGGTGCAGGGCTTTCCGAACAATTGCATCAATCCGGCGCTCGAGGTGACCTATGAGGTGCTGGGGCGGATTTTCGACGAACTGGTCGAGTTGTTCCCGGCGCGCATCGTCCATATCGGGGCGGACGAGGTGCCGCTCGGCGCCTGGTCGGGCTCGCCCAAGGCGCTCGAAAAACTCGCCGAGCTGGCCGGACCGGAAGCCGCCGCGGCGCATGCGAAGCGGCTCAACACCGTCACCAATACGCATGGCGCCGACGATATCGAGGGGTCGGGCGCGGCCGCGCTGCAAGCCGTTTTCCTCGCCCGGGTGCAGAAGATGCTGGCGGATCGCGGCTGCCTGACCGGCGGCTGGGAGGAGGCGGCGCATGGCGATCTGATCGACAAGGCCAAATCCTATCTCTGCGGCTGGCGGTCGGTCGAGGTTTCGGCGGCGCTGGCGGGCCGGGGCTATGACATCGTGGTGACGCCGGGGCAGGCCTATTACCTCGACATGTCGCAGGGCGTCGAATGGGCCGAGCCCGGCGCGGGCTGGGCCGGCTGGTCGAGCGTCGAGAAGACCTATGAATTCGAGGCCTCCGCCGGCTGGTCGGCGGCGCAGAAATCGCACCTTCTGGGCGTGCAGGCCTGCATCTGGAGCGAACCGATGACCGATCGCGCCATTTTCGACCGGCTGGTGTTCCCGCGCCTTTCCGCCATCGCCGAGGCGGGCTGGACGATCCCGGCGCGCAAGTCGCTCAAGCGCTTCGAGGCGCTGTGCGGGCTTTTGCCCAATCTCTACGGCCATTATTCGGACTGAGGTATTTGGATGAAGATCGCCGTCGCCGGACTCCACACCGAGTGCTCGACCTATAATCCCGTGCTGATCCCGGAATCGGCGTTCCGGCAGCTGCGAGGGGCGGGGCTGCTTGCGGATCCCTATTTCGACTTCCTCAGGGACTATCCCGCCGATTACGTGCCGCTGCTCCATGCACGGGCGGTGCCGGGCGGGCCGGTGGCGCGGTCGGCCTATGAGCACTTCAAGGCCGAAATCCTCGACGGGCTCGCCGCGAACGGACCCTATGACGGCGTCTATCTCGCCATGCACGGGGCGATGTATGTCGAGGGCATGGAGGACGCGGAGGGAGACTTCCTTGCCGCGGTGCGCGCGGTGGTCGGGGAGACGCCGGTCAGCGTGAGCTATGATCTGCACGGCAATCTCTCGCAGAAAATCATCGACTCCATCGACATGTTCTCGACCTATCGCACGGCGCCGCACATCGATGTGGAGGAGACGATGCGGCGGTCAATGGCCATGCTGGCGCGGCGCATCGAGACGGGGGTCCGGCCGAAGCTGCTCTGGGTGCCGATTCCGGTGCTGGAGCCGGGCGAGCGCTCGTCGACCGTCGATGAGCCGGCCAAATCGCTTTATGCGCAATTGCCGGCGCTCGAGGCGCCCGAGGGCATCTGGGACGCCTCGCTGCAGGTCGGCTATGTCTGGGCCGACGAGCCGCGCGCCACGGCGGCGGCCGTGTTCACCGGCACGGACCTGCCGGCCATGGCAGCGGCGGCCAAGCAGCTGGCTCAGAGCTATTGGCAGGCGCGGCGGCAGTTCGGCTTCGGCACCACGACCGGCACGCTCGAGGACTGCGTCGGCTGGGCGGTGGCGAGCGACACGCATCCGGTGGTGCTGGCCGAATCCGGCGACAACCCCACGGGCGGCGGGGTGGGCGACCGGGCGGAGATGTTCGCGGCGCTGCTCGCCGCAGGGGCCACGGAGACGATCTTCGCCGGCATTTGCGACCGGCGGGCGACCGAGGCGGCCTATGCGGCCGGCATCGGGGCGCGGCTCGATCTTTCGGTCGGGGCGACGCTCGATCCGTCGAGCACGCCGGCCAAGGTTGCGGCCGAGGTAAAGTTCCTGCTCGACGGCGTCGAGGCGGATTTCCGCGAGGCGGTGCTGCGGGTGGGCGGCATCGATCTGGTGGTCACGGCGCGGCGCCGGCCCTTTCACAATATCGAGGATTTCGCGAGGCTGGGGCTCGATCCGCTGAAGGTGAAGATCGTCGCGGTCAAGTCGGGCTATCTCTCGCCGGAACTGGCGCCGATCGCCAATCCCAGCCTGATGGCGCTCACCCGCGGCGTGGTTGACCAATATGTCGAGCGCCTGCCGCGGCTCAGGAAGGACCATCCGATCTTTCCCTTCGACGACGGCTTCGACTACACGCCGGAAGTCAGGCTTTCGGCGCGCTCGGCGTCGGCCGGCTGAACACTGTAGCGCCTAATCGCTTCAGTTTCTTATGACCGTTCGAGGAATGATAACAGATTGAGGCCTGGCCGGCGGCTATCCGGGCTTTCGCCGCGCTCCCATATTTCGTCGCGATGCAAGAGGCAACGCAACCGGGAGACAGGACATGCTGAACCAGATCAAAGGTCTGCACCACGTCACCGCGATGGCGCGGGACGCGGCCGACAATAATGCTTTCTATACGCAAGCGCTCGGGCTGCGGCGGGTAAAGAAGACCGTCAATTTCGACGAGCCGAGCGTCTATCATCTCTACTATGGCGACGAGCTCGGCACGCCGGGCAGCGTCATGACCTATTTTCCCTTCCCCGATATTGCCCGAGGGCGGCCGGGGACGGGCGAGGTGGGAACGACGGTGTTCGCCGTGCCCGAAGGCTCGCTCGGCTTCTGGCAGGCCCGGCTCGAAGGCGAGCATCTCGGCGATATCGAGCGCGGTGAAAGTTTTGGGCAGAAGCGGCTGACCTTCCGTGGGCCGGATGGCGACAGTCTCGCCCTGGTCGAGGTTGCGGGTGACCAACGGGCGCCCTGGACGGGTAATGGCGTCGGCGCCGACGAGGCGATCCGCGGCTTCCATTCGGCTTCGCTGCGGCTCAAGGATGGCGGGGCGACGGAATCGCTGCTGCGCTATATGGGGTATGAGGAAGCGGAGAAGCACCAAGGCATCAAGCGCTTCGTCATGCCGGGCGGCAATGGTGCCGACTTCATCGACATCGAGACGCTGCCGGCGGTGGAGCGGGCGCGGCTCGGTGCGGGCTCGGTGCACCATATCGCTTTCGCCGTGCCCGACCGGGCGGCGCAGCTCGACGTGCGCAAGGCGCTGGTCGATGCGGGCCTGGCGGTGACGCCGGTGATCGACCGCGACTATTTCTGGGCGATCTATTTCCGTACGCCCGGCGGCGTGCTGTTCGAGGTGGCCACCAATGAGCCGGGCTTCGACACCGACGAGGATACGGCGCATCTCGGCGAGGCGCTGAAGCTTCCCAGCCAGCATGCCCATCTCAGGCCGATGCTGGAGCAGACGCTCGAGCCGCTGGGAGACTGAGATGGCGAGCGACAGCTATGTCTATCGGGAGCGCAAGGGGAGCAGCGCGGGTGCGCCGCTGCTCCTGCTGCTGCACGGCACGGGCGGGGACGAGAACCAGTTTTTCGACCTCGGCAATCAATTGCTGCCCGGCGCACAGCTGATCGGGGTGCGCGGCGACGTGTCGGAGCGCGGCATGCTGCGCTATTTCCGGCGCACCGGCGAGGGCGTCTATGACATGGAGGACCTGGCCGCGCGCACCGACAAGATGGCCGCGTTCATCGCCGAAAAGCGCGAGGAGGGCATGGCTGCGGCCGTTTATGGCCTGGGCTATTCCAACGGCGCGAACATATTGGCCTCGGTGCTGTTCAAGCGGCCCGACCTGCTCGACGGGGCCGTGCTGCTGCATCCGCTGATCCCGTTCACCCCCGCACCGCAGCCGGGACTGGGCGGCAAGCGCGTGCTGGTGACGGCCGGGCGCCGCGACCCGATCGCACCGGCGGCCCTGACCGAAACGCTCGTCAACTGGCTTTCGGAGCAGGGCGCCGCCGTCGAGACGCTGTGGCATGCTGGCGGACACGAACTCAGCCGCGACGAACTCGGCGCCGCAAGGGCGTTTCTCGAGGGCACCACGGCGTTACGCGCCGGCTGAGCTTCAGTGATGCTGCGGTGCGGAGCTTTCCTCCGCGGCGGCGGACTCTTCGCCGGGCGCTTCTCCCCACCCGGCGTTCCTCCCGGCCCGCTCACCTTGCGGACCGGGAGGCTCTCGGCCCGACGCGAGAGGGGGATCGTCGGGGCCAAATGCCGTCTGCCGGCGAACATTGTCGGCAAAAGCCGACGCGAAGCTGGGACTGCTCATCTCGAATTCCTGCATGGCTCGGGCGGTTCGGCTCGGCGGACCTGCCGTCCGCGGCATCCGCGCGCCTATCGCCCGCGGCCCTCTCGACCAAGCTAACCGCGCTCCCCCTTGGCCGGTTGCGCCCGCCGGGGGGGAAATCCGGCGCAGGGTTAGCATTTGATGAAAATGCTGCATTTGGGCGGCGCCGCCGTTCCGCCGCTCCCCGGTGCGTGCTAGATTCAAAGGAGTTCTGATCGGTCAGCCGTCCGGCTATGGGAGGTCGACGTGCCCAGCAGACTAGCGATCTTCGGCGGGCTCCTGCTGCTTGGACTAGTCGTGCTTTTCGGCTTCGCCGCCGCCCAGCCGGCGAACGCCGCGAGCTTCGATTGCAACAAGGCGCGCACCCCCTTCGCCAAGGCGATCTGCAGCCATCCCGATCTCTCCAAGGCGGACGACGAGGTGGCGGCGGCCTTCCGGGCGGCGCTCGACGGCCTGTCCGAGCCGGCTAAGGCGGAGGTCACCAAGGCGCAGGACGCCTGGGTCAAGTTCGCTAACATCGCCTGTACCAAGGATGCCAGGCCGGCGACGCGGCCTTATGGCGACGACCAACTGCAATGCCTGCAGCAGGTATTCGCCGACCGGACCAAGCAATTGGGCAATTCCAAATCGTTCGGCAATCTGCGGGTCTATTATGTCGATCGCTATGCGGCGCTGCGCGATCCGGACCCGGCCAATGACGGGGCGACGGTGGCGACCAAGTCGGTGTCGATGCCGCGGCTCGACGGGGACGACGCGGAGGCCGTGGCCTTCAATCGCTTCATCGAGACGGATACGGGCAAGGACATCGACGCGACCATAGCGGACCATCCCTCGCCCGACGACGGTACGGAGGATGACGCGAATTCGATGATCGTCAGCCGCGTCGACGACGCGCTGATCACCATGGTGGTCAATCTCTATTCCTATGGGCACGGCGCCGCGCACGGCAATTATTCGGTCGCCTATGTGCATTATCTGCGCGCGGCCAGGCGCCGGGTTGAAACCGGCGACGTCTTCGCCGGCAATAGCTGGCCGGACAAGCTCAGGGCACTCGCGCTACAGGCGCTCAAGGATCAGCTCGGCGACAATCTGATGCTGGACGATCCGAAGTCGATCGACGATCTCGTGGTCGACCCCTCGCGCTGGGATTTCTCGCCCAAGGGGCTGATCGTCCAGTTCGAGCCCTATGAGGTGGCGCCTTACGCGGTCGGCGCTCCGACCATCACCATTGCCTGGGCGGATATCGGCGATCTGCTCGCCGCCGACGCCGCGAAATTCCAGCAGTAGTGAAGCTAGAGTCGCAGCAGGTCGACGAAGCGGTCGAGCGCCTCGGCGAGCCAGCGGCGCTTCTTTTTCTTGAGTTCGCCGAAGAGCGCGTTTTCGAGTTCCGCCCAGTTGTCGGCGAGGAGCGTCTTGATGCGCTCGCCCCGCTCGGTGAGCGCAAGGCCGGGCATGAGGTCGGGGCCGACGGCACGGCGCACGACCAGGTCGCGCTCGATCAGCCGCTGCAGACGCGCGGCGGTCGCTTCCTGGGTCAGCTCCAGTTCGGCCGCGAGCACGGTTTCGGTGGCGCCCTGGCGCGCCGCCAGCACGAACAGCACCGCATCGTCCCCGGGCTCGAGCCCGCGCTCGACCAGGGGCACCAGAAGCGCCTTGTGCGCGAGCTGGCCCGCTTCGATCAGTCGATAAAGGGTTGAGCTCGCACTGGGTTTGGACATGGGCGGGAAAATAGGCGGAACTCCGCGGACGAGCGACTATAGCACCAGTCTATCGTTAATCGGCGCCCCAGTTCGACTCTGCTTTGACGCGGGACGGGGCTGAGGCGGCTGCATTGTTCGACAAACGCGAATAAGCTATCCCTCTTTGTTGTCCAGAACCGGGGAGTGCAGGGTTGACTCAGGACCTCGCCCGTATCCGCGCCTTCGTGCAGGTCTTCGACGCGGGCGGATTTTCATCGGCAGCGCGGCAGTACGGGCGCTCCAAGGCGCTGCTCAGCAAATATGTGACCGACCTCGAAGATTATCTCGGGGTGCGGCTGATGAACCGGACGACGCGGAAGCTGTCGCTGACCGAGGCGGGCGAGGCCTATTACCGGGAGGCGAGCCAGCTCCTGCAGCAGCTCGACGACCTCGACGCCTCGATTTCGGACCAGACCAGCGCCCCGCGCGGGCTGGTCCGCGTTTCGGCGCCGCGCAATTTCGGCGAGCGGACGCTGGCGCCGGCGATTTTCGAGTTCCTCAAGACTTATCCCGACGTGTCGATCGACCTCAGGCTCGAGGACCGCTATGTCGATCTGGTGGACGAGGGGATCGACCTGGCGCTGCGCATCTCGACCATGACGGATTCCTCGCTCATCGCCCGCAAGATCGCCGATATGCGGCTGGTGATCGTCGGCGCGCCGGCGCTGGTCGCGCGGGTCGGCAAGCCCAAGACGCCGGACTCGCTGCGCGGGCTGCCCTGCATCGTCGACACCAATCTGCAGGGGCAGGCGAACTGGCGGTTCGTCGAGGACGGCAAGACCGTTTCGGTCCACGTCTCCGGTCCGGTGCGCGTCAATTCGCCGCTCGCCTCGCTGCAGGCCGCCACAATGGGCCTCGGCTTTGCCGCAATACCAAGCTACCTGGCTGATCCGGCGATCGATTCGGGCGAGCTGGTTTCCGTGCTGGAGGCCTTCGTGCCGGACGGGCAGACGCTGCAGGCGGTCTATCCGCACCGGCGCCATCTGGCGGGCAAGGTCAGGGCGCTGATCGACCATCTGGTCGCCTGGTTCGAGGCGCATCCGGTGCCCTGAGACGCATCGGCGCAGGGGAGGCAAGGGCTCATGGGTCGTCTGGTAGCGGCGCTTACGCTGGCCCTCGCGATCCTGTTCGGCTGCTGCCTGCCGGCCTTCGCCCATCCCCATATCTTCATCGACGCCAAGGCGAAGATCGTCTTCGACGATGCGGGCAACGTCATCGCCATCCGCCACACCTGGACGTTCGACGAGGCATTCTCCGCCTGGTCGATCCAGGGGCTCGACACCAATAATGACGGGGTGACCTCCGAGGCCGAGCTGCAGCCGCTCGCCGACGAGAACATGAAGGGCCTTGCCGCCTACAGCTATTACACTTTCGTGGGCGAGCCGGGGCAGCCGGACCTCACTTTCAAGGCGCTGCCCAATCCGCGCCTCGACTATGCCAATGGCCAGACGACGCTCAATTTCACCGTGGCGCTCGACCAGCCGCACCGCGTCGACAAGACGCTGGAGATCGGCATCGACGACCCGGAATATTACGTGGCCATCACCTTTTCCGGCCCCGAGGCGGTGAGCCTCGAAAACGCGCCGGCCGGCTGCTCGGCCGTGCTCAATCCGCCCAAGGACCTGCCGGCCGATCTCGCCAACAGGCTCTATTCGCTGGGCGCGGATGTCGTGCAATTGCCGCCCGACCTGGCCGCGGCGATGCGCGGCATGCAGGGCTCGATCGATGTGAAATGCGATTACGGCGTCGCCGGGCCGAGGCAGAATCCGGTGGCGACCGACGCCTCGCTCGCCACCGCCTCAACGGCGCTCGATGCGGTGAACGCCATCGGGGCCACCAAGCCGCTGCCCTTTGGCGGACCGCCGCGCGAACTCGGCATGTTCCTGCCGAACAACCCGATCGTGATCTGGGTGATCGACGAGCAGAAGCAGTTCTATCAGCTGCTCACCAACGCGATGGGCAAGCTCCGGACGGACAACTGGGCGTTTCTGGTGCTGGGCTCGCTCAGCTTCCTCTATGGCATTTTCCACGCGGCGGGGCCGGGGCACGGCAAGGTCGTGATCTCCTCCTATGTGCTTGCCAATGAGCGCCAATACCGCCGGGGCATGGTGCTGAGCTTCGCCTCCTCCATGCTGGCCTCGCTGGTCGCCGTGCTGTTCATCATGGTCGCCGCCTCGGTGCTGAACCTCACCGGCGATGCCATGGGCAATGCGGCCAACTGGATCGGCATCGGTTCCTACGCCATGGTGGCGCTGCTCGGGCTCTGGCTGATCGTGCGCCATGTGTTCGGGCTGGGGCACCGCCACAGCCACGCTGCCGCGCCGGCCGGCGACGACCGGCGCGACAGGGCGCAGGCGCGGCGGCTGCTTTATGGCGATGACGAGGAGCCCGAGCCCCAGCATGGTCCTGCGCATGAGCACCGCCACGCCAGCGTGCTGGAGCGCGCCTTCGAGACCTCGGCGGCCCTGGTCTCGGACGGCCCGGGCCTGGCCCGGCCGGCCTACGCCTATGCAGGCGGGCATGGCGCGCACGGACATGATCACGATCACGGCCATGAACACGGCCATGAACACGGCGATGAGCATGAGCACGAACATTCGCATGTGGCCGTGATGCCGGCGCAACTCAAGCGGGGCGGCTGGCGCGAGGCGCTGGGCGTGGTGCTGGCAATCGGCCTCAGGCCCTGTTCCGGGGCGCTGGTCGTGCTCGTCTTCGCGCTGTCGCAGGGCGTGCTCTGGGCCGGCATTCTCGCGGTGTTCCTGATGGGGCTCGGAACGGCGATCACCGTGGCGGCGCTGGCCACGCTGGCGGTGACGGCCAAGGGGCTGGCGCGGCGGCTGTCACGCGGCGGAGAAGGGTGGGGGAGCCGGCTGGTGTGGTGGGGCGAACTCGGCGGGGCCTGCCTGGTGTTCCTGTTCGGGATCGTGCTGATTCTCGCCAATCTTTACGGCTGAGCGGCGCGCGATTTCTGTGGCTGCGACGCAAAGAACAATATCCAGTGTTATAGGGAGTGCGTAGTTTCCCGATGCACTCTCGTGCGCAAGGACATCTGGAGGGATATTCGTGAAATCGATCGTCATTGCTGCCGCGCTGGTCGCGGCTTTCGGTATTTCCGCGCCGGTTACCGTGGAAGCCAAGGCATTGAGCAGCCTTACCGATACGCAGATCTATTGCAGCATTTTCCCCTACGCGGCCAAGTGTGCCGCGGCGAAGCCGGCTGCGACCGCCAAGAAGCCGGTGGCCAAGCTCGCCGCCAAGCCGGGGGTCAAGCTCGTCGCTGCCGCCAAGCCGGCCGTCAAGGTCGCTTTCAAGACGCTGCATTGCGTCAAGGCGGCGCCCAAGGCCGGACATCTCTACGACTGCACCTGGAAGTGAGCCGTCGGCGCCTGCCCGAAACAACCGTGAAACATGTGCAGGCAAAGGGAAGCAATGTGAAGGCGCATCGGCAACGGTGCGCCTCTTTTCGTGCCGGTTGTCGATGTGCCGTTCTTGCAAACCGTTTGCAACTAGGTTAGTGCAAATGAGTTGCAACAGCACGAGGGCGGCTCGCCCCTGCTGATGGAGACGGTCGAATGACACAAATGCAGTCGGCAGCGGCGCCGCGATCGAACTGGCGCCTGCGGTGGCTCGACGACGACAGCGAGCCCAGCCTGCCCGAGGTCAACGCGACCGTCGAGGTGCCGAAGGCGGCATCCTGGATTCGGCGGCTTTTCGCCTTCATGGGGCCCGGCTACATGGTAGCCGTCGGCTATATGGACCCGGGCAATTGGGCGACGGACCTCGCGGGCGGCGCCTCGTTCGGCTATACGCTGCTCTTCGTCATCATGATCTCGAACCTGATGGCGATCCTGTTGCAGGGGCTGGCGGCGCGCCTGGGGATCGTCACCGGACGGGACCTGGCGCAGGCCTGCCGCGCCTATTATCCCAAGCCGGTCAATTTCGTGCTGTGGATCGCCTGCGAGCTGGCGATCATGGCCTGCGACCTCGCCGAAGTGATCGGCACGGCCATCGCGCTGCAATTGCTGTTCCATATCCCGCTGCTCATCGGCTCGCTGCTGGCCGGGCTCGACGCCATCCTGCTGCTGTTCCTGATGGCGCGGGGGTTCCGCTATCTCGAGGCGTTCGTGGTGGCGCTGCTGACGGTGATCTTCGCCTGTTTCCTGGTGCAGATCGTGGCCGCGCAGCCGCCGGCTGGCGAATTGCTGCACGCCCTCTTCGTGCCATCCCCGGAGATCGTTTCCAATCCGGGGATGCTTTATGTGGCCATCGGCATCATCGGGGCGACGGTGATGCCGCACAATCTCTACCTCCATTCCTCCATCGTGCAGACGCGCGCCTACGAGAAGACCGAGCGCGGCAAGCGCGACGCCATCCGCTGGGCGGTCACGGATTCGACCATTGCACTGATGCTGGCGCTGTTCGTCAACGCCGCGATCCTGATCGTGTCGGCGGTGGCGTTCCACAATTCGGGGCATCAGGACGTCGCCAATATCGGGCAGGCCTTCCGGCTGCTGTCGCCGCTGCTCGGGCTCGGCATCGCTTCGATCTTATTCGCGGTGGCGCTCCTCGCCTCGGGCGTCAATTCGACGGTGACGGCGACGCTTGCCGGGCAGATCGTCATGGAAGGCTTCCTGCGGCTCAGGATGCCGCACTGGATGCGGCGGCTGATCACGCGCGGCGTGGCCATCGTGCCGGTGGTCGCGGCCATCGCGCTCTATGGCGAGAGGGGCGCCGACAATCTGCTGGTGCTCAGCCAGGTGATCCTGTCGATCCAGCTGCCCTTTGCGGCAATTCCCCTGGTGCAGTTCGTTTCCAGCCGCTCCAAGCTGGGCAATCTCGCCATCGGGCCGTGGCTCTCCGGGCTCGCCTGGATGGTCACGGCGGTGATCGTGCTGCTCAATCTCAAGCTGCTGTTCGATGCGGTTTTCGGCGGGACCTGAGGCTTGAACTCCGCGCGTGGGAAGCTATGGTCGCGCGCGACGAAAGGCCCTCCATGTTCGCTTCCAAACCCCCCGATCACCCGGCGCTGAAGCCGTCAAAGGTCGGTGTGCTGCTGCTCAATCTCGGCACGCCGGATTCCATCGATTACTGGCCGGTGCGGCGCTATCTCAAGGAATTCCTGTCCGACGAGCGGGTGATCGAGGTCAACCGGGCGCTATGGTGGGTGATCCTCAACGGCATCATCCTCAATACCAGGCCGCAGAAGAGCGGCCACGCCTATTCCAAGATCTGGGACAAGGAAGCCAACGACAGTCCGCTGCGGGTCATCAGCCGGCGCCAGGCGGAGAAGCTGCAGCAGCGGCTCGCGGACCATGCCGACGTGATCGTCGACTTTGCCATGCGCTACGGCAATCCCTCGACAGAATCACGGCTCGATGCGCTGCGGGAGGCGGGCTGCCAGCGCATCCTGCTGGTGCCGCTCTATCCGCAATATTCGGCAACGACGACGGCGACGGCCAACGACAAGGCGTTCGATGCGCTCAAGAAGCTGCGCTGGCAGCCGGCGATCCGCACTGCGCCGGCCTATTACAACGATCCCTTCTATGTGGAGACGCTGGCGCGCAGCATAGACGAAGGCGTGCGGGCGCTCGATTTCGAGCCGGATGTGGTGATCACCTCCTATCACGGCATGCCGGTCGAATATCTGATGAAGGGCGACCCCTATTACTGCCAGTGCCTCGAGACGACGCGGGCGGTGCGCAATTATCTGGGCTGGCCGGAAGACAAGCTCATGGTCACCTTCCAGAGCCGGTTCGGGCGCGCCGAATGGCTGCAGCCCTATACCGCCGAGACGCTGGAAACCCTGCCGGGCAAGGGGATCAAGAAGATCGCCATCCTGGCGCCCGCCTTCTCGGTCGATTGCATCGAAACGCTCGAGGAGCTCGACATCACCGGGCGCGAGCAGTTCATGTCGCATGGCGGCGAGAAGTTCGCCTATATCCCCTGCCTCAACGACAGCCCCGGCGGCATGGACATGCTGGAGCGGCTGGTGCGGCGGGAGCTGGGCGGGTGGATCTGAGCTGAGACGCGGATACCCGCACCCCTAAGGGCGGGAGACGATGTGGCGCGGGGAAGGCCCCCTCACCCGGCGCTACGCGCCGACCTCTCCCCCGAGGGAGAGGTGATTGGGCAGTGCCGAGCCGCAGCGTCACCTCTCCCTCTGGGGGAGAGGTCGGATTGCGTCAGCAATCCGGGTGAGGGGGCCTTTCTTACCAGCCCAATTTCCCTTCATTGCGCTGTCACCGCGATCTCCCTACATCTTCTTGAGATGGTTACAGGGAGAGAACCATGGATGTCGGGCTAGACGGCATGAGCATCACGCTCATCGTGATCGGCATACTGGCCGTGCTCATTCTGATTTCGGGCGTGAAGACGGTGCCGCAGGGGTTCAACTACACGGTGCAGCGCTTCGGCAAATACACCCGGACGCTGCAGCCGGGGCTCAATCTCATCACGCCCTTTGTCGACAGCGTCGGGCGGCGGATGAACATGATGGAGCAGGTGCTGGAAATTCCGCACCAGGAGGTGATCACGCGCGACAATGCGACGGTTACCGTCAACGGCATCACCTTCTACCAGATCCTCGACGCGGCGGCGGCGGCCTATGAAGTGGCGAACCTCGAAAACGCCATCCTCAATTTGACGCTGACCAATATCCGCACAGTCATGGGGTCGATGGATCTCGACCAGCTCCTCTCCAATCGTGACGAGATCAACGCGCGGCTGCTGCGCGTCGTCGATACGGCGGTCGGCCCCTGGGGCATCAAGATCACGCGCATCGAGATCAAGGACATCGATCCGCCCAAGGACCTGGTCGAATCCATGGGCCGGCAGATGAAGGCCGAGCGCGAGAAGCGCGCCACCGTGCTCGAGGCGGAGGGACGGCGGCAGGCGGCGATCCTGCAGGCGGAAGGCCAGAAGCAGGCGCAGGTGCTGGAGGCCGAAGGCCGGCGCGAGGCGGCGTTCCGCGATGCCGAGGCGCGGGAGCGCGCCGCCGAGGCGGAAGCCAAGGCGACGCAGATGGTTTCAGAGGCGATCGCGGCCGGCAATGTGCAGGCCATCAACTATTTCGTCGCCAACAATTACATCAAGGCGCTGGAATCGATCAGCAAATCGCCCAACCAGAAGCTGCTGATGCTGCCGCTCGAGGCCGGCAATGTCATCGGCGCCCTGGGCGGCATTGCCGAAATCGCGCGGGAGACGTTCGGCGGCGGCGAGCCGCCGGCGCGGCCGAACGGGGCGCGGCCGCCTGCGACACCGCGGCAGGGGTGAGGTGCGGGACCTCGTCACGGCGTAAAAGGCCCCCTCACCCGGATTGCTGTCGCAATCCGACCTCTCCCCCCAAGGGAGAGGTGACGTGGCGGCGAGGCGGTGCGTCTCTTCACCTCTCCCTTGGGGGAGAGGTCGGCGCGCAGCGCCGGGTGAGGGGGCCTTAACCGCCTAAGGAGTGACGAATGCATTTGTTTTCGCTTTTCGTCGAATATGGCGCCTGGAGCTGGGCGATCGTCGGGCTGGTGCTGCTGGGGCTGGAACTCACCGCGCCGGGCGGGGTGTTCCTGTGGCTCGGCATTGCCGCGATCGTCACGGCGGCGGTGCGCTTCGTGCTGCCGCTCGACTGGCCGCGGCAGATCGGGGTGTTCGGACTCCTGGGGCTGGTTTCGGTGCTGTTCTGGCTCAGGGTGGTGCGCGAGCGCGGCGGGGAGGCGACGGACCGGCCGCTGCTCAACAATCGCGCGGAGCAGCATGTGGGCGAGGAGCTGCTGCTCAGCGAGCCGATTATTGCCGGCATGGGCCGCGTGCCGGTCGGGGACACGATCTGGCGGGTGGCGGGGCCCGACCTGCCGGCCGGCTCGAAGGTGCGCGTGGTCGGCTATGACGGCGCCGTGCTGAAGGTGGTCGAGGCCGGTAGCTAGGAGCTACGGCTTGAGGTCGATAGGCACGGGCGGCGGCTGGAACAGCACGGTGATGGTCACGCGCTGGTTCGCCGACAGATAGGGATCGTTGGGAAAGAACGGCTCGGTGTCGCCGCGGCCGGTGACTTCCTGGATGCGGTCGGGCGGCAGGCCGAATTCCTCGAGGATCTGGCGGGTGACGTCGGCGCGGTCGAAGCTCAGCTCCCATTGGCCGTAATTCGGATTGGCATAGTTCGCGCCGGCGGCCGTATGGCCGGAAATGCTGATCTGGTTGGGAAGCTTGGCGAGTGCCGGCGCCATGGCGGCGATGGCCTTGCGCGTCACCTCGAAGGGATATTTCGAGCCCTCGGGGAACATCGCGCGGCCGTCCTGGTCGGCAATGGTGATGTTGAGCCCGTCCTTGGTGGGCGTGACGATCAGATTGTCGGAAATGCTGGTGATGTCGGGCAGGTCCTGCCAGGCCTGCTTGAGGCTGGCGGCGGCGAGCGCGAATTGCTGCTGCCGCTCGATGGCGGTCTTTTCCTTGGAAAAGGTGTTGGCTTCCTGGCCCTGGTTCTGGTTGTCGGTGTGGTCCTGGGTGGCGAACTCGACCGCGCCGTCGGTCTTCTGGGTGCCGACATCGCGCAGGAATTCGCGCAGCGGGTTGCCGTTGCGCTCGATGACGCCGTTCTTGTCGCGGGCGGTGACGACGCCGAAGGCGTCCTTCATGGAGCCGGACACGTCGGCATATTTGGCCTGGTCCTGCACCGAAAAGCTCAGCAGCATGACGAAGAAGGCCATGAGCAGCGAGACGAGGTCGGCGAAGGTGACGACCCAGGCCTGGCCGCCATGCCCGCCGCCGCTCTTGCCATGCTTATTCATTGCCATAAATGGCGCTCCGAACTTTTTTCTGCGCGTGGGGCTAGGCCGCCTCAAGGAACTTCGCCCTGTCATGCAGAGGCAGGAAGCTCGAGAGTTCGTCGCGGATGGTGGCGGGGTTCTTGCCGTCGCGGATCATCGTCAGGGCGTCGATGATCAGGGTGCGGTTGGTGCCGTCCTCGGCGGCGCGGTTGGCCAGCTTGTCGGCGAGCGGCAGGAACAGCAGGTTGGAGAGCACGGCGCCATAAAGCGTGGTGAGCAGCGCGATGGCCATGGAGGGGCCGATCTTCTTGGGATCGTCCATATGGCCGAACAGCGACACGAGGCCGATCAGCGTACCCACCATGCCCAGGCCCGGCGCGGAATCGCCCAGCGCCTTGTAGATGCGGGAGGCCTCCTCCATGCGTTCGTAATCGAGGTCGCGCTCGCGCTCGAGCGAGGTCTTGATGGCCTCGGCGGAGAAGCCGTCGGCGATCATGCGGATGCCGCGCTGGAAGAAGGGGTCGGCGACCTGCACCTGCTCGAGGGCAATGGGGCCCTGGCGGCGCATGGTCTCGGCAATCTCGGCGATCTCGTCGATGAGCTGGGTGGCGGGCACATGGCGGTATTTCAGCGAGGCGCGCATGCCGAGCACCAAAGCGCCGACGAAGCTCTTGAGCGTATAGCGGACGAGAACGGAAGTCGCGCCGCCGCCGATGACGACCACGCAGGCCAGCACGCTCATGAAGGTCATCGGATTGGAGCCTTCAATGGCCACCGCGCCGCAAAGCACAGCGACACCGCCAAGCAGCCCGAGGATTGTCGCGATATCCATAGTCCCGCGAACCCCCGCGTTGGAACTGGAAGAAGTAGTGCGGGCAGAATGCCAAGCGAGGCAATAACATGGCGCTAAACGGCATGGTTAATCCGGCTTGAATCATCGCGCCGG
>DASZUI010000181.1:0-18662 GCA_035547675.1 Devosia sp.
CTGGTGGCGCTGGCCGTGGCAATGCCCCTGCTGCAGAACTTCCTCGACGGCGCGGCCGAAACGGGGCTGCGCATCGCCAACACGGACAACTCCTCCTCCGAGGGCCGCTCCGTGCTCACCGCTTACGGCCTGCAGCTCTTCCTGTCGAACCCGCTCGGCTACGGGGTGGCTTTCGACAGCACCTCCTACTGGCAATATTACTGGGCCGAATTCCGCGATTACGAGAATGCCGGCGCCATCGCGCAACACGCGCTGCACAATTACTACCTGATGATCCTCAACAAGAACGGCATCTTCTCGCTGGTCGTGGTGCCGTTCATCCTCTGGATGATGTGGCGGCGGCGCTTCGCCGCCATGCTGTTCGTGCCCTATCTGGTGCACGCCAACTACCACAATGACGGCCCGCTGCAGGGCGACTTCCTGCTCTGGTACATCCTGCCGATCTTCTCGCTGCTGCCCACGCGCCGCCTGGCGCCGGCGCCGCGGCGAAGGGCGGCACCCGCCCCGGCCTATCTGGCGGCGGACGGGCTGGCGCTGCGCCGGCCGGTCCAAGGTTGAGCGAGGCGAGGTCCGGCATGCAGCGGCTATACGGCATACAATATTTGCGTTTCGTCGCGGCGTTGCTCGTCATGCTCGGCCACGCCTTCATGGACGGGCACGATTTTCATCTCATCGACGACAGAACCTACGCCGCGCTCGGCACCATTCCCTGGGGCGGCGGCGTCGACATCTTTTTCGTCATCAGCGGCTTCATCATCACCATGCTGCTCGACCGGGACGCGAAATCGCGGGGCGGCGAACGTTTCCTTGCCAATCGGCTGATCCGCGTCGCCCCGATCTACTGGCTCTATACCGCCGCCATGCTCCTTGCCGCCACCGTGGTGACCGCCAAGGGCGCTAAGGAGTTCAACCTCGATTACATCGGCGCCTCCTTCGGCTTCATCCCCTGGCCGGACGAACGCGGCATGCCCAGGCCCATACTGGGGCAGGGCTGGACGCTGGAATACGAGATGTATTTCTACCTGCTCGCCTATATCGTCGCGCTCATCGCCGGGCGGGCGCGCAACCTGTCGCTCGCCATCGTGCTTGGCGGCGTGACGCTGGCGCTTTACGCCACGAGCCAGCTGACCCCCTTCGGCCGGTTCTATACCGGCTTCTACGGCAGCCTCGTGGTCTTTGAATTCGTCGTCGGGATTGCCTGCTACAACATCTATCGCAACGCCCCGCCGGTGAAGTTCTGGTTCAAATGCGCCTTGGTCGCGGTGGGCGCGGTGCTGATGGTCGGGCTGAGCCAGATCGCCTGGATGGACCGCCTGTTCGCGCAGGGGCTGCCGGCCGGGCTCATCGTCATGGGCTTCGCGCTGCCGGGGCGTCGGCAGGGCCGGCCGATCCCCTGGCTCGAGGAATTCGGCAACGCGTCCTACTCGCTCTATCTGCTGCATCCCTTCGTCACCAATGGCTGCGCGCTGCTCTTCGCGCATTTCCTGCCGAATGGCTGGCCGCCCTATGTTTCGGTCTCCATCGTGGTCGCAACCGCGGCGGCCGTCATCAGCTACAATGTCATCGAGAAGCCGATGATCGCCTATCTTCGCGCCCGCCTGCCGGAGCGCGCCACCCCATCGCTTACAACCGCCGGAGTTCGAGACCAGTGAACCTTGCTGCCGAAAAGGTCGGAACGCTCGCCGATGGAAAGCCGGTACTGCTCACCGGCGCCGCCGGCTTCATCGGTTTCCATACCGCGCTGCGCTATCTGGAGGCCGGGGTGCCCGTCGTCGGCTTCGACAATGTCAACGACTACTACGACCAGGAGCTGAAGCAGGCGCGGCTCGACATCCTCGGCGAGTATCCCGGGTTCACCTTCCACAGGGCCGATCTCTCGACCCCGGACGCCTTCGCGGAGGTGCTGCGGCAGCACGGCTCCCGGCTCGTAGTGCATCTGGCAGCCCAGGCCGGCGTGCGCTATTCGGCTGAAAATCCCTTCGTCTATGGCGCCTCCAATCTGGACGGCTTCCTGAGGGTGCTGGAGGCCTGCCGCCAGGCGGCGGTTGCGCACCTGGTCTATGCCTCGTCGAGTTCGGTCTATGGCATGAACACCAAGGTGCCCTATGCCGAAACGGACGATGTCGACCATCCCGTCTCGCTCTATGCCGCCACCAAGCGCGCCAACGAGCTGATGGCGCATGCCTATGCCCACCAATACGGCATTCCGGTCACCGGCCTCAGGTTCTTCACCGTCTACGGTCCCTTCGGGCGGCCGGACATGGCGTATTTCTTCTTCACGCGCGCCATTCTCGAAGGCAAGCCGGTCACCGTTTACCGCGAGGGAACGCTCGAACGCGACTTCACCTATGTCGACGACATCGTCGAGGCCGTGGTGCGCATCGCGGACGTGCCGGCGTCGCCTGATCCCGCTTTCGACCGCGGCGTGCGCGACCCGGCGAGCTCCAGCGCACCCTTCCGCATCTACAATATCGGCAACCATAAGAGCGAAACGGTCAACGCGCTGATCCGCGAGATCGAGCGGGCTACCAACATGAAAGCCGACCGCGTCGAGCTGCCCATGCCTGCCGGCGACGTCGAAAAGACCTTCGCCGATGTCGACGAGCTGGCCGAGCGCGTCGACTTCTCGCCTGCCACGCCGCTCTCGGTGGGCATCGAGCGCTTCGTGAACTGGTACCGGAGCTATTACCGCGCCTGAGCGCGCGGGGCTCCGCAGCGAAACAGAAAGAGGAGTTCCGCCGTGGCCAAGAAACCCTCCCTTGTCCTTCCGATCCTTGCCGCCTCGCTATGCTGGTCCTCGGCCAGCCTCGCCGACGAATATCTGCTCGGCCCCATGGACCGGCTCAACGTCAAGATCGTCGAATGGCAGCCCAGCAATGCCTCGCTCAAGGATTGGTCGACGGTCAATGGCGACTATACCGTCACCGCCGCCGGCAATGTCGAATTGCCGTTCCTCGGGCCGATCAAGGCCGCCGGCCGCAGCGCCGCCCAGCTCGCCGACGACATTTCCGCCGCCCTGGAGCAGAAGCTCGCGCTGACGGATCAGCTGGGCACCTCCATCCAGGTCGTGCAGTTCCGCCCGATCTATCTTTCCGGCGACGTGCAGACGCCCGGCAGCTACCCTTACGCGCCCGGCCTCACGCTCTTGAAAGCGGTCTCCCTCGGGGGCGGCCTGCGGCACGTTCAGGATGCCGGCGGCAACCCCAATGGCGACTTCATCACCGCCAAGGGCCAGTACGACGTGCTGGTTGCGCAGCGCAACCGCCAGCTCGCCATGCGCGCGCGCCTCCAGGCACAGCTCGCGGGCCAGAAGACCATCCCCACGCCCGACACCCTCAAAGGCCAGCCTGATGCGCAGCAGCTGATGGCCGACGAGCTTGCCATCATGCAGACCCAGCAGAGCCAGGAAGACATCCAGCTCCAGGGCTTCGACGACCTGAAAACCGTGCTCAACAAGCAGATCGCCTCCCTTGCGGACAAGGACAAGGCGCTGCAATCCGAGATGAACCTGCTGCAGAAGGAACTCGGCAATATCCACGGCCTCGCGAGCCAGGGGCTGGCGATCAACTCGCAGGTGCTGCTCCTGGAGCAGCAGGTCGCGGACCTGCAGAGCCGCATGCTCGACACGGATGTGGCGACGCTCTCGGCGAACAAGGACATCGCGACGGCCAACCAGCAGGCCGACACCCTCAAGGCGACCCAGCAGGCAACCATCCAGCAGGCCCTGCAGGTCAATGCCGACCAGCTCGCCCAGCTCAATGCGCAGCTCGAAACCCAGCGCCAGGCCATGCTCGACGCCGTCGTCCGCTCGGCCGCCGCGCCCGCGCCCGGCACCGCCGGCATGCAGACGGTCGGCGCCACCTATTCGATCGTGCGCAATGTCGACGGCAAGGCGCAGGAAATTCAGGCGGACGAGAACACGGTCGTGCTGCCCGGGGACGTCATCAAGGTTGCGCTTGCTCTGGGACCATCGACGCCCGTGCCGGCTGAAACGATTGCGCCGCCGGCTTCCGCGGCGCCATCCGCGCCGGTTGCGCCAGCGCTGCCCGCCAATTCGTCGGCCCCGCCGGCCAGCCAGCCGGGTGCGGAGTCAAACCCGCTTTAATCCGGCCGGCGCCGTCGCCTCGCTGGCTTCTCCCGAGGGCTCCTCCGGTATCCGATCGCTGGTATCGAGGCGGATCCGGTCGAGCCCGATCAGCCCGAACAGCCATTCGAAGGCGCCGGTGAACTGCTTGCGGAACCGCCACTCCAGCGCCTTCGACGAGGCGAAGGCGATCAGCGTGACCACCACGATCGCGCCGCCGATCGCCGGATCAATGCCGATATAGGGCGTCAGCATCTTCATCACCGTCAGCCCGATCATCTGATGGAAGAGGTAAAGGGCGTAGCTGTAGTCGCCGATCCAGATGAACACCCGGCCCGCCAGCAGCAGCCGGTCTGCCGCCAGCAGCAGCCCGAGGATGAGCAGGAAGCGCATATCCTGCATCGCCACGAATTCATGGTCCTCCGCCACCACGGCAATGGCCGAAAACGCCGCCAGCATGGCGAGGGGTGCGAGAAACTGGTAGCGCTCGCCGCGCTGCAGCACCGCGCCCAGGGCGAAGAACGGCAGATATTGCGACAGGAATACGCCGTGCAGCGCCCGGCTCAGCACATGCAGGGGTCCGGCCGCCTGCATCGCGTCGGGCGCAAAGCCGGTGATGGCGAAATCGATCGCCGATAGAGCGATTGCCGTCCAGGCGAACACCCGGACGAAATCGCGGCGGAACAGGGCCGCGAAAACCGCGAGCCAGAAATAGAACTTCACTTCGACAACGACCGACCAATAGGCCCCGTCCACCGAAACCGTGGTGTCGTTGAGGAAGACCAGGTTGCTGAGCAGGTCCAAGACCGTTGGATGGACGTCGTAGAACTGCTTGGGGCCGGACAGGACCACCGGCGGGGGAAAAATGTTGACGAACAGGAAGACGAAGACGCAGGCGAAGGCGTAGAGCGGCCAAAGTCGCGAGATGCGGCGCGCATAGAAGCCGGCAATCGACTGGCTGCGGTCGAGTGTCTTCGAGATCAGGAAACCCGAGATGACGAAGAAGATATGCACGCCGAGCTTGCCGATATGCTCCGGCAAGGCGGGAGCAACGCTCGAGCCGAGTACGTCGTAGGGAATGCGGGTCGTATAGTGGTAATAGGCGACGATGAAGATCGCGATCCCACGGGCGATCTGGATAAAGTCGCTTTGCTCGCGCTTGAGATCGATCATCTTCACCTCCGCCGGAAGCTGATTGCGTCAAACTGGATTGCGGCCACCATGAACCGCAGCGTCAACGCGGGCTGCGCTGCTTGGTGCCATGCCAAAACGGGAGGGCGGCCTGTCACCAGCGCTCTTGACAGAGCGGCCCGCCCGTGCGCTGTGGAGGCGAGGCGACGGCTTGGGAGGAGGGCCGCTGGACGCGGCGCCAGGCGAAGCTGAATTTGAAGAAGCCAGGTTGAATTTTGCGCGGCGAAGGCCTCGCGCGGGAACTGCGCCGGGGCGTGGAGAAGGCTTGCCCGGCGCGGCGGGCGCCTGTGACCGGATGGCCGCGAATTGCGCCCGATCTTTTGCCCGGCAGTAATATTCAAGCGGTTTATTCAGCACGATTTGGTATGAACAGCAGGCCTGGGATGGAAGGCGAAAACAACAGGCAAAGTTCGTTGCGGTCGAAGACGCTGCTCGTTCGGCTGTGGCCGAGAGAGAAGATGCCGCGAGGACTGTTTATTCTGCTGATGGCGGTAAGCGCATGGCTTGTGCTGGCGCTGCTCGTGCTCGCTGCTATTACCGTCCTGCATTCCTGAGCAGGCCGCCGCCGGCCGAAAGTTCCATACACTGAGTGCAGGGTAGGGCCGCTGCCAGCGGGCAGCTCGGCGGTTGACCGTCGTGGCGGCGCTTCGCATCATGGCTGCGGGGGCCATCAAGGGAATGCGAATGCCCGATAGCGCGCCCGATCCATGGACAAGTCGTTCGCCCATGCCGCACCTGGCCATTCTCGATGGCTGGCGCGGCGCCGCCATCCTGGGCGTCCTCTTCGCGCACTTCCTCATTTCGCGCCCGATCAATCTCGGCCGCTTCGGCGTCGAACTGTTCTTTGTGCTGAGCGGCCGGCTCATGGCCGAGATGCTGTTCCGCCGCCGGGCGTCGCTGCCGCGCTTCTATGCCCGCCGCTTTTCGCGCATCTATCCGGCCTTGCTGGTCTTCGTGCTCGCGGCCTGGGGGCTTTCGGCGATCGTGCCGCGGCTGACGGTCGACTGGCGGGCTGCCCTCAGCGCCCTGACCTTCACCTATAACTATTATGCCCAATTCGCCGGCCACGCGCCCGAGCTCTCGCACATCTGGTCGCTGTGCATCGAGGAGCACGTCTATGCGCTGCTCGGGCTGATTGCGCTCGCCTCGCGTCGGTTTGCCGTTCCACCCATGCCCCTCATCTTCGGCCTGGCGCTGCTCGCCATCATCGACGGCTGGGTTTCGACGCTGCTGCTCCACGGCAATTACTACGCCGTCTATTGGCGCACCGATGCGCGGGGCGCCTCCATCCTGCTCGGGGCGGGCATCTGGCTGCTGGCCTCGGGGCCGCTCCGCCCGCTCCTGGCGTTGCGCATGACGACCATCTGTTTCGCCGCCGGGATCGCCGCTTTCGTCCTCAATCTCAATGCCGTTCCCGACCCGGTGAAATACTCGGCCGGAACCGCCTTGCTGGCCTTGTCGCTCGCAACCGTCGAGGCGGCTCCTGCCGCGCTCGGCGCAGTCCTTCGGTCGCGGCTGTTCGTCGCCGCGGGGCTCGCCTCCTACTCGCTTTATCTCTGGCAGCAGGTTTTCGTGAAGCTGGCCTGGAACATCCCCAGCCGGCTGGCGTTCCTGGCGCCGGCGGTGTGCATCGGCCTCGGAAGCTTCCTGCTGGTGGAGCAGCCGGCGCGGCGCTGGCTCAACGCTGTCATCGACCGGCGGATTTCGAGGGCGCGCGCGGCGGCCGTCTCATCCGATGCCGATGGCCTGCCGGCGCGGAGCGGAAGCGTCGCCAATTGAAGCCTCTGCCCCTGATCCGCCGGATTTGTCAGTAACGGTGCCGAGAGGTCCAGTTGAGTTCCGCCGGGGCCGGACAAGCCCGAAAAAGAGTTCCACTACGCGCCATCGGGGGATGGACGCCGTCGCAGCGAGGCATGGTCAAGAGAAGTGATCCGAGGCGGCCGATCTTTCCAAGGAGCCGCCGGCGTCAGACAGCGGGAGCATAAATGTCAAAACGTGTGCGAACTGCCGTATTCCCCGTCGCGGGTCTGGGAACCCGTTTCCTTCCTGCCACCAAGGCGATGCCCAAGGAGATGCTGACGGTCGTCGACCGGCCGCTCATCCAGTACGCCGTCGATGAGGCGCGCGAGGCCGGAATCGAGCATTGCGTCTTCGTCACCGGCCGCAACAAGGGCGTGATCGAGGACCATTTCGACCGGCAGTTCGAGCTGGAAGAGACGCTGCAACTGCGCGGCAAGTCGTCCGCCCTCGACGAATTGCAGCGCGACCTGCCGCAGGCGGGCCAGACCAGCTTCACCCGCCAGCAGGAGCCGCTGGGGCTCGGCCACGCGGTCTGGTGCGCCCGCGAATTGGTGGGCGACGAACCCTTTGCCCTGCTGCTCCCGGACATGCTTTTCAAAGGTACTCCCGGCGTGCTCAAGCAGATGATGGATACCTATGAGGTGACTGGCGGCAATGTCGTCGCCGTCGAGGAGGTGCCGCGCGACCAGGTCTCGTCCTATGGCGTGGTCGGCCGTGGCGCCGGCCCCGACGATGCCTTCCGCATCACCGAAATGGTGGAGAAGCCCAGGCCGGCGGATGCGCCCTCCAATCTCATCATTTCGGGCCGTTACATCCTGCAGCCGCAGATTTTCAACCTGCTCGCCGACCAGCCGCGCGGGGCGGGCGGGGAAATACAGATCACCGATGCCATGCAGACGCTGATGCGCCAGCAGGCCTTCACCGGCGTCAAATATCTGGGCAAGAGCTTCGATTGCGGCTCCAAGATAGGCTTCCTGCTCGCCAATGTGGCCTACGCGCTCGATCGCGACGATCTCGGCAACGAGTTCCGCCGCGAATTGCAGGCCATGCTGCCGGAGCTGGCGCGCTATCATGTGGTGGCGGAGCGGCGCGAGCCCGCCCGGCCGGTCCATGCGGTCAGCCGGCCCCATTTGGTCGAGAATACGGCGGCGGGGCAGATGTAGGCTCCCCGGCGCTCCCGGCAGTTCCTTCGGCGGCCGGAGTCGGCATAGATATCGGCTGCGGCCCGAGGATTGGGCCGGGATACTGCCGGAGCGCCGATTGACTGAACCCGACACGCCGCCGCTGCTGCTGCCGCTGGGCGACAGCGGCCTGCTGGTCCGCTTCGGCACGAGCCTGTCCGAAGCGGCCAACCGGCGTGCCGTCGCCTTCGCCCGGCGGCTGCGCGCCCAACTGCCTGCAGGCGTTGTCGAAATCGACCCGAACCTGGTTTCGGTGCTGCTCCGATATGAGCCGCGGCACATCGATTTCGAGCGGCTGGCGGGCGAGGTGCGGCTGCTGCTCGCCGCCCCGCCGGCCGGCGATGGCCCGGAGCCGCGACGCTGGACGATCCCCGTGCGGTTCGGCGGTGCGGCGGGCCCCGACCTGGCTGAAGTGGCGGCTGCGCTCAGCTTGGGCGAAGACGAATTCATCAGCCGCCACAACGCCTTGCCGCTGCGCGTGCTGACCACCGGCTTCGCGCCCGGCTTCGTCTATTGCGGCTTTCACCCGCAGCGCCTGCGGCTGCCGCGCCGGCCGGCCGTGCGGCCCCCGGTGCCGGCGGGGAGCGTGCTCTTCGCCGCCGGCCAGACCGCCATCGCCGCGACCCCCATTCCGACCGGCTGGCATGTCATCGGCATTACCGATTTCCGCAATTTCGACCCGGCCGCCGACCCGCCCACGCAATTGCGCGAGGGCGATTTCGTGAGCTTCGAGAAGGCGTTATGACACTTCTCCGCATCACCCGCGCCGGCCCGCTTGCCACCATCCAGGACCGGGGCCGCTTCGGCATGCTGCAGCACGGCATCAGCGCCTCGGGGCCGATGGATCGTGGCGCCTTCGAGCGGGTAGGGGCCAGCTTGCCTGCCCCCGGCGGCGAGGCGATCGAGTTCAGCCGCGCCGGGATCGGCTTCTCCATTGCCGGCGGCCCGCTCCGGGCGGCTTTCGACGGCGGCGAATTCACTCTGCATATCAATAACATACGGCATGAATGGCCGGCATCGCTCGAACTTCGCGACGGCGACTCCGTGGATATTTCGCCCGGCCCCGCGGGCAATTACGGCTATGTCCGCTTCGACCATACGATAGCGGTGCCGCCCGTGCTCGGCAGCCGCGCGACCAATCTGGTGGTCGGCCTCGGCGGCTTCGAGGGGCGTGCGCTGCGGGTGGGCGACGAACTGCCGCTCGGCCCGGCGAGCCTCACGAATTTTCGCGCGGAGACCGTGAATTTCTGTGCGGAGGATGGTCCGATCCGCTTCATCTGGGGCATCCACGCCGAACTCTTCACGCCGGGCACGCGGCAGGCCTTCGTGGAGGGCCGCTACACCATCTCCCGGCGCCTCGATCGCATGGGGGTCCGGCTCGACGATCCGGCCCGGCTCTTCACCCGTGCGCCGGTGCTGTCGCTGGTGTCGGACGCCATCGTCGCCGGGGATATCCAGATCCTCGGCGACGGGACGCCGATCGTGCTGATGCGCGACCACCAGCCGACCGGCGGTTATCCGCGCATCGGCACGGTGATCTCGGCCGACCTCGACCGCTTCGCCCAGCTCCGCCCCGGCGCCGAGCTTGCCTTTGCGCCCGTCACGCTGCACAAGGCGCACAGCCTCCTTCTGACGAGCCGAAAGCCATGACCAGCCTCGACCTCAACGCCGATCTCGGCGAGGGCATGCCGAATGACGCCGCGCTGCTCGGCATCGTATCGAGCGCCTCGATCGCCTGCGGCGGCCATGCCGGGACCGAGGAGACCATGCGGGCCGCGCTGCGCGGCGCCAAGGCGGCGGGCGTGGTGGCGGGCGCCCATCCCGGTTTTGCCGACCCGGCAAATTTCGGCCGCAAGCGGCTGGAACTGACGAGCGAGGAGCTGACGCGGCAGATGCGCGAACAGCTCGAAACCCTTGCCGCGCTGGCGCGCGACGAGGGCGTGCCGCTGCGCTATGTCAAGCTGCATGGGGCGCTGGCGAACATGGCCGCCGAGGATGAGCTGGTCGCCTCGATCGCCTTCGCCGCCGTCCGCAACCACAATCCCGGCCTTGCCATCCTCGCCATCGACAACAGCGCGCAGGTCGCCGCCGCCGAGGCGCTCGGCCTCCGCGTGATCCGCGAGGCCTATGCCGATCGCGCCTACCAGCCCGACGGCCTGCTGGTGCCGCGCAGTGCCGAAGGCGCGGTGATCCACGATCCGGCCGCCATCGTCGAGCGTGCCATCCGGCTGGCGGAGCGCCGCGAGCTGGTCGCCATCGACGGCAGCGTCATTCCGACGGCTGCAACCTCGCTCTGCATCCATGGCGATAATGACGGGGCGGTGTCCATCGCCGAGGCGCTGAAGGCCGGCCTCGCGGCCGCCGGCATCGCCATCGCTGCCACCAACCCAGCGGAGGCCGCCCCATGACGGCAAGCATCATCGACGGGAAGGCCTTCGCCGAAGGCCTGCGCGGCCGCATCGCCGGCCATGTGGCGCGCCTCAAGGCCGAACGCGGCATCACGCCTGGCCTCGCCGTGGTGATCGTCGGCCATGACCCGGCGAGCCAGGTCTATGTGCGCAACAAGGCGCAGCAGACCGTCGAGGTCGGTATGTATTCGGAAAAGCACGAGCTGCCGGAAACCGCGAGCGAGGCGGAATTGCTCGCCCTCGTCCGCCGCCTCAATGAGGACCCGGCGATCCACGGCATCCTCGTGCAATTGCCCCTGCCGCCGCACATGGACGCCACGAAGGTCGCCCTGACGATCAGTCCGGACAAGGACGTCGATTGCTTCACGCCCGGCAGCGTCGGGCGGCTGTGGATCGGCCTGCCGGGGCCCGTCTCATGCACCCCGCTCGGCTGCCTCATGCTGCTGCGCGACACCCTCGGCTCGCTCGCCGGCAAGGATGCGGTGATCGTCGGCCGCTCCAATCTCGTCGGCAAGCCGATGGCCGCCCTGCTGCTGCGCGACAATTGCACGGTGACGCTCGCCCACTCGCGAACCGCGGCCCTCGCGGAAACGGTGCGGCGCGCGGACATCGTGGTTGCCGCCGTCGGCCGGCCGCAGATGATCCGCGGCGATTGGCTGAAGCCCGGCGCAACCGTCATCGATGTCGGCATCAACCGCATCCCGGCGCCCGAACGCGGCGAGGGAAAGACCCGGCTTGTCGGCGACGTCGACTATGCCTCCGCGCTCGAAACGGCGGGCGCCATCACGCCCGTGCCGGGCGGTGTCGGACCGATGACCATCGCCTGCCTCCTCGCCAATACGGTGACCACCGCGTCGCTGATCAACGGCCTCACCCCGCCCAGCGACCTCACACCCTGACCCAGCCATTCGGCTGGCCCGGCTTTTCGGGGTGAAAGGGTAGAGTGCGCGCTGCCCATGGTTCGACAGGCTCACCATGAGGTCGTGGAATAAACGGCCTCATCCTTTGCCTATCGGTGACCCATGGTTCGAAGCGGTCTCCATGAACCCGTGAAGGCCCACGAGGTCGCAGAAACAAGCCACCTCACAGCAACAAACCACCTCATCCTGAGCTTGTCGAAGGATGGGCAGCGCGCGCCCTACCTGTCCACACCCTGGACCGGCCCTAGATGCGGGCAGGTGGAGTGCGCGCTGCCCATGGTTCGACAGGCTCACCATGAGGTGGTGGAAGCATGAGGTGGAGAACAAACCACCTCATGGAAACAAACCACCTCATAGCACCCACCACCTCATCCTGAGCCTGTCGAAGGATGGGCCACGCGCACCACCGCGCCACATCGACCCGTCAGGCCAGGCGGCCGCCCGGCACGATGGAGCGGAGCAGGCGGTCGAGTTCGTTCAGCGAGAAGGGTTTCGAAAGCCGCGGCAGGCCGGGATCGCCGCCGTCGGGGAGTTCGGCATAGCCAGTGGCCAGCACCACCGGCACTTCGGGGTGCGTGGCCCGGAGCGCCGCGGCGAGCTGCACGCCGCTCATCTGCGGCATGGCGTGGTCGGTGATGACGAGGTCGATCGTTTCGCCCACCAGCCGCTCCAGCGCCTCTAGGCCCGAGCGCGCCTCGATCACGCGGTGGCCGAGATCCTCGAGCATGGCAACCGTGTTCATCCGCACCAGCGCGTCGTCGTCGACCGCCAGCACCGTGAGCCCGCGCCGGTCGAGCGTCTCCGGGGCCTCGGCCCGCGCTTCGACGGACGCCACCGCCGCCGGCACCGCGACCGGCAGCCAAATCTCGGCCGTCGTGCCGCGCCCCGGCGCGCTTTTCAGCACCAGCCTGCCGCCGGATTGCCGGGCGAGGCCATGCACCATGGACAGTCCCAGCCCCGTGCCCTTGCCGATGTCCTTGGTGGTGAAGAACGGCTCGCTGGCGCGGCGCAGCGTCTCCTCGTCCATGCCGTCGCCGGTGTCGGTGGTCGCGAGCCGCACATAGCGGCCATCGGCGAGCTCGGGATCGCCGCTCACCGTTTCCTCGCGCGCCTCGATGGTGATCGTGCCCTGCTCGTGCATGGCGTCGCGCGCGTTGACCGCGATATTGACCAGTGCGGTTTCGAGCTGCCCGGGATCGGTCTCTACCGGCGGCAGCAGGGCCGGAAAGCGGGCGTCGATACTGATCATCGGCCCGAGCGAGCGCTGCAGCAGGTCGCGCATGCCGGCGAACAGCGTGGGAATGTCGACCGCAGAGGGTTTCAGCTCCTGCCGCCGGGCGAAGGCCAGCATGCGCGAGGTGAGGGCGGTGCCGCGCTGCGCCCCGTCCATGGCATTGTCGAGCAGGCGCAGCAATTGCGGATCGGGCGGCATTTTCTTGCGCAGCAGCTCCAGGCTGCCCATGACGGCCATTAGCAGGTTGTTGAAGTCATGCGCGACCCCGCCGGTGAGCTGACCGATGGCCTCCATCTTCTGCGCCTGCTGCAGCGCCGCCTCGGCCTGCCGGCGCGTCGCGATCTCCGCGGCAACCCGCGCCTCCAGCGTCTCGTTGAGCGCGCGCAGCTGCTCCTCGGCCGCCGCGCGCTGCGCTTCGGCCGCCCGCTGGTCGGTGACGTCGACATTGACGCCGATCATGCCGAGAAATTCGCCGCTGGCCGAGAAGCGTGGCCGCGCATTGGTCTGCAGCGTCCGATAGACGCCGTCGGCGCGCCGGTAGCGCGCCTCGACCGAAAAGCCGGTATGGGTCCGCATGCCTTCGCTGAAGGGGCCGGCGAGCGCCGGCGCGTCCTCGGGCAGCAGGGTCGTGCCCCAGTCGAAATCGGACAGGTCATCGCCGACCACGCCCCAGAACTCGCGCTGCGCCCGGTTCAGATAGACGCAGGCGCCCTGGGCGTCGCCCATCCACAGCATCACCGGGGCGTTCTCGGCCACCAGGCGAAAGCGCGCTTCGCTGTCTTCATGCGCCGTGGGTGAAGCCGGAGCGTCGTTCTGCTGGGGCGTATCGAGCATTGACGAGGTCCCGAACCTGCCAGGATGGCTGCCGCAACCGGCGGCCGAAAATCGCGCGCCATTGTGGAGCGAGGTATGGCCTTCTGTCCAGTGACGAGGCCGTCGTAACGGCCTCGTCGGGCGCCGCCCCCGAGAACGCCGCATCGGGGGGCGCGATCCGGGGCGTACTCCGGGGCGGGCCCGATCAGGCGAGGCTGTCGAGCCGCTCGCGCCGTCGCGCTGCCTCCTCGGCATCGCGACTCATCGCCTCAAGTAGCTTCTGCTCGTCGGCGCGGCCCTCCTCCGGCACATCGATCTCGATGGCCTGGGCTTCGCCGGCGGGCCGGTCGAGCCCCAGCAGGTGCTCGATCTCGGCCGGATCGAAGGCGCCGGCCGCCAGCTCGCCCAGTGCGATCTGGGGCGTTTTGGTCCAGGGCGCCGAAATCCGCGGCTGCGCGCCGCGGTTGAGTTCCCGGGCCCGGGCGGCCGCCGCATGCACCAGGGCGAAGCGGTTGGCGATGAGGCCGTCGCACTCGACGGCGAACACTGGATAGCCGGCCGGGAAGCTGGCCGGCGACGGGACGGTTTCCTCTCTCATGGCTGAATCCCCGAATGGGACGCCGCTGTCGCGGCGCCCCAAGACGATTTCAGTGACGACTTCAGTAACGAGCCGCCGGCGCCTCGAGGTCGTCCTCAGTGGGTCGTGGTGCCGGCCGTGCCGCCATTGATGGCGATCCGCCGGGCGCCCGCTTGCGCCTTGGCGGTCTTGGGCAGGCTGACCGTCAGCACGCCGTTGCGGAAGGTGGCGGACACCTTGTCCTCGTCCACTTCGGTGCCCAGCGGGATGCGGCGCTCGAAACGGCCGTAATAGCGCTCGGAGAACTGGCGGTCCTTGTCCTCGGTCTCGGCCTGCTTCTCGCCCTTGATGGTCAGCACGCCGTCATTGAACAGCAGCTCGACATCCTTCTCCTCCATGCCGGGAAGTTCGGCACTGACGCGGATTTCATTGTCGGTTTCGGAGATTTCGACATGCGGCCAGCCCTGGCTCAGCATGGGCGAACGGCCCGTGGACAGCGGCGCATTGAAGTCGCGCCACATATCGTCGAACAGCCGGTTCATCTCGCGATGCAGCGCCAGGAACGGGCTCTGCTCGTAGTCGCGATAGGTCGACGGGGCGGCGGCGCCATTGCCGCGGCTCCATGGCATAAGATCACGCACACTCATCTTCTGCTCCTTTCTTTCAAGCTCCTTGCAAGCTCCTTTCAAGCGCTCGCGGCGCCGGCGGACCGGCGCCGGATGCGCGGCGGTATCCGTCAGGCCGCCTGCTTCTGCTCGATCTGCTTGGGTTGCGCCTGCGGCGCTGTGTCGGCCGAAATGGCGATCTTGCGCGGCTTCATCGCCTCGGGCAGCTCGCGTTTCAGCTCGATGTTCAGCACGCCGTTGTCCAGCGTGGCGCCGACGACCTCCACGAAATCCGCCAGCTCGAAGCGGCGTTCGAACTTGCCGCCGGCAATGCCGCGATAGAGATAGTCGGTCTTGCCGTCCTCCGGCTTGGCGCCGCTGACGACGAGCAGATTGGGCTGGTAGTTGAGCGTGAGCTCGTCCTGGGCGAAGCCGGCGACCGCCATGGCGATGCGGTAGCTGTCCTCCCCGGTGCGGACGATGTCGTAGGGCGGCCAGCTGTCGAAGCTGTCGCTGGCCTGCTCGAGCAGGTCGAACACCCGGTCGAAGCCGACGCTCGACCGGAAGAAGGGGGAGAAGTCGAAACTTGTTCTCATAGCCATATCCTCCATAGAGCAACATGGATAGGAGAGGCGCCCGGAGGGCAGCCCCTCGGACTGCCGGCCCCCATTGGGCGGCCGGCACTAAAAATCTAGAAGCGGAAAGGCCGGTTTCAAGGGGGTTGGGGCCAATTCGGCGCGGGCCCCATGTGCCATGGCCGGGCAGCGGCGCCGCCCGGCGGCGGTTCGGTTCAGAGCGTCGCCGAATCGATGACGAAGCGGTAGCGCACGTCGGACTTCACCAGCCGGTCATAGGCCTCGTTGATCCGGTCGGCCGAGATCAGCTCGATGTCGGCGGTCACGTTGTAGGCGGCGCAGAAATCCAGCATTTCCTGCGTCTCCGCCATGCCGCCGATATTGGAGCCGGTGAGGATGCGCCGGCGATTGATGAGCGTGCCGGCATGGACCGGCAGCGCCTCGGGCGGCAGGCCCACCATCACCAGCGCGCCCTCGAGGCGGAGCAGGCTCAAATAGAGGTCCATGTCGTGCGCGGCCGAGACCGTGTCGATGATGAGGTCGAGCGTCTGCACGGCCGCCTTCATCTGCGCGGCATCGGTGGAGACGATCACCGCATCGGCGCCGAGTTCGGCCGCGTCCTGGCCCTTGGACGGGGAGGTCGTGATCATCGTCACATGCGCGCCCATGGCATGGGCGATCTTGACGGCGACATGGCCGAGTCCGCCAAGGCCGACCACCCCGACCCGCTTGCCCGGCCCGGCGCCGAAGCGCTTCAGCGGCGAATAGGTGGTGATGCCGGCGCAGAGGAGCGGCGCGGCCTTGTCGAGCGGCAGGTTGTCCGGGACCCGCACCACGAATTTGTCGAACACCGTAATGGCCGAGGAATAGCCGCCATAGGTGTGGTCGGTGCCCGGATCGTGGTCGTGGTAGAACTTGCTGCTGCCATAGGTCCACACGACCCCGTTCTGGCAGTGCATCTCGAGCCCTTGCTTGCAGGCATCGCACTCGCCGCAGCTGTCGACCATGCAGCCGACGCCGACCCGGTCGCCCGGCTTGAACCGCGTCACCTCGGGCCCCACCGCCCGCACCACGCCGACGATCTCGTGACCGGGCACGCAGGGATAGGCCGTGCGGCCCCATTCGCCGCGCGCCGTATGCAGGTCGGAATGGCAGATGCCGCAATATTTGATGTCGATGAGAACCTCATGCGGCCCCGGCTCGCGGCGGGTGAGTTCGAAGGGGGCGAAGGGCGTCGTGCCGGACGCAACGGCATAGGCTTTGGCGGAAATCATCATTGCCTCGGGGAGGAAGGGGAAAAACCGACGCTGCCAAATTGACCGGGCGGTGTCGAGGCGGGAAGGCGCAGGACGGTGTTGTGCTTGTTGCTGGATTCCGGCCTTCGCCGGAATGACGCCGGGGCTGGGCGAGCCGCCGCCACGCGACTCCCTCCCCCTGCGGGGCTTCGAAGGGGAGCAAAATCGCTCCGGTGGAGCGATTTCCCTGAGAAGGCCTCGGCAGAGGCAGGGGTGGCGGCAGCCGGGTGGGGGTAACAACGCGCGCCGGCGTTTACGGACATACCCTTGGTCCGCCCCCCAGACCGAACACCAGCCCCTATGGTGCCGCCCCTGCAAATGCCTCTATAGCTGGACTGTCGAGACCAGCCGGAAACCCAGCATGACCCAGGAGCCGCCCGCCTTTTCGCCTCTGCCGCGCGACCAAATCCTGGCGCTGGGCGCCTCGCGCATCCGCGAGATCGCCAATGGCGCCATGGGCCGGAGCGACGTCGCCGCCTTCTGGTTCGGCGAGAACGACCAGCCGACGCCGGCTTTCATCCGCCTCGCGGGCGGCGAGGCGCTGGCGCGCGGCGAAACCTTCTACACGCAGAATCTCGGCATGCCCGAGTTGCGCGAGGCGATCGCCGCCTATCTCGGCCGGCTGCACGGCATAGGCGTCGGCCCGGAGCGGGTGGGCGTCGTCGGCTCCGGCATTTCCGGGCTGATGCTGGCCGGCCAGATGCTGCTGTCGCCGGGCAGCAAGGTGGTGATCGTCACGCCGGTCTGGCCGAACATCACCGAATTGCCGCGCATTCTCGGGGCCGAAGTGATCCGCGTGCCGCTGGCGATCGTCGAGGGCCGCTGGCAGCTCGACCTCGACCGCCTGCGCGAGGCGCTGACGCCCGACGTCACGGCGCTTTTCCTCAATTCGCCGAATAACCCGACCGGCTGGACCATCGACCGGGCGGCGCTCGCGGACATCTTCGCGCATTGCCGCCGCCTTGGCATCTGGGTGGTGACCGACGACGTCTACGAGCGGCTGGTTTTTGGCGGCGAGGGGCGCTCGCCCTCCCTGCTGCCGGTCGCCGACCCGGAGGACCGGCTGGTCTCGGTCAACAGTTTTTCCAAGGCCTGGAGCATGACCGGCTGGCGCGCCGGCTGGATGGTCGGACCGGAGCGCTTCATCGGAGAACTTGCCAAGGTCATCGAATACAACACCTCCTGCGTGCCGGCCTTTGTGCAGCGCGGGGCCATTGCCGCTCTCGAGGGCAATCGCGGCGAGGCGGCGGTGGCGGCGCTCAGGCAGGAGCTCGAGACCTCGCGCCGGCTCCTCGCCGACGGCCTGCACCGCCATGAGCGCATCGAGCTGCCCGAGGCCGACGGCGCCATGTATGCCTTCTTCCGCCTGCGCGGCGTGGAGGACGACATGCAACTCGCCCGCGACCTGCTGGCGACCGAAGGCCTCGGCCTCGCCCCCGGCAGCGCCTTCGGCCCGGAAGGCGCCGGCTGGCTGCGCTGGTGCTTTGCGGCCCGGCCGGAAAAGATCGCGGACGGACTGGGGCGGCTGGAGCGCTTCCTCGCGCGGTGAGCGCCGAGGGGCATGGCTGTGCGCGTGGCCCATCCTTCGACAAGCTCAGGATGAGGCGGTGGAATTACTGCGACCTCATGGTGAGGTGCGAGGCGCAGCCGAGCCCTCGAACCATGGGCAGCGCGCTCCCTACTTATCCCCGGGGTTGATACGCGCGGCCCATCCTTCGAGGCTCCCTTCGGTCGCACCTCAGGATGAGGTTGCAGGAAGTTTCCACGACCTCATGGTGAGGTGCGAGGCGCAGCCGAGCCTCGAACCATGGGCAACGCGCGCGCTACCTATCCCCGCGAAAATCCGGTCCAGCCGAATGGCTGGTTCGGGCGATGTGGGCGGCGGCGAGGGCGGCGTCGGTGGTGGGGAAGAGGACTTCCGTGTCGGGCAGGGCGCGCTGCAGGCCGGGCCGCATCATCGGGCTGAGGTCGATCACCCC
>DASZUI010000182.1:0-19652 GCA_035547675.1 Devosia sp.
CGCCTCGACCGAGGCGTTCAAGGCCAACAGATTGGTCTGGAAGGCGATGTCGTCGATCAGCCCGATGATGTTGGAGATCTTGGCCGAGGACGCGGTGATCCGCTCCATGGCGGCATTGGCCTCGTTCATCACCCGGCCCCCTTCCTCGGCGGTGCGGGTGACCGAACCGGCCACTTCCGAGGCGTCATTGGCGCGCTTGGCGTTCTGCATCACCGTCTGCGACAGCTGCTCCATGGCGGCGCTCGTCTCCTCGATGGTCGCCGCCTGCTTGGTGGTGCGCTCCGACAAATCGTTGGCCCCCGACAGGATCTCGCCGGTCGCCAGCTTCAGCGATCCCGAGGTCGACTTCAGCCGCCCCACGATCTCCGCCAGCTTGTCCGCCACCGTGTTGGTATCCTCCTTCAGCCGGAGGAAGGCGCCCTCGGAGTCCCCTTCGACACGCTTGGAGAGGTCCTGCTGCGCCAGGGCGCCGAGCACCAGGCTGGTCTCGCCGAGACCGCCTTCGACCGTTTCCATCAGGTGGTTGATAACGCCCGCGATCTGGTTGAGGTTGGCTTGCGAATAATCGGTCGGCACGCGCAGCGAGAAATCGCCATGCCCGGCGGCCTCGATGGCCGCGGTCAGGCGCTGCCCCATCCGGTCGCCCTCCGCGGCGATTTCGGCGGCGCGCTCGGCGCTCGCCCGCTCCTCGTCCGACAGCGCACGGATTTTGATGCCGTTCTGGCGGAAAACCTCGACGGCGCTGGCCATCATGCCGATCTCGTCCCGGCGCGACAGGCCCGGCACCTCGGTATCCAGCTCGCCGCCGGCGATCCGCTTCATGGCGCCGGTGATGCCGGCCAGCGGCTTGAGCACCCGCCTGAGCATGATCAGCACCGTCGCCGCCACCGCCAGGGCGATAATGGCGCTGAGGATCATGGACATGAGCTGCGAGCGATCGATGGCGGTCTTGGCCGCCGCCGCCGTATCGGCCGCGTCGCCCAGCTTGTCCTGCGACATGGCGGCGATCACTTCGCCCAGCGTATCGGCCGCGGTGGCCTGGTCGTTGAAGCCGCCGGTCGCCTGCGCGAGATTGCCGGCCATCGCCGCCTGCTCGACCGGCAGCGCCGCCGCCTTCCAGGCCGCCCAGCCGTCGAGCACGCCCTGATAGGCGGCGCGGTTCTGGTCGTTCACCAGCGTCGCCTTGTATTTATCGAGCACCGCATCGGCGTCGCTGATCGACTGCTTCAGCGCATCGTCCGCCCATTTGCGGGCGTCCGGCGTCGTCGCGACGACCTCCTCGCCCAGCTTGGAGCGGGCCGTCAGCGTCGCCTGCAGCAATTCGCCGACCATTTCGATGGCCGGGATGCTGTTGCCCGACACCTGGGCGAAATTGCGCGCGATCTCATTGGTGGCGAACCACCCGCCCCCGGCTTGCAGCAGCGCCACCGCGCCGAGCCCGACGACCGCGGCGATGGTGGTGACCTTGAGGCTGAGCGTCTTGATTCTAGGCATCTTCATGGTGTTTCTCCCCCAGTGGAGCGAAGTCTGTCGATTGGCCAGCCGGCCCCGGTGCCGGAGCGCCGCGTCTCGCCCGCGGCCGGCCGGCAATCCCGGCCGATGGCATGAAAACCGCCGGCGCGACGCCCTGCTGGAACCGGATGACTGCTGGAAAGTGACGGGAATCCATAAGCGGCCCTGGTCTGACTATAGAATCGGCCGAGCCTCCCAACCGCGGAGCGCTTCCTTGATTCCTCTCTGCAGAGTGCGCCGGCGCCCTTAATTTTGTCTGAAACGTGGCAGGCTGCCGCAGCACGACCGCCGGCGCCCGCAAGGCAAAAGCAAAGGCCCGCCGACCGCGTCGGCGAGCCCGAAATGCACCTGGCCGGATGGGCCGGTGATGTGCCCGATTACGACAAGGCGCCGATGACGGCCTCGATGCGCTTCTTCATCGTCTGCAGGTCGAACGGCTTGATGATGTAGTTGTTCACCCCGCAGGAGATCGCCTCCTGCACCTGCTCCTTGTCGGAGCGGCCGGTCGCCATGATGAAGGGCATGGCCTGCGTCTTGGGATGCTTGCGGATCACCTTGAGCAGCGTCAGCCCGTCTATGTCTTCCATGTTCCAGTCGGAAATGATCAGGTCGACATTGGACTTCTCGAGCTTGCCGAGGGCATCGCGCCCGCTCTTGGCCTCGATGATGTCCTTGAACCCGAGCTGGGTCAGGATGTACTTGCAGATACCGCGCATGGACTGCTGGTCGTCCACGATCAGGACACTGACGGCGCTCGCCTTGGGCATGATCTAGCTTCGCCTTCCCGGCATGTGAGTTTAACGCTGGCTGCCCGAAGACTAGGGCAGGAACCGTTACCAATGTCTCAATCGGCGGCTCCGGCTTGTGCGGACGGCCGGCCTGCCAACGGCGTTCAGGCCGCCGATTTGAGCCGCGACAGCGCCGCCACGAGCCGTGCCGCGACCTGCTCGACCGGCGCCTGCTCGACCACCGCCCCTTCCTCGAAGGCGACGCGCGGCATGCCGTAGACGAGGGCCGAGCCGGGGCTCTGGCCGACCGTATGCGCGCCGGCGTCCCGCATCAGCTTGAGGCCGCGCGCCCCGTCCCGCCCCATGCCGGTGAGGATCGCCCCCACCGCCATCGGCCCCACAGTCTGCGCCACCGATTCGAACAGCGCATCGACGCTCGGCCGGTGGCCGGAAACCAGCGGGTCCTGCATCAGCCGGCACTTGAGCTGGCCCGAGCTGCGCTCCACCCTCAAATGATAGTCGCCCTTGGCCACATAGGCATGGCCGGCCTCGAGCGGCAGCCGGTCTTCGGCCTCGACGACCTTGACCTCGACCAGTTCGTCGAGACGGGCGGCAAAGCGCTGCGTGAAGGCCATCGGCATGTGCTGGGCGATGACGATGGGCGGGCAGTCGGCCGGTATATTGGAGAGCACCGCCCGGATGGCCTCGACACCGCCGGTCGAGGCGCCGATGGCGATGAGCGCGCCCCGCGGCGCCGCCGCCGTGCGGATCGGCACGGCGGGCGCCGGCGCCCGCATCGCGCGCCCGGCCACGTCCGAATGGGCCGCCGCGCGAATCTTGTCGCGCAGATTCGCCCCGAAGGCGTCGAGCCCGCCGGTGAGATTGGCATTGGGCTTGGCGACGAAATCGACCGCCCCGAGTTCGAGCGCCAGCATCGTCTCGCTCGCCCCGCGCGTGGTGAGGGTCGACACCATCACCACCGGCAGCGGATGCAGCTTCATCAGCCGCTCGAGAAAGGCGAGCCCGTTCATATTGGGCATTTCGATGTCGAGCGTCACGACGTCCGGATTGAGCGTCTTGATCTTCTGCCGGCCCTCGATCGGGTCGGCGGCGGTCCCCACCACCTCGATGTCGCGATCCTGCGCGAGCACCCGCGACAGCACCTCGCGGATCAGGGCGGAGTCGTCGATCACCAGCACCTTGATCGTCATGCGGCGTCCCTTGCTTTCTGCGGCGTGCGCGGCTGGTAGATGGTCTTGCCCACCAGCCGGAAATCGGCGCCGCTGTTCCCCAGATTTTCAGAATGGCCGATATAGAGAAATCCGCCCGGCGACAGCACGGTGCGGAAGCGACCGAAGACCTGGGCCTGGGTCGGCTTGTCGAAATAGATGGCGACGTTGCGGCAGAAGATGGCGTCGAACGGGCCCTTGACCGGCCATGCACCGATCAGGTTCAGCGGCAGGAAGGAGATGAGGTCCCGCGCCGCCGCCGGCACCCGGATCTGTCCGCCCGGCACGCGCTCGAACAGCGCGGCGCGCTCCGCCGAAAGCCCTGAAAGCTCGGAATCGGGGTAGACCCCGGTCGCCGCCTTGGCGAGCACATTGGTATCGATGTCGGTGGCGAGGATTCTGAAATCCCAGCGCTTGAGGTCGGGAAAGGCCGAAAGCAGCGACAGCGCGATCGTATAGGGCTCCTGCCCGGTCGAGCAGCCGGCCGACCATATCCTGAGCCGCGGCCTGCCGCTCGGCCCCGCCGGCGGGCGGCTGGCGATGATGGCACCCACATGCCGCTCGAGGTGATCGAAATGATGATCCTCGCGGAAAAAGCGCGTCAGATTTGTGGTCAGTGCGTTAATGAAATCCTGCGCGTCCTTGGGCGTGCCCTGCCGCTCGAGATAATCGAGATAGTCGTCGAACGAGGAGAGGCCGAGCGCCCGCACCACCTTGAACAGGCGCGAGACCACCAGCGTGCGCTTGGCATCGCTGAGTGCGATGCCGGCAACGCGATAGACCCGCTGCTTGACGCGCTCGAATTCCCTGTCGCTGAGGGCAATATCGCCCTGTTCCATATCCGCCCCCATGCCCGTCCCCGTGCTGCCGGAAGGCAAAACCTTCCCGCCTGCCGCACACCGGGCGTTCGCCGATCATTCCCGGGGCTTCGCTTAGATTGCGTAAATTCGGCTCGCCGCCGCGCGATATTTTTGCCGCTCGCGTCCGGCGCCGCCGCGCCGGCTCAGAACAGTTCGATATCGTTGGCCGCCGCCGGCACCACGGGGCGGCGCACCATGATCGCCAGTTCCTCCCGCGCCACGCCATCGCCCTCCTGGCTGGCGAGACGCTTGACGAAGACGCGGCCCGATTGCGGCTTGAACAGCACCCGCCGCGCGAAGGTGCCGCCCAGGTCCTCGCCCGCCGCCGCATAGCCTTCGTCGGCCAGGAACTGGCGCACGAACTCGATGTTCTTGGCCCCGATGTCGACCAGCGCGGAATTGATCAGCCCGCCGCCGAACACCTTGATTTCGAGATTGGCCTTGCTGCCCGTGCCACGCGACAGCACCGTATTGATCAGCCGCTCCATGGCGAAGGCGCCGTAGCGCGCCGAGGCGCCATAGCGGTCCCTGGCCGACCCGGACTGCTCGGCGAGCAGGAAATGGTTCATGCCGCCGACCCGCGCCACCACGTCGCGCACGCAGGCGGAGACGCACGAGCCCAGGACCGTCGAGAACGTCACGTCCTCGCCCGACACCAGGCAGTCGCCCTGATGCACGGTCGTAACCACGCCGCGATCGAATTCAGGCGGCAGCGAGCTAGACAGTGCCATTTTACCCGAGAAGCCCCCGGGCCGGATCGGATTCAGGTCCGGCCATGCCTCTGATCCTTAGGGAAGATTCGTTATGGAAGCGTTATGCATGCAAGCAGGAACTGCTTGCTGGCATTGCCCCCGCGGCGCGCGGCAACCCCCGATTCAGGAATCCCGGCTAACACCGAAGAACGATCGGGGGCCTGGTTTCCATGACACTGCAACGACTAGCGCGCGAACTCGAGGAAACGGCGCGCCAGACCGCCAGCCTGGTGGATGCCATCGCCGAAGCGCTCGACGTTTTGGGCGATTCCCGGCTCGAGCCGGAGGCGGCGCGCCGCCGCGCCACCGCCATGATCGTGAGCGCGCTGCAGGGCCAGGACCGCATCGAGCAGCGCTGCCACGGCCTCGCCAGCGCCACCCGCCGCTTCGACCTCCTGCCCCCCGACGCGCCGGAGGAATTCTATGACGCGATCTGGGAAAGCCTGAGCCTCGACGAGCTCAGCCGCGCCGGCACTGTCGGCAAGCCGGCAGAAGAAGACGCCGAGCTGTTCTGACGGGGGGAACTCGGGCGGACCATTTCGAGCGCAGCGCCTGGCCCTGGATTCCGGCCTTCGCCGGAATGACGTCGGGGTTGAGGCAATGGCGTGCCATATGCACGCCGTCATTCCGGCGAAGGCCGGAATCCAGCAGCACACACCACCCCCACCCAGCGCAAAAAAGGGGCGCCCTACGACGCCCCCTCAAAAAATCCGGTGCAGCCGAATGGCTGCTTAGCCGTCCATCTTGGCGCCGCTGACCACCGAATGGAGGTCGATGAGGCCGACCATGCGGCTTTCATGGGTGACGATGCCGTTGAGCAGCTCGGTGTCGATCGAATTGCTCTCGGGGACCTGGTGGATGTCCTCGCGCGAGACGGTCAGGATGTCCGAGACCGCATCGACCAGGATGCCGACCCATTTGTCGCCGACCGACATGACCACCACGACATGGTTCTTGGTGGGCGAGGTCTGGCCGTCGCCGAAGCGGGCGCGCAAATCGAAGATCGGCACGATTGTGCCGCGCAGATTGATCACGCCGCGCACGAATTCGCGCGTATTGGGCAGCGGCGTCGCCCCGTTCCAGGCGCGGATTTCGCGCACCGTCGTGATCTCGACGCCATAGGTCTGCTCGCCGATCGAAAAGGCGATCAGCTGCAGCGTATTCTGGGTGGCCGCCGCCGTCCGGTCAGCCGTTGTATCGTCACGGAACCCGAGGGCTTCCATTTCCATACCCTTTCTCCCGCCCATCCTGGGGGGCCGTTAGACCGCACGAACCGGCGGCACTCACTCAGTTACTCACGGCGTTTCAGGTGCGCCCACCCGAAAACGCGGCCACTCTTGAACTCAGGCGGCGTTGCGATGCAGCCTCGCCGTCTTCAATCCCTGCACGTCCACGATCAGGGCGACATTGCCGTCGCCCAGGATCGTGCCGCCGGCGATACCGTCTATGGACTCGAAGTTTTCCTCGAGGCTCTTGATGACCACCTGCTGCTGGCCGATGATGTCGTCGACCACCAGCGCGATCTTGACCGAGCCCTCCGCTTCGCAGAGCACCACGAAGCGGTTTTTGTGCTCGACCAGGCTCTGCATGCCGAACTGCTCGCAGAGGTCGATCACCTGCACATATTCGCCGCGCACCTGCAGCACGCGGCCGCCCGAGGGCACGCGCTCGAAATTGGCGCGGGCGCACTGCATGGTTTCCACGATCGATGAGAGCGGGATGACATAGGGGTTCTGCGACACCCGGACCAGCATCACGTCGAGCACGGCGAGCGTCAGCGGCAGGCGCAGCGTCATGCGCGTGCCCTTGCCGGTCCAGGAGCGGACATGCACCGAACCGCCGATCTTCTTGATATTGGAGAGCACCACGTCCATGCCGACGCCGCGCCCGGAAATGTCCGAAACCGTGTCGGCCGTCGAAAAGCCCGGCGCGAAGATCAGCTGGTCGATCTGCTCGTCGGTGAGCACCTGATCGGGCCCCACCACGCCGCGGTTGCGGGCCACCTGCAGCACCTTGTCGCGGTTGATGCCGGCCCCGTCGTCCTCCACGATAATGAGGATGTTGCCGCCCGCCTGCTCGGCGGAGAGCCGGATCACGCCGGTTTCGGGCTTGCCCGACGCGAGCCGCTTTTCCGGGCTCTCGATGCCGTGGTCGGCCGAATTGCGGATCATGTGGGTGAGCGGATCGGAAAGCTGCTCGATCACCGTCTTGTCGATTTCGGTGTTCTCGCCGATCATCTCGAGGCGGATTTTCTTTTCGGTCTTCTGCGCCAATTCGCGCACCAGGCGCGGCATGCGGCTGAACACCGATTTGACCGGCTGCGCGCGGATCGCCATCACCGAATCCTGCAGGCCGCGCGTCGTCTGCGCCAGGACTTCGAGGCCCCGCACCAGCTCCTGATATTTGGCGCGCAGGTTCTCGTCCATCTGCTGGGTCAGCATGGATTGCGTGATGACCAGCTCGCCCACCATGTTGACGACGCGATCCACCTTGTCGAGGTCGACGCGGATCGACTGCACGCCATTGCGGTGCTCGGCCTCCGCCGAAGCGGCAGCGGCCGGCGCTTCGCCGGCCGGCTTGGCCGGTTCCGCCGGCGCCGCGGCGGCCGGCTTGCGCGGATCGGCGGCCTTGATGGTGTCGGCCAGCGCCTCGAAGCTCGGCATGGGCGGCTGTTCGGCGGATTCGGGCGGCGGCAGCACGCCGGCACCCGGGGCCTCCGGCATCAGGTCGAGCGCACCCTTCTCCATGGCCTTGGCGGCCGCGGCAAGCGCCACCCCGGCATCCTGCTCTCCGGCCGGCTCGACCGGCTGGACGGGCGCCGCGGCCGCCTGCACCACCGCGAGCTCGCAATTGCCCTCGACGAATTCGAAAACCTCGCGGATCTGCGCTTCGGTCACCCCGGGCGCCACCAGCGTCAGTTGCCAGCCGCAATAGACCCCGGCCGGCTCGAAATCGGCCAGCGGCGGCACGGCATCGAACACCGGCTCGACCGTCAGTTCGCCCAGCGAGGCGAGTTCGCGGAACAGCAGCAGCGGATCGTTGGCGCGCGCATAGAGCTCGCGCTGCGGCCGGAAGCGGATTTCCCACTGCCCCGTCTCCGGCGGCAGGGGCGGCGCGGCAAAACTGTCGAGCGACTCGGCCGGCTCCTCGCCCTTGTCGAGCTTGACCATGACCGGGGTGAACTCGATGTCGAATTCCTCCATCGGCTCGCCGTTTTCGTCGTCGTCCGCATTGCAGAGGGCGTCGAACCGCGCCTTTTCCCCGGCGCCATATTCGGCCGGCAGCTCCGTGCCGCCGCGCGCCCCGTTGACGAAATCGGCGACGATGTCGTTGGCGCGGATGCAGAGCGTGACGACGTCTGGCGACAGCGCCACGCTGCCTTCGCGCACCTTGTCGAGCAGCGTTTCATAGGCGTGGGCGAAGCCGACCAGCCGGGAGAAGCCGAAGGCGCCGGCGCCGCCCTTGATCGAGTGGATGGCGCGGAACACGGCGTTCAGCCGGTCGGACGAGCGATCCCCCTCCTCTATGGCCGCGAATTGCTCTTCGAGTTCGAGCAGCAGCTCCGAACATTCGTCGAAATAGGTGGCCTTGAAGTCGTCTAGATCGCTCATGCTACTCACAAGATTTTATGCCGAGCCGCCGCCGCCTCAGTGGACGACGCGATGAATGACGTTGATGAGCTTTTCGGGATCGAAGGGCTTGACGATCCAGCCCGTGCCGCCGGCGGCGCGCCCCTGGTCGCGCTTTTCCTGGCTGGTCTCGGTGGTGAGGATGAGGATGGGCAGGCTCTGATGGGCCCCCGAGGCTCTCACCTTCCTGATGAACTCGATGCCGTCCATGACCGGCATGTTGATGTCGGTGATGACGAGGTCGACCTTCTCCCGGGCGAGCACGCCGAGGCCCTTCTGACCGTCCTCCGCCTGCAGCACTTCGAAGCCGGCACTGGAGAGCGTGTGCCGGAGCATGGCGAGGATGGTGCGGGAATCGTCGACCGTTAGCACGCGCATCTGCTAGCCCCCGATCAGCGTCGCGAACTCGCCGCCGAACCCCAGCCGCTCGATGGCGGAGAGCATGGCGGCGCTCGGCCCGGTGATCGAAAAGCCGGAGCCGTTGCGGCGCGCGCTTTCGGCGGCGCTCAGCAGCATGATCAGGGCATTGGTGGAAACGCGCTCGACGGCCGCGCCGGAAATGCTGACCGAGCCTTCCTCGACCGCGGCAAGCAGGGTCTCGCGCACCGGATCGAGCGCGTCGAGATCGATCACGGCCGGCAATGCGACCGTGCTCTGTGGCTCTTTGGCCATGATGAATTTGCCCCCTTCGGGGATTAAGCCCCGGAAGGCAGTTTCCATGGGAACGGTTTAAGAAGTGCTAAGTGGCGGGCCACCCGCGCCGCGCCGCGTTCCCCCTTCATTGCCTCGGGCGTGAGGGCCTCGGGCTAACTGCCGGCCAGCCCAGCACAATCGGCTTCGCTTCGGCGCCGACCGGCTATCGAAATATACTTACGCCCATTACGGTAGTGACTCCGGTAACCCCGTGAGTTATTATCAGTTGTTCTCAAATAAAAAAATAGTTACGCGGAAACAACACATCGAATTCGCTTAGCGGCGGATTCTGACGCGTAGAGTTATTGTTTCCTGCTAAACGCCAGTCGCTATTCAACAATTACACACGGGAGAGGAAATAGTCATGGCCTACGCAAACTCAGCCAGCATCCAGGGACCGCTCGGTGCGCAGGGTTTCGACATCGGCAATCTCGTCAGCCAGATCGTGCCCATCATCCTGAGTTCCTTGTCGAATACGCCGCAGCCGGGCGCCGGGATGCCGGCCCAGTCCTATGCGCCCCAGTCCTATGCGCCCCAGGCGGCCAGTCCCTACGGGCTCGGCACGCTCTCGGCCGCGCCGGCCATGCCGGGCCAGCTCGATCCGCAGAGCTTCTGGGATGTCTTCAAGAAGGCGCTGCCGGTCATCGTCAATACGGTGAGCCAATTGTCCGCGGCCCCGCAGATGCCGGGCTTCCAGCCGCAATCGGCCGGGCCCCAGTTCGGCTCGCTGCAGGCGCAGTCTGCCGGTCCGCAGGGCCAACTCGACCCGCAGAGCTTCTGGGACGTCGTTTCCAAGATCGTGCCCATCGCCGTCAGCACCATTGCGGCGCTCAATGCCACCCCGCAGGTGCCGCAGGGCGGCGGGAGCTTCCAGGCGCAATCGACCATGCCGCAGTTCGGCGGCCTGCAGGCACAGGCGGCCGGCCCGCAGGGCCAGCTCCAGGCCCAGAGCTTCTGGGATGTGGTTTCGAAGATCGTGCCCATTGCGGTGAGCACCATCGCCGCCCTCAACGCCATGCCGCAGGTGCCGGGTGCAGCGGGGGTTCGGGCGCAGTCGGCCGGGCCGCAATACGGCTTCGGCCCGCAATCCGCCGTGACCCCGCAGGGCTTCGACATCGGCCAGCTGGTCAGCCAGATCGTGCCGATCGTGCTCAGCAGCCTGTCGGCCAATCCGCCGCCGAACAGCGTCATCCATTGAACGGCAGCGGGCCCGTCCTCGACGGGCCCGCCCACCCTCAGGCAGGAAGGAGGAGGTCTTGCCGGACGAGTCCGAACAGGAGTTCACGGTTTCCCCCAGGGACGTGACGGCGCCCGCCGCCGCCACCCAGGCCGCGGTGCAGAATGCCGTGGCGGAGGTGGAATCGGCGCGGCTGGTGGTCTTCCACCGCGACATCGGGCAGGCAATCGTCGCCGTGCCGCCGGACGAGCTGGACAGGCTCAAGACGGCGCTGGGCCCGGATTTCCTGGTCGATCCGCGCGCGCCGCTGCGCCTGAACTGATCGGGCCGCGCCGGCGGATCTGCTCCAGAATCAAAGCTTCATCAGGAGAAACCCATGGCCAAGTCGCCATCCGACATCGCGCTTGTCGATGTCGTGCCCCCTGCGGCCGCCAGCACCAATGGCGATGCCGCCCCCATCCCCATGCCGACCAATGACGATGCCGCGCCACGAGCTACAGGCCCAACTGCCGCAGCCGGTGGTGCGCCCGCTGCCGCCGACGGCGATCCCGGTTCGGCCACCGCGCCGGCCGGGGCGGACGAGCCGTCCGCTGCCGCCGCGAATGCGGGCAACGGCGCGCCGGGAGCGGGACGCCCCGCGCCTGGCAAGCGTCCGCAGCCGGCCCCGGCCCAGAAGGCCGGTGCCGCCGTGCTTGCCATGAAGCCGCAGCAGGCGAGCCCGGGCGACAGCCCGGTCCACGAGGTCGGCGCGCGCCGCAAGCAGTTCATCATCGCCGCCCGCGCCGGCGCCAACCTCAACCCCATGGCGGTCGACATGCTGCACAGCCAGCTCGACCATCTGCCGGACGTCAAGGTGGTGCGCCGCGTACGCCCCAGCGTGGTCGGCACCTTCGGCCTGGGCGGTGGCGTCGCCGGCGACATGATCGTTGCCGAAACCACCGCCGAACGCGGGCTCGAGCTGCAGGCGACGGCGGGACCCGGGCTGATCGTCGAGGAAAACCGCGAGCTCACCCACCTGGCGCTCTCCCCGCTCGACACGGCCGCGGCGGCGAGCGCCCAGCCGGTGACCGATTCCATCCGCCTGCAGGTGACCGACGACGCCCGCCAGCCGCTCCCCAGGGCGCAGGTCATCCTTTACGGCCGCAACTGGCCGGCCCAGGGCGAAACCGCCGGCGACGGCACCGCCTCGGTGGACATCCGCGGCGGCACCGCCCAGAGCATCCAGTACATGTACGTAAAACCCTTCGCCAATGACTGGGAACGCTGGGTCACCGACCCGGACCTCGCGGACGGCAGCATCAATGCCGTTACCCTGCGGCCGCTCGCCTCCTTCGACGATGCCGGCTTCACCCCCAACGCCCCCTTCGTCGGCTGGGGCCAGCGGCAGATGGGCCTCACTACCCAGACCACGCTCGACGGCGCGGGCGCCCGCATCGGCATCATCGATTCCGGCTGCGACAACCAGCATCCCGCCCTCACCCATGTGCAGAAAGGCCTAGACTACACCAACAAGGACCAGAACGACGATCCGGACGCCCAGAGCTGGACCACCGACCAGCTCGGGCACGGCACCCATTGCGCCGGCGTCATCACCGGCAATGGGCAGAACGGCATACGCGGCTTTGCGCCCAAGGCCGAGGTGCATGTGCTGAAGCTCTTCCCCGGCGGCTTTTTCGACGACCTGTCGCGCGGCCTCAAATACGCCATCGACAACAAGCTCGACGTCGTCAATTGCAGCCTCGGCAGTCCTGAGCCCTCCGACGCGGTCCGGCAATGGATGAATCTGGCGCGCCAGGCGGGCGTGGTCGTCGTCGTGGCGGCCGGCAATTCCGCTCCCGATCCGGTGCAGTTCCCGGCCAATGCGCCAGAGGCACTGGCCGTCGGCGCCGTCGGCATGCAGAATACCTTCCCGCCCGACACCTACCACGCCCAGACCGTGCCGCAGGGCACGGTGGCGGTGAACGGCATCTTCCCGGCCCGCTTCAGCTGTGCCGGGCCCGAGGTGCGGATCGCCGGGCCGGGCGTCGCGGTCATCTCGAGCGTGCCCGGCGGCGGCTATGCGGCCTGGGACGGCACCTCCATGGCGGCGCCGCACATCACCGGCCTCATCGCCCTGCTGGCCGCCCACCACCCCGACTTCGCCGACCGCAGCGCCCCGCGCAACGCCGCCCGCGTCGACCGGCTGATCAGCCTTGCCATGGGGAGCGCCATGCCGCTCGGGCTCGATGCCCGGCAGGTCGGGGCCGGCCTGCCCTCGCTGGTGACCGCCATGTCCCCGGCCATGGCCCGCCCGGCGGCGGCAGCTGCCACCCCCGGCGCCAGCCCCGCCGACGTGAACCGGATCATCTCCCTGGTGATGGCGCAGCTCGCCGCCCAAGGCGCCGTCCCCGGCCAGCGACCCGGCGCCTGAGCCGCCGAACCACCAGGCCCGGCGCCGGTGTCCTCAGGCGACCCCGGCGCCGATGGCGGCCGCGGCGATCGCCGCCCGGTCGACATCGGCCAGGGCCGCAGGCCTCCAGCGCGGCCGGCGGTCCTTGTCGACCAGTACCGCCCGCACGCCCTCGGCGAAATCCGGCTGCCGCACCATCAGGGCCGCCATCCGTCCGTCGAGCCGCAGCACCTCGGCGATGTCCGGCAGCCGCCGCGCCGCGCGGTGGCTGGCGAGGATGGCCTCGAGGCTGGTCGGCGATCCCGTCGCCAGCCCCGCCCTCAGGCCCTCGGGCACGGCGTCCGCCGCCTCGGCCGCGAGGCCTTCGGCGATCTCGGCGGCGCTTGTACCGGCAAACGCCGGCGCCAGCATATCGGCCGCCGCGCAGAGCGTCGCTTCGTCGGGCGCGATGCCCTGCCCGTGCATCAGCTGCACCAGCGCCGTCTCGACATCGCCCGCCGCCGCCGCCGCGATACCCGCCCGCACGCCGTCGCGCGCGCCCGGATCGATGGCCGCGTCGCAAAGGCCCAGCACCAGCGCATCGCCCAGCCCGACGGACATGCCCGACAGCAGGAAAGCCAGCGCCCGCGGCTCCGGCACCTGCTTGAGCAGCGCGTTGATCCCGACATCGGAAACGAAGCCGATCGCCGCCTCCGGCATGGCGAAGCGCGCCCCCGTCACGGCGAAGCGGTAGTGGCAATGCCCGAATATGCCGAGCCCGCCGCCCATTACCGCGCCATGCGCGATCGCCGCGATCGGCTTGGGATAGGTCGCGATCAGCAAATTCATCGCATATTCGGCGGCGAAATAGGCGTCCGCCGCCTCGGCCCGGCCGTCGAGCACCAATTGCCGCGCCACCCGCACGTCGCCGCCGGCGCAGAAGCCGCGCGGCCCCCGACCCTCGAACAGCACCAGCCGGATCGCCGGATCGTCGCGCCACTCGGTCAGCACCTCGGCGATGCCGGCGATCATTTCGCCCGATAGCGCATTGATCGCCTCCGGCCGGTTGAGCGCGACGACGCCGAGCGGACCTTCCGTCGAGATTTCGAGCTGCAGGGTCATGGGCCTCTTACGCTTCCTTCTGGCCCTCCCGGGCCTCAGTTTTCGTTTGCGGCGCTGCGCTTACGCAACTTTGTAATCTCCGTCCAGAGAAGTCCATTGTCGTCCGGCAGTTCCGCCCCGCCGAACACCCGTGCAATTTCATCAGGCGCCGGCTCAAGACCGGCCAATTGTCCGGCCCGCTCGGCGAGTTTCGCTTCGCTCAACACGATGACCGGCTTCGAGCCCATTCCCTGCGCCTTGAGCGCGGCGAGCAGGGCAGCATGAGTATTGAATCCGAATCCGGCGGCAAGCGCCTCGTCGGCATGTCCCGAGCCCAGGGCCGGAAATTCGGCGATCAGCAAACGCTTGAGCAGGGCGACATTGCGCCGTGTCAGCACGACAAGAGCCACGACAACCTTCCATATTCCCGGCCGATGTCCACCGATTACGCATCGACCGACGTGAAGGTCGTTGCTGGAAGCCGTGCAACTGCCCGCGTTCAACCCGGCGGCAGGTTTGGTGCGGAACCTCGGCGGGATCATATCAAGCCCTTGGGCCGCCACAAGCCGAAGCAGTTCTGAGTTTCAAACGGGCGATCCCAGTGCTACGCCACCGCCATGATCACCAATGTGCACCTGACGGGCCTCGCCCGCGACCTTGCCGCCCGCGCCGATGCCGGCAAGCCCATCCGGCTGGGCGTCATCGGCTCGGGCGAGATGGGCACCGACCTCGTGACCCAGGGCTCGCTGATGCGCGGCATCGAGGTGGTCGCCATTTCGACCCGCCGCCCGCATACCGCGCGCGAGGCCATGAAGATCGCCTTCGGCGACGACGCCCGCGCCGCCGAGGCGACCAATGCCGGGGCCGTCACCGCGGCCATCGAAACCGGCCGGATCGCCATCACCTCCAACGAGCTCCTCGTCACCAATCCGCTGGTGGACGTGGTGATCGACGCGACCGGCAAGCCCGGCGTCGCCGCCGATTTCGACCTCATGGCGATGGAGCACGGCAAGCACCTCGTCATGATGAATGTCGAGGCGGACGTGACCATCGGCCCCTTCCTCAAAAAGGAGGCCGACCGGCTCGGCGTCGTCTATTCCGTCGGCGCCGGCGACGAGCCCTCCTCCTGCATGGAGCTGATTGAATTCGCCACCGCGCTCGGCTACCGCATCGTCGCTGCCGGCAAGGGCAAGAACAACCCGCTCAACCACGACGCCGTGCCCGACGATTATCGCGAGGAGGCCGAGCGGCGGAACATGAACCCGCGCATGCTGGTCGAGTTCGTCGACGGCTCCAAGACCATGGTCGAGATGTGCGCCATCGCCAACGCCACCGGCCTCGTCCCCGACATTCCCGGCATGCACGGCCCCAGGACCGATCGCGACGACATGGTCAAGGTGCTGATCCCGAAGGCGGATGGCGGCATCCTCAACCGCAAGGGCGTCGTCGACTACACCATCGGCAAGGGCGTGGCGCCCGGCGTCTTCGTCATCGTCGAGGCCGAGCACCCGCGCATCATCGAGCGCATGGACGACCTCCATATCGGCAAGGGGCCCTATTACGCCTTCTTCCGCCCCTACCACCTCACCTCGCTCGAAGTGCCGCTGACCGCCGCCCGCATCATGCTCTACGGCAAGCCCGACATGGTACCGCTGCCCAATCCCGTCGCCGAAGTCTGCGCCGTCGCCAAGCGCGACCTCGCCCCCGGCGAAACCTTCGATGCCATCGGCGAGACCTGCTATCGCAGCTTCACCATGACCATCGGCGACAGCCGCGACAAACAGGCCTGGCCCGTCGGGCTCCTCGAAGGCGGCAAGGTCACCGCCCCCGTCCGAAAGGGCGAACTCCTCACCCACCACAACGCCGCCCCCGACCCCACCACCAACCTCTACCGCCTCCGCCAGCGCCAAGACCAGGCATTCGCCTGGACCTGATTTTTTCGATGTGGGCAGGTAGGGCGCGCGTGGCCCATCCTTCGAGGCTCCCTTCGGTCGCACCTCAGGATGAGGTCGTGGAAGAATCCCCCGACCTCATGGTGAGGTGCGCGGCAAAGCCGAGCCTCGAACCACGAGCAGCGCGCGTCGTGCCTGCGGCTGGATTCCGGCCTTCGCCGGAATGACGTCGTGCTTTGAGCAGGGCCTCGCCAATTCCACTTCGTCATTCCGGCGAAGGCCGGAATCCAGCAACGCGCTCTACCTGCCCACATCGAAAAACCAGGTCCAGCCGAATGGCTGGCGAATGCCTGGTGGCCAAGCCGGCGGCGACCGGCTACCAAGAACGGCCAGATCGCGGGAGGAAAAAATGGCGAACAAGGTCAGATGGGGCATCGTATCGACGGCCAATATCGGCACGGCCAAGGTCATTCCGGGCATTATGAAGTCGCCGCACTCGGAGGTCGTCGCCATCGCCTCGCGCGACCTGCACCGCGCCAGGGTAGCCGCGGGCGAACTCGGCATCCCCAAGGCCTATGGCTCCTATGAGGAGCTGTTCGCCGACCCCGAAATCGACGCCGTCTACAACCCCCTGCCCAACCATTTGCACGTGCCCGTGACCATCGCCGCCACGCAGGCCGGCAAGCATGTGTTGTGCGAAAAGCCGATCGGCCTCAATGCCGCCGACGCCGAGCGCCTGCGCGAATGCCCGAAGGACCACATCGTCATGGAAGCCTTCATGGTGCGCTTCCACCCGCAATGGCTGCGCGCCCGCGAGATCGTGCGCTCGGGCGAACTGGGCGAGGTCCGCGCCATCCGCGCCGTCTTCTCCTATTCCAATGTCGATCCCAACAATGTCCGCAACATCGCCGCCATCGGCGGCGGCGGCATCCTCGACATCGGCTGCTACCCGGTGACCGGCAGCCGCTTCCTCTTCGAATCGGAGCCCAGGCGCGTGGTCTCGCTGGTCGAACGCGACCCCGACTTCGGCACCGATATCCTCGCCAGCGTCATCGCCGATTACGGCAATGGCCGGCAACTCTCCTTCGTCTGCTCGACCCAGAGCGTCGGCGCGCAAAAGGTCGAGGTGCTGGGCACCAAGGCGCGGCTCGAGATCGTCATCCCGTTCAACGCGCCCGCCGACATGCCCACCGCCATCACCATCGACAATGGCACGACCATGGATGGCAGCCTCTCCCGTCGCGAGATCCTGCCCGCCTGCGATCAATATACCGAGGAAGCCGAAGCCTTCGCCCTCGCCGTGCTCGGCGAAAAGCCGCTCCCCTGGGGCATTGAGGACGCCATCCAGAACATGCGCATCCTGGATGCCATCTTCGAAAGCGAAAAGAAGGGCGGCTGGGTGAATATTTAACCCCGCCCGGCGAGATTGCGGCAGACTCGGAACTGGATTCCCGCTTTCGCGGGAATGAGGCGCGGCCTTGCCCTGCTGTCATTCCCGCGCAGGCGGGAATCCGGTTTGACGCAACCCCCAGCCTCCAAGGCGGCGCTCCATGCCCGACAAGGTCCTCGTCACCGGCATTTCCGGCTTCCTCGGCGCCCATGTGGCACTGGCCCTGCTCGATGCCGGCTACGAGGTCCGCGGCAGCCTGCGCGACCTTGGCCGCGCGGAAAAAATCCGCGCCGCGCTGCAGCAGGCCTCGGCCAGCGGCGGCGTGGACAAGCTCGAGTTCGTCGCGCTCGACCTGATGCGCGACGAAGGCTGGCTCAAGGCCATGGAGGGCTGCCGCTATTTGCAGCACGTCGCCTCGCCCTTCCCACTGCGCATGCCGGCGGACCGCGACGTGCTGATCCGCCCCGCCATCGAGGGCACGCGCCGCGCCCTCATGGCTGCGCTCGCCGCCGGGCTCGACCGTGTCGTCGTGACCTCCTCCATGGCGGCGGTGATGTATGGCCACCCGCCCGGGCGGACCGCGCCCTTCACCGAAGCCGACTGGAGCCGCACCACCGGCCCCGATGTCACCGCCTATACCGAGTCCAAGACCCTTGCCGAGCTCGAGGCCTGGTCGGTGATGGAGACGGCCGGCCACCGCCATGAGCTTGTCGCCATCAATCCCGCCGTGATTCTCGGCCCGCTGCTCGAGGACGATCCGGGCACGTCGGGGCTCATCGTGCAAAGGCTGCTCCGAGGCAGCGTCCCCGTCGCACCGCGCCTCAGCATTGGCGTGGTGGACGTGCGCGACGTGGCCGAACTGCAGCTGCGCGCCATGGAAACGCCGGCGGCCGGCGGCCATCGCTTCCTCGCCTCGGCCGGCAATCTCTCGATCCTCGAGGCGGCCAATGTGCTGCGCCAGGCCTTCCCCACCCATGCCGCGCGCCTGCCGCGCTTCGAGGCGCCGGACTGGGCGGTGCGCCTCGCCGGCGCCTTCGACGCGGATATCCGGGGCCAGTTGGGCTCGCTCGGCGTCGTCCGAGTTATCGATGCGGCGCCGGCCCAGGCGCTGCTCGGCTACAAATTCATCGCCCCCGCCACGGCGCTCACGGCGATGGCCCAAAGCCTCATGGCGCGCAAGCTCGCCTGAGACCGGCCGCAAAAATCCGAAAAAGGGACTAGGCCAATCGAGAACAATTGGCTAGATAGCTCCCCGCACGTTGGAGCGGGGCTGTAGCTCAGTTGGGAGAGCGCATCGTTCGCAATGATGAGGTCAGGGGTTCGATTCCCCTCAGCTCCACCATCGCTCCGTGACGCGGGCCCGATCCGGGCCTCTCCCTCGACATAACGGTGGATGCAGAAGGCCCCGCCGAAGCGAGGCCTTGCGCCTTGAGTTATCGCGTTTTCGTGGTTCGACAGGCTCACCATGAGGCCGGAAAAGTGGAACCACTTTTCCTGAAAACGCTCTAGTAGCGCGGCGGCCCGTAATAATCCCCGGGCGGGGGCGGCGGCGGATAATAGCCGCGCGGCGGGCCGGGCGGCGGAGGCGGCGGGCCGCCCATACCTTCCTCGCAGGGGAAGACCCGCCCGCGCCAATGCACGAGGTCGGTGCGCGGATCGTAGCGGTCGCCCCAGCGGTCGTCGCAGGCGGCCACATGAATGCGCCACGCCCTGCCGAAATGGCTCGGTGGCGGCGGGGGCGGCAGATCGCGGCGTGGCGGCAGGTCGCGGGGCGGCGCGGCCTGGCTGCCCGCCATGGCGCCGGCCATGAAACCGACGACGCCGCCGGCAATCGCCGCCCCCGTATCGTCGGCACGGGCCGGGAGAATCGCCCCGGCCGACAGGGTCAGCGCAACCATGGCAGCGCCGGCCGTCAGAAGTTTTCGCATTTGGAACCTCGCTTTGTTTCCAATTGTGTCTTGGCAGACAAAATTGGCAACACAAGGCTCTTTAACGCGATTTCACAAGGAGAGTTGCGGCTTTGTCGCGAGCGCGCCCTCAGCCGGGCGATCCGGTGCCGAGCAGCAGGGCCGCCGCCCCCGGCACCAGCGCCTGCGCCTGCGCGACCCGCTCGGGCGTGTAGCGGCCGGAATCGTGCAGCATGTTGAGCGCGCCGAGCACCGCGCCGGCCACCACCACCGGCAGGTTGAGCATCGCCTCGGCGCCCTTCTGGCGAAGCTCGGCCGCTTCGGTCAGCAGGCTCGACAGCGCCTCGTAATCATTGAGCACCAGCGGCTTCTTCGCCCCGATCAGCGTGCGCTCCCAGACGCTGTCGCCGAGCC
>DASZUI010000183.1:0-18819 GCA_035547675.1 Devosia sp.
TTGCGCCAGGCGGGCTTGGTCTCCGGCCGGAGCTTGGCCCAAGCGACTGTGCGGGCTTGGGAAAACGGCGCCGGTGTCCCTGGCTCTCCCACGGGCTTTCGAACCCAAGAGTGGTACGGGCTTGGCGGCGCAGGGCCCCTCGCCGGCCGGCGAGGGGCTCCTATCCAAGTTACAAGGGTGGCCGGCAGGCCGGTGAGGGGAGCAGCCGGCACCGCCAGAGAACGCGAACCCCCCACCCCAAAGGGGCGAAGGGACAAGGCGGCAAGGCGGCAAGGCCTTGCCGAACCCCACAACGTCATTCCCGCGGAATCCATCACCCGCCGCGGGCTGCCCCTCCTTCGAGGCTCCCTCCGGTCGCGCCTCAGGATGAGGCAGAGTTTGTTTCCACGACCTCATGGTGAGCTTGTCGAACCATGGGCCACGCGCGCCCTGCCCCGCCACATGGAAAGTCCACCGCCATTCGGGCATAGCCCTCATGGCCGTCTCGCCCGAAATCGCTCCACCGGAGCGATTTCGCCCTGCGGGCCGGCTCGAAGTCCAGCAGATGCCTGGGTCAGCTCAGGCGGACCGCGACGACGCCTTCGAGCGACTTGATGCCGCCGACCAGCTCGGGGCTCAGCTTGAAGCTGCCCGGCAGCTCGATCTCGTAGAGGCGCGTCGCGCGCTCGCGGCTGACGACGAACCTCACCTTGCCGTCGCCGCCCGACTTCAGCTGGGCCTTGATCGCGCCGAGGCAATTGGCGGAATTCGCCTCGATTTCGATCTGCTTGCCCAGCCGCTCGGCCTCCTTCTCGATGGGGCTCGCCGAAATCAGCCTCAGGCTGATGCCGTCCGGCCGCTCATCCGCCTCGACATTGAGGATCACCGATTTACCGACCGACAGAACCGGCCCGAACTGCATGACCTGCTCGGAAAAGGCGATGACATCGAAACTGCCCGAGGGGTCCGACAGCGTCATCGAGAGCATCGGCGCGCCCTTGCGGGTCCGCCGGTCGCTGCGCACCGACACGGTGCCCGCCAGCCGGCCGGCGCTCGCCCCGCGCTCGCGGATGGCCCGCTCGAAATCCGCCCATGACGTCACGCGCAGCCGCTCGAAATGCGGCGCATATTCATCGAGCGGATGGGCCGATACATGGAAACCGATGGCGCTCCGCTCGCGCTCCAGCCGCTCCGTCAGGCTCCATGGCGCGATGTTCTGCGCCAGCACGATCGGCTCCGGCGTGTCCGCCGCGAACATGTCGGTAATGCCGTCCGACTTGTCGGCGCTGATCCGCTGCGCCGTGCCGATGATCGCGTCGATGGCCGCGAAGGCCTGCTCGCGCCGCGGCACCAGATCGTCGAAGGCGCCGGCATTGACCAGCGTCTCCAGCGTCCGACGGTTGATGATCCGGGGATCGACCCGCGTGGCGAAATCCGCGAGGTCGGCAAAGGGCCGGTCGCCGCGCGCGGCCACGATATGCTCCGCAACCGCCTGCCCCACGCCCTTGATGGCGCCGATGGCGTAAAAAATCTTGCCGTCGCGCGCATTGAACACGGCGTCCGACCTGTTGATCGAAGGCGGCACCACCTCGATCCCGTGCTTGATGGCGTCGCGGCGGAATTCGTTGAGCTTGTCGGTATTGCTCATGTCGAGCGTCATCGACGCCGCGATGAACTCCTGCGTGAAATGCGCCTTCAGATAGGCCGTCTGATAGGTCACATAGCCATAGGGCGCCGAGTGCGACTTGTTGAAGCCGTACTCCGCGAACTTCGCGCAGGCGTCGAAAATGGTGTTGGCCAGCGCCCGCGCGATGCCGTGCTGCTTTTCCGCGCCCTCGAGGAAGCGGCTGCGCTGGGCATCCATCTCCGCCTTGATCTTCTTGCCCATGGCGCGGCGCAGCAGGTCGGCTTCGGCCAGCGTGTAGCCGGCGAGCGACTTGGCGATCTGCTGCACCTGCTCCTGGTAGGTGATGACGCCATAGGTCGGCGCGAGGATCGGCTCCAGCAGCGGATGAAGATATTCGACTGGCTCGTCGCCGCGCTTGCGCGCGCAATAGGTCGGGATATTGGCCATCGGGCCCGGACGGTAGAGGGCGACGAGGGCGATCAGGTCCTCGAAGCGGTCCGGGCGCATGTCGACCAGCGCACGCCGCATGCCCGGACTTTCCACCTGGAACACGCCGACGACGTCACCCGCCGTCATCATGTCGAAGGTCGGCTTGTCGTCGATGGGGATGTCGGTCAGCGCGAACGCCGTGCCGTTCCGGTTGATCATCTTGACCGTATAGTCGAGCGTCGTCAGCGTCTTGAGGCCGAGAAAGTCGAATTTCACCAGCCCCGCCGGCTCGACCCATTTGAGGCTGTATTGGGTGACCGGCATGTCCGAGCGCGGATCGCGATACATCGGCACCAGATCGGTCAGCGGCCGCTCGCCGATCACGATGCCGGCGGCGTGCGTCGAGGCGTGGCGGAACAGGCCTTCGAGCTTCTGGGCGATCTCGATCAGCTCGGCGACGTTCTCGTCCTCGTCGCGCATGGCCTTGAGCTGCGGCTCGATTTCGAGCGCCTGCGCCAGCGTCACCGGATTGGCCGGATTGGCCGGTACCAGCTTGCTGATCCGGTCGACCTGCCCATAGGGCATCTGCAGCACGCGGCCCACGTCGCGCAGCACGGCGCGCGCCTGCAGCGTTCCGAAGGTGATGATCTGGGCGACGTAATCGTGCCCATACTTCTGCTGCACATAGTCGATCACCTCCTGCCGCCGGTCCTGGCAAAAATCGACGTCGAAGTCCGGCATCGAGACGCGGTCGGGGTTGAGGAAGCGCTCGAACAGCAGGTCGTAGCGCAGGGGATCGAGATCGGTGATCGTCAGCGCATAGGCAACGAGCGAGCCGGCGCCGGAGCCGCGCCCCGGCCCTACCGGGATGCCATGCGCCTTGGCCCATTGGATGAAATCGGCAACGATGAGGAAATAGCCGGGATATTTCATCTTGATGATGATCCCGAGCTCGAATTCCAGCCGCTCCTCATATTGCGCGACGCTGACGTTCTCGGCCTTGCCGTATTTCTCGAAGCGCGCCTTGAGGCCGGAATAGGCCATCTGCCGCAGCGCTTCGGCCTCGGCCGCCATGCCCTCCTCCGGCGTCTGATCCGAGGAGGCGGCAAAGCGGGGCAGGATCGGCCCCCGCGTGCGGGGACGGAAAACGACCCGCCGCGCGATCTCGACCGTGCTGTCGAGCGCCTCGGGCAGGTCGGCAAAAAGCTCGGCCATCTCGGCGCGGCTCTTGAAATAATGCTGGTCGGTCAGCTTGCGCCGGTCAGTCTCCGCCAGCACCTTGCCGGCGGCGATCGCCAGGAGCGCATCATGCGCCTCGTAATCGCCCCGAGTCGGGAAGAACGGCTCGTTGGTCGCGACGAGCGGCACGCCCTTTTCATAGGCATAGTCGATGAGCGGCGGCTCGGTCAGCAGCTCCGACGGCCGGCCGTGCCGCTGCAGCTCGATATAGAGCCGATCGTCGAACAGTTCGCGCAGCCGGTCTAGGCGGTCGAGGCCATGCACCTCGAGCCCATTGGCGAGCCAGGGATCGATCGCTCCTTCGGGGCCCCCGGTGAGGCAGAGTATGCCGGCGAGATTGTCGCGGTCGAGCCAGTCGAGGCGCGCCGCGGCCCTGCCGTTCTCGCCTTCGAGATAGGCGCGGCTGACGAGCTTGGTGAGGTTGACGAAGCCGGTCTGGTCGGCCGCCATCAGCACCACGCCGCCCTTGGCGGCATGGCTTGGCGTGCCGCCCCGCTCATGCCCGCGTTCTTCACCGCCCCCGAAGTCGAGGGCCAGCTCGCAGCCGAGCAGCGGCTGGATGCCCTTCCCTGCGGCCTTCTCGGAAAACTCCAGCGCGCCGAAGAGATTGTTGGTATCCGCGATGCCGAGGGCCGGCTGCTTGTCGGCCTTGGCCAGCTCCAGCAGCTTGCCGAGCTGCAGCGCCCCCTCCAGCAGCGAATAGGCGGAATGGACGTGCAGGTGGATGAAGCCGGGGCCGTTGCTCATGTCATTTCCCTATTTGCTGCCGCGCACCGCCTCAAGGCCATGAAGGCGAAACTCACACGAGTCGCGCCAGCACATCCATCCAGGTCACCGCCGCCACGCTGAAGGCGCCGAGCGCCACGAAGGCCATCAGGTCCTTGACGAAGCTCAACATCGCAATCTCCCGTGCTTGTTTGCTGTTTGTTCTTGTATGTTCTTTTTTCGTTCTCGTCCAGCACATGGTTGTGCCCCAGTTGAAAACGGTAACGAAAGTGTAAACGCGCTGGCGTCGGGGCGGCAGGCCTTCACCCACCTGCCGGCACCTCTCCCGCTCGCGGGCTTCGCGGCAATCATAAATCGCTCCAGCGATTTCCGCCGAGAAGGCCCTGAGAGCTATGCTCGAAGGGCCGGAGGCTGGCGCGAAGCGCCGGGTGACACCCGGCCGCGCGACCCGAATTACACGCTATGGGGGACGATCAAACCGTCGCGAATGGTGACGATGCGGTCGGCGCGGCGGGCGAGGTCGAAATTGTGGGTGGCGATGAGCCCGGCGGCCCCCTCCTCCCGGATCAGCGCCGCGAGCGCGTCGAACACGATATCGCTGGTCGCCGGGTCGAGATTGCCCGTCGGCTCGTCGGCAAGGATGACGCGCGGATGATTGGCCGCCGCACGGGCGATCGCCACCCGCTGCTGCTCGCCGCCCGACAGCTCGGCCGGGCGGTGCCTGGCCCGGGCATCGACGCCCAGCAGGTCGAGCAGGAAGTGCGAGCGCTCATCAGCCTGCCGCCGCGATCGGTTGGCGATCATCTGCGGGATGGAGATATTTTCCAGCGCGGAGAACTCGGGCAGCAGGTGATGGAACTGATAGACATAGCCCACCGCCGTCCGGCGCAGCAGCGTGCGCCCGCGGTCGGAAAGTCGGCTCGTCGCCTGTCCGACGATCTCCACTTCCCCGCCCTGTGCCCGCTCCAAGAGGCCGGAAATGTGCAGCAGCGTCGACTTGCCCGCGCCCGACGGCGCGACCAGCGCCACCATTTCGCCGCTCCGCACCGTGAGGTCGGCCGCCTCCAGCACGCGGATCAGCGTTTCCCCCTCGCCATAGTGGCGGTGGATGCCTTTGAGCGCGAGATTGGTCGGCGCGTTCGGCCGGGCCTCATTCATAGCGCAGCGCCTCGACGGGGTCGTATTTGGCCGCACGCCAGGCGGGATAAAGCGTTGCCAGGAAGCTCAGCAGCAGCGCGATGATCAGGATGGCCGTGGTTTCCACCGGGTCGATCTTCGACGGCAGCGCCGAGAGGTAAAACACTTCCGGCGGAAAGATGCGCACCCCGATCAGGTTCGAGATGAAGGCCCTGAGCGTTTCGGCATTGGCCGCGATCAGCAGGCCGAGCACGAAGCCGACCAGCGTGCCGGCTATGCCGATCGCCGTGCCGGTCATCGAAAATATCCTCATGATCGAGCCGCGCGTCGCGCCCATGGTACGCAAGACCGCGATATCGGCGCCCTTGTCCTTCACCAGCATGACGAGGCTCGAAATGATGTTGAAGGCGGCCACCACCACGATCATCGACAGGATCGTGAACATCACCACCCGTTCGACCTGGAGCGCCGAGAAGAACGTCTCGTTGCGCTGCTGCCAGTCGGTCAGGACCAGCGGCCGCGGCGCCGCCGCCTGGATGCGCTGGCGCATATTGGCGATGTCGTCGGGATCGTCGATGAAGATTTCGACGCCCGTCGCCTGGTACTGCCGCTCATAGGCGGCGTCGATCTGCTCGTCCGTGGCGTCCGGCCCGGGGTCCTTGGCCCCCGGCTTCAGCACGTCCTCATACATGTGGAAATAGTCCTGGGCGGCCTGCAGCGGCATGTAGATGTAGAAGCTGTCGAACTCCACCATGCCCAGGTTGAAGATCACCGTCACCGGATAGGAGCGGTAAGTGGGCGCCGTCCCGAACGGCGTCTCGGCACCCTTGGGCGTAATGATCGTCACGCTGTCGCCCAGGCCGACCCCCAGCTTCTGCGCCAGGCGGTAACCGATGGCGATGCCCTTGGACTGGTCCCAGCCTTCCCAGCCGCCCTGCGAATTGGCCTTGTAGAGCAGCGGCAGTTTCTTGATGTCCTCGAGATCCATGCCCCGGACCGACACGCCGGTCGATTCCTGCTGGCCCGCGGCGAGCGCCTGCTCGTCGACGAAGGCGACCGCGTGGGTGACCCCGCGAATGACCTCGATGCCCTTCACCACCTGCCGGTAATCGGTGAGCTGCCGCTCGATGGGATACGCCGTGAAATGGCCGTTGAGCCCGAGAATCTTGCTGATGAGCTCGCTGCGAAAGCCGTTCATCACGCTCATGACGACGATGAGCGTGGCAACCCCGATGGCGATGCCCGCCAGCGTCAGCCCGGCAATCACCGAGATGAACGCATCCTTGCGCCGGGCGCGCAGATAGCGGCCGGCGAGCATGAGCTCGAACGGCGAGAACGGGTGGGTTGCCCGGCTCGCGGCCGATTTGCTCTCGAGTTGGGTTTCGATGACGCTCAAACCTTGTCCCGCCGTTGCGGCTCGATCAGCGATTTCAGCCGGCCCACGGCCTCCCCGAGCGCCAATGTCTCGCGCTCGCCGCTGGCGCGGTGCTTGATCTCGACCGCACCGTCCTTGAGCCCGCGCGGGCCCACGATGAGCTGGTAGGGAATGCCGATCAGGTCGGCCGCGGCGAATTTGGCGCCGGCCGGCTGGTCGCGATCGTCATAGAGCGTGTCGATGCCCGCCTCCCGCAGCGCCTGGTAGAAATCGTCGGCAGCCGCGTCGCTCTCCTCGTCTCCCTTTTTGAGGTTGATGACGATCGCTTCGAACGGGGCCACGCTCACCGGCCAGATGATGCCGGAATCGTCATGGCTCGCCTCGATGATGGCGGGAACCAGCCGCGTCGGCCCGATACCGTAGGAGCCCATATGCACTTCGATTTCCCTGCCGTCCGGGCCCTGCACCACGGCTTTCATCGGCTTGGAATATTTGGTTCCGAAGTAGAAAATATGGCCGACTTCGATACCGCGTGCATCCACCCGCTTGTCCTCGGGCACCGCGGCCTTGAAGCCTTCCTCGTCGGTCATCTCGTCGGTCGCCGCGAATAGCGACGTCCAGTCCTTGAAGATCGGGCTGAGATCGCCGCGGAAGTCCGTGTCGATCGGGGGAATCGGCTTGTCGATCAGGTCCCTGTGCAGGAACACCCGGCTTTCGCCGGTGTCGGCCAACACATGGAACTCGTAGCTCATGTCACCCCCGATCGGGCCCGTGTCGGCCCGCATGGGAATGCCCACCACGCCCAGCCGGTAGAAGGTCCTGAGATAGGCGACGAACATGCGCTGGAACGCCTTTACCGCCCCCGCCTCGTCGAGGTCGAAGGAATAGGCGTCCTTCATCAGGAATTCGCGGCTGCGCATGGTGCCGAAGCGCGGCCGCACCTCGTCGCGGAATTTCCACTGGATGTGGTAGAGATTAAGCGGCAAGTCCTTGTAGGAACGTACGAATGTCCGGAAGACGTCGGTGATCATCTCCTCGTTCGTCGGCCCGAACAGCATGTCGCGCTCATGCCGGTCCTGGATGCGCAGCATCTCCTTGCCATAGGCGTCGTAGCGGCCGGATTCGCGCCAGAGATCGGCCGATTGCAGCGTCGGCATCAGCAGCTGGATGGCGCCGGAGCGGTTCTGCTCCTCCTCGATGATGCGGATCACCTTCTGCAGCACCTTGAAGCCCAGCGGCAGCCAGGTGTAGCTCCCCGCCGCCTGCTGCTTGATCATGCCGGCGCGCAGCATGAGCTGATGCGAAACGATCTCCGCTTCCTTGGGCGTCTCCTTCAGGAGAGGCAGGAAATACTGGCTCAGCCGCATGAAAACTCCCGTCGGTTGGGCATCGAGTCACGCCCGATATAGCGCCTCATCAAGCCGATTGCACGCCATGCTGGCAAGCCATGGGAGCCATGCAGAATCTAGGTGACAGCGGCGGAATCCGTTGTTACGGTCCCTGTCCATAAAATACAGGCAGCCGGGAAGCTGCTGGACGCCGACAACGTCAAGGGAGGAGCGCTGGCTGGCACCAAGGTGCGCGTAAGACCGGCGTATTGTCGCCAACTCTTCAAGCAGGGCCTCAGCGCCCTGCTTTTTTATTCGGCGCGCACGGGCGGCTTCCTACGCAATCGATGTGACGGTTTCGTTAAGCCGGCTAACTGTTTCGGCTTTCAGGCGGTTGCCGGGCCGGGAGCTGTGGAAAACCCGAAAAGCTCATAGTCCTCGGCGAAGCGCTTGCGGACCAGCCCGGCGACGGCCGGATCGCCCCTCAGCCTGTCCCGCTGGCCGTCGCGGTCGAGGCTGGCATTGAGCACCGGCAGGGCCGGCGCCGGCCAGCCGAAGCTGGCGGCAACGGCGGCGAGATCGGCGGCGAGATTGTCGAAGCGAAGCAGGAAATCAGGGCTGCGGATCACGCCTTCGACGCGCAGGTAATCGACGATGCCGGGCATGTCCGCGATGAGCCGCGCAAACGCGTCGAGGTCGAAAGCCGGCACGAAACCCGCCGGCCGGCCGAAAGCGCGGTGCGGCGAGAAATAAAGCGACAGCGCCCGGTCGATGGGGTCCCGGATCGGCAGGATGACCCGGTACTCGTCGAGCGCCGGCCCGAGCACCCGGGCATAGTCGGCGAGCATGGCATGCTTTGTGGGCGTTACTTCGCCGGCGACGCCGAAGCGCTCGACGCCGTCCTGATAGGCGCCCACCACCTTACGATCGTCGCTGAAGGGCAGCAGATAGCTCTGCACCGCATTGCCCGCCGTCTTGGGCACATGCAGGAAGATGAATTTGTGCCGCCCCGAAATCATGCGCGCGCCGCCCGCTCAGCCCTGCTGTGTGACCGCCACCTGGTCGACCGCCCAATAGCGCTGCAGCGTCGGGTTCGATACGCCCCACATCAGCAGCAGCACGACCACGAGCGCCAGCAGCGTCGTCGCCACCAGCCGCTTACGCATGCGCAGGACCACCGGCGCGCCCGGCTCGGAACCCGGCACATGCTCGCCGTCGTCGATCTGGTTGTGTGCCCCGAAGGGCAGCACGATGAAGAAGCAGATCATCCAGGTCATGAAGTAGAAGGAGACGAAGGCGAGAATGGTGCTGGTGTTCATCGATCAGACCCTGTGTACGAACACGGTGACGTTCGGCTTGCGCCCCCAATAGGCGTTGACCTCGCCGCGCACCGCCTTGTGCAGCGCTGCCACCACCACATCGGTGTCGTTGCGGCGCTTGCCCGGAATACTCTTCAAGGTCCCCGAAACTGTCCTTCTTATGACCTGCGCCAGGGATTCCTCGTCTTCGACCTCGGGCAGCCCCTCGATGGCGATCTCCGGCCCCGAAACCACGCTGCCATTGCCGCCGACCACCAGGCTGATCCCGATATGGCCGCCGAAGGACAGCCGCCGCCGCCCCTTCACCCCGCTCTCGTCCGGCGTGCAGAGGATGTTGCCGTCGAGGTAGAGCTCGCCCGTCCGCACCTCGCCCGGGAACGCCATCGGTTCGGGCAGCAGCCGCACCAAATCGCCGTTCCGTGCCTCGATCACCTGCGGGATGCCGGCCTCGCGCCCGAGCTTGGCGTGCGCCATCAGGTGCACCGGCTCGCCATGCACCGGCACCAGCACCTGCGGCTTCACCCAGCCATAGAGCTTGCGCAGTTCGTCGCGCCGCGGATGGCCGGTGACATGGACCAGATGATCGTCGCGGGTGATGACCTCGATGCCGCGATCGATGAACATGTTCTGGATGTCGATGACCTCGCGCTCATTGCCCGGAATGGCCCAGGACGAGAAGATCACCTGGTCGCCGGCGTTGAGGTCGATGGCCGGATGCTCGCCGCGCGCAATGCGGGAGATCGCGGCGCGCGGCTCGCCCTGGCTGCCGGTGCAGACCACCACGATCTTGTTGCGCGGCAGGTCGCGGAAGGCGTCCTGGTCGAGGAAGGGCTCGATGCCCTCCATCATGCCGAGTTCGCGGGCGATGGAAGTGATGCGGTGCATGGCGCGCCCGCTCATCACCACCTGCCGCCCCGCCTTCTGCGCCGCGCGCGCGACCGAAATCACGCGCCCCACATTGGAGGCGAAGGTGGTGACCGCCACTCGATAGGGCGCTGCGGCGATCAGCTCCTCGAGCACCCGCGCGACATCCGCTTCGCTCGGGCTTTCGCCCTCCTTGAGCGCATTGGTGGAGTCGCAGACGAGCGCCAGCGGCGCCTCCGTATCGCGGCCGATCGCCTCGAGCCGGGCGACATCGGTCGGCGCGGTGCCGACGGGGCCGCTGTCGAGCTTCCAGTCGCCGGTGTGCAGCGCCCGCCCGATCGGGGTGGTGATCAGCAGCGCCGTGCTCTCGGGGATCGAATGGGCCACCGAGATCGGCTCGATCGTGAACGGCCCGAGCGCAAAGGCCCTGCCCGGGCGCATCAGCGTCACCGCGACATCGTCGATGATGTTGTCGGCGGCCCGCTTGGCGGCGATCATGGCCGCGGTGAAGGGCGTGGCGAACACCGGCAGGTCGAAGCCTGGCCAGAGGTCGAGCACGGCCCCGTAATGGTCCTCATGGGCGTGGGTGACGATCAGCCCCAGCACGTCGTCGGCGTTTTCCTCGAGAAAGGTCGGGTCGGGCATGACCAGCTCTATGCCCGGCTCGGCCGGCCCGGCAAAGCTCACCCCGCAATCGACGACGATCCATTTGCGGTTCTGCTCGGGGCCGAAGCCATAGGCCCCCATGTTCATCCCGATTTCGCCGACGCCCCCGAGGGGCACGAAAACCAGTTCGTCTCTATTACGCGCCATTCAAATATCCTAACCGCCGGCGCAGCGGACCGCCCCGGCCAAGCCGTCAACAAAAAGGGGAAACGCGGCCCGGACGGCGGGCAGGAGGCGTCCCTTCAATTCTTCTTCGGGGCATAACGGCCGCGGCGCTTTTTCGGCACCACTGTCCAGCCCCATGCCGGTCGCGTGCTCCCCGCGCGCCCTGGCCCTCTACAAATTCGTCTTCGCCGTGGCGCCGAAATGCACGTCGCCCGCGGTAATGGCGACGCGCGACTGATCCTCCGCCCGGACGATGAGGCGCCCCGCCTCGTCGATCGTCTCGAAAATTCCCCGCACGACGCCGTCGCTCCGGCTCACCGCAACCGGCGCGCCGATTCCCGCCGCCGCCCCGCGCCAGCGCGCCAATATGTCGGCGATGCCTTCGCCGTCGCGCCACAGCCCGAAGCTGTCGACCCAGGCATCGGACAGCGCCTCGAGGACATCGGCCGCGTCGCGCGCAGTGCCCAGCTCGGCCAGACTCACCGCCGGATAAGGCAGGCCCTGCGGCGCCGCGACCACATTGACACCGAAGCCGATGACAACGGCATGTCGCCCGTCCGGCCGTTTATGCGCCTCGAGCAGGATGCCGGCGAGCTTGGCGCCATCGGCCAGCACGTCGTTTGGCCATTTGAGCGCGATCCGCGCCGGTCCGCCGCCGGAAACGCCATCGGCGCCGTCTATGCCCACCTTGACCTGTCCGGCGGGCAGCAGGCGCGACAGCGCCTGGTTGAGCGCCACGCCCGCCACGAAGCCGAGCGTTGCCGCCATGGCGGTATCCGCTTCCGGCACGATCAGCAGCGAAGCGGCGAGATTTCCATAGGGGCTCTGCCAGGGCCGCCCCCGGCGGCCGCGGCCCGCCGTCTGCTGCAGCGCGGCAAACCAGATACCGCCGCGATCCCCCGCCCTCGCCGCCTCGAGCGCTTCGGTATTCGTCGAGCCGATTACATCGTAGCCGGCGAGCCTGTAGCCCGCCGCGCGCGCCCGATCTCCGAGGCGGAACCCCTGCCCCACTAGAACAGGCTTCCGGCCGCCATATGCGCCCAGTTGGAGAGCGGACTGCCGATCGTCAGGTAGTAGGTGACAATGAGGAAGCCGGCGACGGCCATGGTGAAGGTCAGCTCGCCCGGCACGGCCTCGAACTGCTGCTGCGGCGCATCGAAATACATCGTCTTGACCACACGCAGATAATAGAAAGCCGAAACCGCGCTGGCCAGCATGCCGATGATAGCCAGCGCAAACAGATGCGCATCGATCGCCGCCAGGAACACCTGCCATTTGGCGAAGAACCCGCCGAGCGGCGGCAGGCCGATCAGCGAGAACATCAGCACCGCCAGCATGGCCGCGATGAAGGGCCGGCTCTGCGACAGGCCGGCAAGGTCCGAGATCGTCTCGACGAACCCCTTCTCCGTCCTGAGCGCCAGCAGGCAGGCAAAGAAGCCCACCGTCATGGTCATATAGATGGCCATGTAGATGACCACGCCCTCGACACCGTTCTCCGTGCCCGCCGAGAGGCCGACCAGCGCGAAACCCATATGGCCGATCGAGGAATAGGCGATGAGGCGCTTGAGATTGTTCTGCCCGATGGCCGCGAAGGAGGCGAGCACCATGGAGGCGATCGACAGGAAGATGACGATCTGCTGCCAGTCATTGACCACCGGCGCAAAGCTCACCGTCACGACGCGGATCAGCAGCGCCATCGCCGCCACCTTGGGCGCCGTGGCGAAAAAGGCGGTCACCGGCGTCGGCGCGCCCTCATAGACGTCAGGCGTCCACATATGGAACGGCACGGCCGCGATCTTGAAGGCGACGCCCGCCAGCAGGAACACCACGCCGAAGATCAGCCCCAGCCGATTCGTCTCGTCGAGCGTGATCGCCTTGGCGATCTGGTCGAGCTCCGTCTGGCCGGTAAAGCCATAGACCAGCGAGGCGCCGTAGAGCAGCATGCCGGAGCTCAAGGCGCCGAGCACGAAATATTTGAGACCGGCTTCGGTGGCTCGCGCGCTCTCGCGATTCATCGCCGCAGTCACATAGAGCGCGAGCGACTGGAGCTCGAGCCCCACATAGAGCGTCATCAGGTCATTGGACGAAACCATCATCATCATGCCGACCGTGGCCAGCATGACGAGCACGGCATATTCGAACTTGGCGATGCCGTTCTCCCGGGCGCTCGCCAGCGACATCAGCAGCGCGAAGGCCGATCCGGCGAGGACCAGCGTCTTCATGAAGCGCGCGAAGCCGTCATTGACGAAGCCGCCATTGAACAGCACGCCCTGGTTCGCGCCGTCGACCCCGACATAGATGGCGAGGACCGCAAGGACCGCGATGGCGATGCCGCTCAGCAGCAGCGAATGCTCGCGCTTGAGGAACACCACGCCCACCAGCAGCAGGACGAGCCCCGCCAGCGCCAGGACGATCTCCGGCAGGATCGGGCCCAGCGCGCCGAGGCTTTGCAGATCGGATGCCACCACGAGCGGTTCTCCTATTGATCGGCCGCGCCGGCCCCGACGGGCGCCGGCATGACGATGGGCTTGGGTTGGCCGACGGCCCCCTGATACTCCGCAACCACCGCGCGCGTCGCCGCCGCCGTGGCATCGAGGATGGGCGCGGGATAGACGCCGAAGAAGATGGTCAGTACAACCAGCGGCACCAGCAGCAGCGCCTCGCGCCAGTCGACGTCGAGCAGCCCCATCAGGCTTTCCTTGGTCAACGGCCCGAAGACCACGCGCCTATAGAGCCAGAGCGCATAGGCCGCAGACAGGATCACCCCCAGCGCCGCCCCGGCCACCACCCAGGTCGAGACCTGGAAGGCGCCGATCATGGTCAGGAACTCGCCGATGAAGCCCGACGTCCCCGGCAGGCCGACATTGGCCATCGTGAAGACCATGAAGATCGCCGCATAGCGCGGCATGCGGTGCACCAGCCCGCCATAGGCCGCGATCTCGCGTGTGTGCATCCGGTCATAGACGACGCCGACGCAGAGGAAGAGCGCCGCCGAGATCAGCCCGTGCGACAGCATCTGGAACAGCGCGCCCTGCACGCCGTTCTCGGTGCCTGCAAAGATGCCCATGGTGACGAAGCCCATATGGGCCACGGACGAGTAGGCGATGAGCTTCTTCATGTCGTCCTGCACCAGCGCGGTCAGCGAGGTGAGCACGATCGCCGCGACCGAGAGCACGAACACGAAATTCGCGAACATATGCGAGGCGTCCGGGAACATCGGCAGCGAGAAGCGCAGGAACCCGTAGCCGCCGAACTTCAGCAGGATCGCGGCCAGGATGACCGAGCCGCCCGTCGGCGCCTCGACATGCGCTTCGGGCAGCCAGCGATGCAGCGGCCACATCGGCAGCTTGACGGCGAAGGAGGCGAAGAACGCCAGCCACAGCCAGACCTGCAGCGAAGGCGGAAACTTCACCTTCAGCAATTGCTGTATGTCGGTCGTACCGCCCTGCCAGTACATGGCCATGATGGCCAGCAGCATCAGCACCGAGCCGGTGAAGGTATAGAAGAAGAACTTGTAGCTCGCCTGGATGCGCCGCGCCCCGCCCCAGATGCCGATGATCAGGAACATCGGGATCAGCGTGCCCTCGAAGAACACATAGAACATGGCGAGGTCGAGCGTGGCGAAGGCGCCGACCATCAGCGTCTCGAGCACGAGGAAGACGATGAGGTATTCCCGCACCCTCTCATGCACCGAGCCCCAGCTTGCGATCACGCAGATCGGCATCAGGAGGGTCGTCAGCACCACGAGCAGGATGGAAATCCCGTCGACGCCCATGCGGTAGCCGATCGAATTGCCGATCCAGGCATTGTTGACGACGAACTGGAAGCCGGGCACGGCGGGATCGAACATCGCCCACATCACCAGCGACAGCAGGAAGGTGAGGGTCGTTACCGCCAGCGCGATCCAGCGCGCGATATTCTCGGCCGCCGCGTCGCGTCCGGTGACGAAAAGCAGCAGCACCGCCCCGAGCAGGGGCAGGAAGGTGATGATGCTCAGTATGGAGTTGCCGAAGGTCATCCGTGCAGCCCCCCTGCTGCAATGGCCCAGGTGAGCAGAGCCGCAATGCCGATCAGCATGGCGAAGGCGTAGTGGTAGAGATAGCCGGACTGCAGGCGGACGACCTGCCGCGTCACGTCGACGACGCGGTTGCCGATGCCCTCCACGACCGTCCTGTCGATGAGCCAGTCGTCGAAGCCGTGCCAGATCGCCCGGCCCAGCCAGACCGCCGGCCGCACGAAGACCGCGTCGTACAATTCGTCGAAATACCACTTGTTGAGCAGGAACTGGTAGAGCCCCGGATTGGCCCGCGCCAGCTGCCGCGGCGTCGCCGGCGCCGCAATGTAGAAATACCAGGCGATGACGAAGCCGATGATCATGGCGATCGTCGCCGACCAGCCGGCCCAGAGCGGCGTGCTGTGCGCCGCCTCGATCGCCTCGTCACGCACGACGATGGCGCTCTTGAAGAAGGTGACGATGGCCTCCGGCGGCCCCATGAACTTGCCGACGAACAGCGCGCCGGCGAAGATCGCCCCGATCGCGAGGACATAGAGCGGCACCAGCATGACCGCCGGGCTCTCATGCGCATGGTCATAGGCCGAATGACCGTCATGCCCATGCGCCGCCTGGGCATGCTCCTCATGCGTCGCCAGCGCCGCGGCATGGGTATCGATCGGCTCGGCGGCATGCGCCTCGGCGTCCGGCCCCGGTTCGCGCGGGTCGTGCGCCTCGGCGGCCGCTTCGCGCGGCAGGCCGTGGAAGGTCATATGGACGAGCCGCCAGGAGTAGAAGCTCGTCATGCCCGCCGCGATCACCAGCGACCAGAAGGCGAAGCCGCCTGCTGCGCCGCCCACGCCCCAGGCCGCCTCGATGATCGAATCCTTCGAGAAGAAGCCGGCGAAGCCCAGCGGCGTGCCCGGGATGCCGACGCCGGTCAGCGCCAGCGTGCCGACCAGCATCATGGCATAGGTCACGGGAATTTTGTGCCTGAGCCCGCCCATGCGCCGCATGTCCTGCTCATGGTGCATGGCATGGATGACGGAGCCGGCGCCCAGGAACAGCAGCGCCTTGAAAAACGCATGGGTGAAGAGGTGGAAAATGCCGGCCGAATAGACGCCGGCGCCCAGGGCCACGAACATATAACCGAGCTGCGAGCAGGTCGAATAGGCAATGACCCGCTTGATGTCGTTCTGCACCAGGCCCACCGTCGCCGCAAAGAAGGCGGTGATGGCGCCGATATAGAGCACGAAGGTCTGCGCCGTCGGCGCCGCGTCGAACATGGGCGAAAGCCGCGCCACCATGAACACGCCGGCCGTGACCATGGTCGCCGCATGGATCAGCGCCGAAACCGGCGTCGGGCCTTCCATGGCGTCCGGCAGCCAGGTGTGGAGCAGGAACTGCGCCGACTTGCCCATGGCGCCCATGAACAGCAGCAGGCAGACCACGTCCATCGCCGGCCAATAGCCCCAGAGGAAGTGGATGATGTCGCCCTTGTGATCCGGCACCGCCGCGAAGGCATTGTCGAAATCGATGTGGCCGAGCACAGCGAAGGCGCCGAAAATGCCGAGCGCAAAGCCGAAATCGCCGACGCGGTTGACGACGAAGGCCTTCATCGCCGCCTTGTTGGCGGCCGGGCGGTCATACCAGAAGCCGATGAGCAGATAGCTCATCAGCCCCACCCCTTCCCAGCCGAAGAACAGCTGCAGGAAATTGTCCGCCGTCACCAGCATCAGCATGGCGAAGGTGAAGGCCGAGAGATAGGCGAAGAAGCGCGGCTGGCTCGGATCGTCGGACATGTAGCCGATCGAATAGACGTGCACGAGCGCCGAAACCGTCGTCACCACGACCAGCATCACCGCCGTCAGCGTATCGACCCGCAGCGTCCAGTTGAGCTGCAGATCGCCCGAGGTGACCCAGCGCAGCACCTCGACCTTGACGGGCGCTGCCTGCCCGCCCGCGCCGGCGAACACATAGGGCAGGAACACGCCCCAGGCGATCACCGCCGAGACGATCAGCAGCCCCGTCGTGATGTATTCGGCCGCCTTGGGACCGATGAACCGGCCGATCAGGCCGGCAATGAGCGCGCCGATCAGCGGCAGGAAGACGAGTGTCTCGATCATACCGGATCAGCCCTTCATCAGGTTGACGTCGTCGACGGCAATCGAGCCGCGATTGCGGAAGAAAATCACGAGGATCGCCAGACCGATGGCCGCCTCAGCCGCGGCGACGGTCAGCACCAGCAGCGCGAACACCTGCCCGGAAAGGTCCCCCAGCACCGCCGAGAAAGCGACGAAGTTGAGGTTCACGGCAAGCAGGATCAGCTCCACCGACATCAGGATGATGATGATGTTCCGGCGGTTGAGGAAAATGCCGAACACCCCGAGCGTGAACAGGATCGCCCCTACGGTCAGGAAGTGACCGAGTCCAATGCCTTCAGCCATTTCAGTCCCCCTAGAGCCCCTGACCCGATTTGACGCTGACGATCTCGACGGCCTCGCTGCGCTTGCGGCGCGTCTGGTGCACGACGTCCTGGCGCTTCACATTGACCCTGTGCTGCAGCGTCAGCACGATGGCCCCAATCATGGCTACGAGCAGCACCCCGCCCGCCGCCTCGAAGACGAACACATAGCGGGTATAGATCGCATCCCCCAGCGCGCGCGTATTGGCGACCCCGTTGATCACCGGCACGGCATTGGCCGAGGCCACATGCGGCGCGATGACGAAGCTGCCGGCGACCAGCACCAGTTCGACCAGCATGACAAGCCCGATCAGCGCCCCGATCGGCATGTATTGCAGCATGCCCTGCCGCATCGAGGCGAAGTCCACGTCGAGCATCATCACCACGAACAGGAACAGGACCGCGACCGCGCCGACATAGACGACCACAAGGATCAGCGCCAGGAACTCCGCCCCCGCCAGCATGAACAGCCCCGCGGCGTTCACGAAGGCGAGGATCAGGAACAGCACCGAATGGACCGTGTTGCGCGACGAGATCACCATCAGGCCCGAAGCCACCGTGATGATCGAGAACACGTAGAAGAAGAACAGCGGCAAAGTCATAGGCACGCCCCCCTCACCTCTCCTTGGGAGGAGAGGTCGGGTTGCGCAGCAATCCGGGTGAGGAGGCCTTGCTGCAGACAATGGGCGGGGGGAAAGGCCCCCTCACCCGGCGCTGCGCGCCGACCTCTCCCCCGAGGGAGAGGTGACATACGGCCGTTGCACGCGACTGACGTCATTACGTTCCTCACCTGTAGGGCGCGTCGAGCGCGATGTTGCGGGCGAGCTCGCGTTCCCAGCGATCCCCATTGGCGAGCAGGCGCTCCTTGGAGAAGTAGAGCTCCTCGCGCGTCTCGGTGGCGAATTCGAAATTCGGCCCCTCGACTATGGCGTCCACCGGGCAGGCCTCCTGGCACATGCCGCAATAGATGCACTTCACCATGTCGATATCGTAGCGCACCGTCCGCCGCGTGCCGTCGTTCTGGCGCGGACCAGCCTCGATGGTGATCGCCTGGGCGGGACAGATCGCCTCGCACAGCTTGCAGGCGATGCACCGCTCCTGCCCGTTGGGATAGCGGCGCAGCGCATGCTCGCCGCGGAAGCGGGGCGAATATTCGAGCTTCTCGAAGGGATAGTTGATGGTCTTCTTGGGGGCGAAGAAATACTGCATCGCCTTGCCGAAGGCCCCGATAAATTCCCTGAGCAGCAGCGCGTTGAGCAAACCCAGCATCTTGTCCTCCGGGCCTCAGGCCAGCCCGCCATGCCATCCCCAGCCCGTAAGCTGCAGGATGAAGGCGAGCACGATGACGAAGACCAGCGACAGCGGCAGAAACACCTTCCAGCCGATGCGCATGAGCTGGTCGTAGCGGTAGCGCGGCACGAAGGCCTTCACCATGGCGAACATGAAGAAGACCAGGCACAGCTTGATCACGAACCAGATGACGCCCGGGATCCAGGTGAAGGGCGGCAGC
>DASZUI010000184.1:0-5267 GCA_035547675.1 Devosia sp.
GTCCGGGATGCTGGACGCTGGGTGCCCGGGGCGAGTAACGCCAGCCGAAAGCCTCCACGACCTCATCCTGAGCTTGTCGAAGGATGGGCAGCGCGCGTTATGGATTCCGGCCTCCGCCGGAATGACGGCGTGGAGGAGGCGTGGTGGTGCCGCAAAGGCCGCGTAAGACCGCGGAGGATATGAATAGACGCGGCTCTATTCCAAACCGGGTGTCATTCCGGCGGAGGCCGGAATCCATGGCGCGCGCTGTGCGTTCCAGCCTTCCTGCCGGCGGAGCCGGAACATGGTCGGCGTGGCACCGAAAGGCTTGGAACCGGGCGGCGGCGGCGTTACAAGGGGCGGGGGACTCCCGGACATGCTGGTTCGCGAAGGCGATCAACGGACGATCGATATCGACATCCGCCTGGCGGCGCTGCTTGCCGGAATCGCGGGCGCGCTGAATGCGGCGGGGTTCGCGGCGGCGGGGTTTTTCTCCGCCAATATGACCGGCAATGTGTCGGCTTTCTCCGAGCATCTGGGGCTCGGGCAGTTCGGGCCGGCGGCCACTTTCGGCCTGCTGATCGTGATGTTCATCAGCGGCGCCTTCATCTCCGGCCTGCTGATCGAGGCAGGGCGCAAGCGGGGCGTGCTCGCCATCTATGCCTACAGCATTACCCTCGAGGCCATGCTGCTGGTGGCGCTCGGGCTTGCCGATCTGCTGCTGCCGGCCGTGCCCAGCGGGACGGCGCTGGTGGTCGGGCTGAGCTTCGCGATGGGCGTGCAGAATGCGGCGACGACCCGCATCTCCAATGCGCGGGTGCGAACGACCCATGTCTCCGGCATGGCAACCGATATCGCGCTGGCCGCCGCGGCGCTGGCGGCCTCGCCCGCCGAGCGCCCGGCCGCGCTGGCGCGGCTGCGGCTCTATTTCAGCACCATTGCGGCCTTCCTCATCGGCGGCGTTTCGGGCGTCATCATCTATCAGCGGATCGGCGGCTATCTGCTGCTCATCTCCGCAATCATGCTGTTCGCCATCGCGCTGCCCGAGGCGCGGCGGGCCGGGCGGATGCGCCAGGCCGCCTGAGGCGGCGCCGCCCCTTTTTCGCGGCGTCGCGGCCTGCCATAGTCGGCGCCTGGCTCGGCTTTTCTACCGGAGGACGGCATGGCGCGGGTGGTGGTGATCGGCGGCAGCGGGCATGTGGGCACCTATCTGGTGCCGCGGCTGGTCGAAGCCGGCCATGAGGTCTTCAACGTCAGCCGCGGCCAGCGGCAGCCTTACACGCCCCATGCCGCCTGGAAGGCGGTGACCACGGTCGAAATCGACCGCGAGGCGGAGGAAAAGGCCGGCACCTTCGGCGGGGCGATCCGCAATCTCAATCCCGACATCGTCGTCGACATGATCTGCTTCACGTTCGAAAGCGTGGAGCACATCGTCGAGGCGCTGCGCGGGGAGGTGGGGCACTTCCTCCATTGCGGCACCATCTGGGTCTATGGGCACAATGCGGCGGTGCCGGCGACGGAGGACGATCCCAAGAACCCCTTCGGCAGCTATGGCACGCAGAAGGCGCAGATCGAGGATTATCTGCTGCTCCAGGCGCGCCAATACGGCTTCCCGGCAACGGTGTTCCGGCCGGGCCATATCGTGGGGCCGGGCTGGGTGCCGCTGAACCCGGCCGGCAATTTCAACTCGGACGTGTTTGCTACGATTGCGCGGGGGGCGCCTCTGACCCTGCCGAATTTCGGGCTCGAGACGGTGCATCACGTCCATGCCGACGATGTCGCGCAGCTCGTCATGCGGGCGATCGCCAATTGGAGCGCCTCGGTGGGCGAGGCCTTCAACGCCGTCTCGCCGCAGGCGGTGAATTTGCGCGGCTATGCCGAGGCGATGTATCGCTGGTTCGGACACGAGCCCGACATCGCCTTCCAGCCCTTCGATGCCTGGAAGGCGGGGCAGGAGGAGGCGGACTGGAAGGCGACGCTCGAGCACATCTCCCGCAGCCCCAGCCATTCCATCGAAAAGGCCCGCCGGCTCATCGGCTATGCGCCGCGCTATTCCTCGCTTGCGGGGGTGCAGGAGGCGGTTTCGTCTCTGCTGGCGCGCGGCATTATCGATAGCGCCAAGTAATTTCCCGCCGCCCTCTTCCGGTTGTCACAGAGCCGTTTTAGAGAGGGGCGCTTTCGTTCACCCGTCGTCGCGCCTCCGTCCGGAGCGCTCAAGTTCAGCGAGGATTTTCATGTCCACCATCATCGACATCACCGGCCGGCAGATCTTCGACAGCCGGGGCAATCCCACGGTCGAAGTGGACGTGGTGCTCGACGATGGCAGCTTCGGCCGCGCGGCGGTGCCTTCGGGCGCCTCGACCGGCGCGCATGAGGCGGTGGAATTGCGCGATGGCGGCAAGGACTTTCTCGGCAAGGGCGTGACCCGGGCGGTCGATTTCGTCAATGGCGAGATTTTCGACGAGGTGCAGGGCATGGACGCCCTCGACCAGATCGGCATCGACCAGGCGATGATCGAGCTCGACGGCACGCCGAACAAGAGCCGGCTCGGCGCCAACGCCATTCTCGGCGTGTCGCTGGCGGTGGCCAAGGCGGCGGCGGAATCGAGCGAATTGCCGCTGTTCAAATATGTCGGGGGCACGCATGCGCATGTGCTGCCGGTGCCGATGATGAACATCATCAATGGCGGCGCCCATGCCGACAATCCGATCGACATGCAGGAATTCATGATCCTGCCGGTGGGCGCCGAAAGCATGGCGCATGCCGTGCAGATCGGCTCGGAAGTGTTCCATACGCTGAAGAAGAACCTCGCCGCCGATGGGCACAACACCAATGTGGGCGACGAGGGCGGCTTCGCGCCCAACCTCAGCTCGGCCGAGGCGGCGCTCGACTACATCGTCAAGTCGATCGAGAAGGCCGGCTACACGCCGGGCGAGGATGTCTGCCTCGGGCTCGACTGCGCCTCGACGGAATATTTCAAGGGCGGCAAATATGTCATGGAGGGCGAGGGCAAGACGCTCTCCCCGGAGGAGCATGTGGCCTTCCTCACTGGGCTGGTCGACCGCTTCCCGCTCATCACCATCGAGGACGGCATGGCCGAGGACGATTGGGAGGGCTGGAAGGCGCTGACCGAGGCCCTGGGCAAGCGCATCCAGCTCGTCGGCGACGACCTCTTCGTCACCAATACCGAGCGGCTGAAGTCCGGCATCAGGATGGGCGTCGCCAATTCCATCCTGATCAAGGTCAACCAGATCGGCTCGCTTTCCGAAACGCTGGACGCCGTCGATACGGCGCACCGGGCCGGCTATACCTCCGTGATGTCGCACCGCTCGGGCGAAACCGAGGATTCGACCATCGCGGACCTGGCGGTTGCCTGCAATTGCGGGCAGATCAAGACCGGCTCGCTGTCGCGGTCGGATCGCCTCGCCAAATACAACCAGCTCATCCGCATCGAGGAGCAGCTCGGCTCTGCGGCGAAATATGCCGGGCGCGAGGCGTTCCGGGGGCTATGAACGCACGCTGGCCGGTCCCCTCGCCCCTCTGGGGAGAGGGCCAGGGTGAGGGGTTCGTGCGCTCCGTCGTCATACCGCGTTGCTACCCCTCACCGCCCTGCCGGGCACCCTCTCCCCAGAGGGGCGAGGGTTAAGAAAAAGGGCCATGCCGCACACAGCGGCATGGCCCTCATCGTTTCCCGTAAGGGAAGCGCGGCTTACTTCAGCGATTTGCCGAAGGCGGCGAGTTCGGCGTGGTTGTAGAAACCATCCTTGTTCGCATCGTATTTGGCGAAGACCGCCTTGGTGACCGACGGCCAGACCTTCTGGATTTCGGCGAGCGAGATCTTGCCGTCATGGTTGGTGTCGAGGGCCTTGAAGGTCACGACCTTCTTGGCCGGAGCGGCGGCCGGCTTCGCGGCGGGCTTGGCCGCCGGCTTCATGGCGACGGGCTTCTTGGCGACCGGCTTGGCCATGGTCTTGGCGGCGGTGGCCGCCGGCTTGGCCGCGGTGGTCGTAGTGGCGGCGAGGGCCGGGGCAGCCGTCAGCGCGGCGAGCGCGACGAAAGCCGACGCGGTCAGAATGCGGTTCATTCGGAAGTCTCCATAGTCTGCGAAGGGTGACGAAGGTGTCACGCCGGCGGGATCACCGGATGGCCCGGAAAAGAGAGGGCGTGCGTGGCCAAATCGGGTCCAAAATGTGGCAGAACAATGGCAACAGCGCTATTCGGCTGCGGCGGGGTGTCGCATATCTTCGGTTAATGTGTGCAGTTTGCCACGGGCAAAGTAATTCGTGTCGGGATGGGCACAGCGACGCAGTCTAGCGCGTGGATTTACCTGTGTCACAATGCCGCAGTGAGGTCCCAATGCCGGTAGCAGGCCTTGATCTCCGCGAGGGACTTGAGTCGGAGCTGGGGAAAATCGCAGCCGGCAAGTAGTGCGGCATATTTGGCGCGCTTGCGCGGCTGCTCGAAGAGGATGTAGCTCAAAGGGCTCCATTTCAGCCGCTCCGGCGCGCCTTGGAGCGCACCGACCCGATGGCTGCCCTGCATGAGCGTGCGCCGGATATAGCGCAGGCCGGATGGAAGGGCGGCGGTATCGAGCCAGATGAGGCCGGTGGCGCGGGCGAGGCGCTGCGGCATGGCGATCGCGTAATTGCCTTCGACTACCCAGCTTTCGCCGGCGATGGCCGTGTCGTGCAGGGCGACGAAATCCTGCTGCGGTCGGGGCTGCCAGTCGGTATTGGGCAGGTGGTAGAGCTGGTCGAGATGGATGGCTGGGATGCCCAGCTTGCGCGAAAGGGCATCCGCGAGCGTCGACTTGCCGCCGTTCGAGGCGCCGATGATGACGATGCGCGGACCGAAGGCGGCGAGGGGGAGCATGGGAAGTTCTTCCAGACGGCGTGCGGTCCATAGCGGAGTCCGGCGGTCACCAAAAGGAGGATATGAAGGTGCAGGGGCGGTACCAGCGCGGCTCCCTCCCCCCTTGCGGGGAGGGACGCGGCAGCAGGGTGGGGGTACCCTCGCGCGCCGCGTTTGTGACTCACCCCCACCCGACCCCTTCGGGGCCACCCCTGCCTCTGCCGAGGCCTTCTCGGGGAAATCGCTCCACCGGAGCGATTTTGCTCCCCCTCGAAGCCCCACAAGGGGGAGGGAGAAAGGGCAGTGCCCTACAAATCGAAGGTCAGGTTCAGCCGCTCGCTTTCCGGCCCGGACCGGAGTCGTCGACCCAATACAGGTTGTGGCCGTCGAAGCCGTTGAAGGGGGTGCCCTTGCAGCATACGCCGGCGCGCGTTGTT
>DASZUI010000185.1:0-3792 GCA_035547675.1 Devosia sp.
CGGCAGGTCGCGATTTTCGGGGATGTCACTCAGCACGAGCGGCCGGTTGTATGAAATCGCCTCCATGACCGCATTGGAATGTCCCTCATGGAGCGAGGAGTTCACGAAGACCGTGCAATTGGTGATGAGGTCCTGGAAGGAGCCGCGCGGGAGCCGGCCGGTAAGGATCACATCGCCGTCCAGCAAAGGGCGGATCTGGTCGACATAGGGCTTGTCGTCGAGACCGCCGACGATCACCAGCCGCTCGAGCCCGGCGCCTGCCTCGCGGGCGCGGCGGAAAGCTCTGATCAGCAGCGCGAAATTCTTCTGGCTCGTGACCCGGCCGACGGCCAGCACGAAGGCGCGGCCGTGCAGGTCGAAGCGGTCGAGATTGTCGGTCGAGGCCGGCGGCTCGGCCGGATCGATGCCATTGGGGATGACCACGACATTATGCGTGATGCCGCGCTCGGCCAGCCGCTGCTGCAGCGCCGGCGTCACCGCTATGACGCGGTCGGCCAGGCGGAGTTGCCACTCGGCCCACAGGAAACCCGTCCGGCCGAGCAGGCCCCATTTGCCGACGAGGTAGTCGGCCGAGCCGTAGCGCACCACGGTGCGGACGCCCGCGAGGCGGTAGAGCCAGAGCAGGATGGCCGAGCCCAGGCCCTGGAAGTGCACGACATTGGGCCGGTGGCGCAGGGCGTACCAGGGCGCATAGGCGTAATAGGCAAGCTTGTCGGTGCCGAGCAGGCGGAAATTGGGCATGCGCGGCAGCTTCACGCCGGCGAATTCGTCGAGTTCGGTCGCCCCGTTGAGGCAGAGCACGGCGACCTCGCAACCCTTGCGCACGATCAGCGGGAAAATCTTTTCCGCGTTCTTTTCGGCGCCCCCTTCCACGTTGGGGATGCCGCGCGCACCAACCACGAGCACACGGAGCGTCATCGGCCCCTCCCCGTCATCCGGCTGAGGGTCCGCACGAGGGAGCGCACCCAATTGGGCGTCAGCAGCAGCAGCATGTAGCGGAGGGTGACGCCCACGAGATAGTGCGCGTCATTGGTGTGCGCCGCGTGCAGCACCCGGGCGGCGAAGGAATACATGATCTGGTTCTTGCGGTGCCGCACCGTCACCGAGCCGGCCGAGTAGTAGCGCTCGACGAGTTGCTCCTTGACGGCGCCGAATTTCAGCCCACCCCGCATGGCGCGCAGGTAAAGTTCCAGGTCCTGCGCGCGATAGAAGCCGGGGTTGTAGTTGCCGATGCGGGCGAAGGCGGCCTTCCAGCCGGTGAGCGTGGAATGAACGAGGACATTGCGGCCCAGCAGCGCCCGCTTGATCTCCTCGTCGTCGTCGGGGCAGTCGATGAGCCAGCCGCCCTCGTCGCCCTCGCGCTTGCCGGTCGCCTGGCTCCAGACGAAATCAAGCCGCTTGGTGACCAGAAGCCGGTACTGCTTCTCGACCCTGTCGGGCAGGCAGACGTCGTCGTCGTCGCAGCGGACCAGCAGCGCGCCGCTCGAGCGCGCGATAGCGGCGTTGAGCGCGACGGGAATACGGCGCACCTCGCCGAGGAATTCGAAGATTACGCCGGGATAGAGCTTCTGGAAGACCAGCTTTTCCGGGTCGGAGACCGGCCGGTCGACCGCCACCACGATTTCCATCGGTCGATAGGTCTGCTCCTGTAAGGCACGGAGGGCCGGAGCGATCGCCTCTGGCGACTTGTTGGTCGCCATGATGACGGAAGCCATGGGCCGGGTGCCGCCGCGGGGCAGCAGCGAGGAAAGATCGATGACGGTATTCCCCGCAGCGCCGTCGGCCTGCACCGGGTCAGTAGACTGCGTCCGCAGATCGTCGTGGCCTTGGTCGAGAACGTCGGTCATGGTCAAGCCCTGAGCCGCAGGACATTCTCTCGCACCATCGCCGGCGGCGGGGTCTGACGGCCGCGACCGACATCCACGTAGCGGAAGCCGCGCGCTTCAACGTCGGCGCGGGTGTAGATGTTCCGCAGGTCGACCAGCACGGGGTCGCGCATCGCCTTGCCCATGCGGTCGAAATCGAGGGCGCGGAACTGGTCCCACTCCGTGACGATCACCGCCACGTCGGCACCGCCGACCGTCTCATAGGCGTCCGTGCAATACTCGACCCCGTCGATGACCTTGAGCGCTTCCTCCATGCCCTCGGGGTCGAAGCCGCGCACCAGCGCGCCGGCATCCTGCAGCCCCTGGATCAGGCTGATGGCGGGGGAATCGCGCATGTCGTCGGTGTTGGGCTTGAAGGTGAGCCCGAGCACCGCCACCGTCTTGCCGCGCAAATCGCCGCCCGCCGCCTGCACCACCTTGCGCGACATGGCGCGCTTGCGCTGGTCGTTGATGGCCACGGTGGTCTCGATGAGCCGCACCGGGCTCTCATGGTCCTGGGCGGTCTTGATGAGGGCGAGCGTGTCCTTGGGGAAGCAGGAGCCGCCATAGCCCGGGCCGGCATGCAGGAATTTCTTGCCTATGCGACCATCGAGCCCAATGCCGAGGGCCACGTCCTGCACATCGGCATCGAGCCGCTCGCACAGGTCGGCGATCTCGTTGATGAAGGTGATCTTCATGGCGAGGAAGGCGTTGCCGGCATATTTGATGAGCTCGGCCGTGCGCCGGCGGGTGAAGAGGATCGGCGTCTCGTTGAGGAAGAGCGGCCGATAGACCTCGCGCATGATCTCGCGCGCGTCCTCGTCATCCTCAACGCCGACCACGATGCGGTCGGGCCGCTTGAAATCGGCAATGGCGGCGCCCTCGCGCAGGAATTCGGGATTGGATACGACCGCGAAGGGCACGCCCGGGCGCTCCTCGCGGATGATCCATTCCACCTCGTCGCCGGTGCCGACCGGAACGGTCGATTTATCCACCACGACGGTCAGCCGGTCCGGATTGAGCGCCGCCGCGACGTCACGGACGGCGCGATAGACATAGGTCAGGTCGGCATGCCCATCGCCGCGCCGCGACGGCGTGCCTACGGCAATGAACACCGCCTCGGCGTCGTGCACCGGCCCCTCGAGCTCGGTGGAGAAGCTCAGCCGCTTGAATCGCGTGTTGCGCGCCACAAGCTCGTCGAGGCCGGGTTCGTAGATAGGGATTTCGCCGGCGCGCAGTTTCTCGATGCGTTCGGCATTGATGTCGATGCAGGTCACTTCGTGGCCGAAATCGGCAAGGCAGGCGCCGGAGACCAGGCCCACATAGCCCGATCCGATGATGGCGATCTTCATTGCAATTCTCCCGTTCAGCGGCGGTCGACAGGTTTCGGGGCGCGGGTCAGGCGCACCCGGCGTAATGCAATCCTCCAAGTGCGAGATGGGCGCGGCAAAGCGCGCCGGCGATGGCCAACTGGCCGTCCGGCCCCTTGGCGAAGGGCTCGGCGGGCATGGTGAAGACGGCGGGACCGGTGGGCCCGGCGACGACATCCTCGCCATGATCCTTGAGGCTGCCGGTGCCGGCCTTCGCCTCGGCAACGAGGCGCCGGTCGGTGGCATCGCGGTCGGCGGGGCGCGAACCGGCATGGGCGAGCACGGCGTCGAACACCTGCTGCTGCCGGGCCGGATCGGCCTGGGTCAGGGTCACCCCCTGCCAGCCCGCGGCGCAATCGGGGTCGCCATAGGCGAGCTTGACCTTCTCGTCGCCGGCCTCGCGGAAATCGTACTGAACGAGCTTGTGCCAGGTGCTCGGGCCGGGGCGCAGCACATTGTCCACGAAGCGCATCGGCGCCCCGCCCTTGTCGCAGTCGACGAAAATCTCAGTCCCCTCGTGGCCGGGATCGTAGATCACGTCGCGTTCGACGCTGACC
>DASZUI010000186.1:0-3951 GCA_035547675.1 Devosia sp.
TTGAAGCTCCGCTCGATCAGCGGCTGCAGCGCGCCCTGCAGCACGCCCGCCGCGATCGGCATGTCGGTGAACACGAAGGACAGCATGGTCGCCATGTCCGGCGCGATCATGCCGGAGCCCTTGGCGATGCCCGAAATGACCACCGGCCTGCCGTCGAATTCGACCGTCGCCGTGGCGACCTTCGGGAAAGTGTCGGTGGTCATGATGGCCTGTGCCGCCTCGAGCCACGGCCCCTGCGCCAGATTGGCCGCCAGCCTGTCGGCCACGCCCGCGAATTTCTCCGCCGGCAGCGGCTCGCCGATCACCCCGGTCGAGGCGAGGAAGATTTCGTCCTTGGCGCAGCCCAGCGCAGCAGAGACGATGTCGGCCGACAGCTCGACCGCCGCCCTGCCCTTGAGCCCGGTAAAGGCATTGGCGTTGCCGGAATTGACCAGCAACGCCCGCGCCACCCCGCCGGGCAAATTGGCCCGGCAGAAATCCACCGCCGCCGACGGGCAGAGCGAGCGCGTCAGCACGCCCGCCACCGTCGTGCCTTCGTCGAAGGCGGCGAGCAGCACGTCGGTGCGGTTCTTGTACTTGATGCCGGCCTCTGCCGTCGCGAAGCGGACCCCCGCGACGACCGGCAGCTCGGGATAGCTCTTGGGCGCGAGCGGCGAGACCGGCGACGCCATTACTGCCCCGGCGTACCTGCGGGAGCCGGACCCGCCATCTGCTTGAGCTGCGCGTCGAGCCCGGAATCCTTCACCGTCACCGGCGCGCCCTGCTTGGCGTTGTTGAGGATGCCGTCGAACGCCTTGGCGAAGATGTCCTGCTGCAGCTGGTTCTCGATCTGGTCCAGCGGCGCCGGCTGCGTCTTGCTCTTTTCCAGCACCTTGATGATGTGCCAGCCGAACTGGCTCTGCACCGGCTGCGACACCTGCCCGGCATTGAGCGCGAAGGCCGCATCCTCGAAGGGCTTCACCATCTGCCCGCGCTGGAAGAAGCCGAGGTCGCCGCCATTGCTGGCGCTGCCGGTATCGATCGATTTCGACTTGGCCAGGTCCTCGAACTTGGCGCCGCCCTGGAGCTGCTTTTCGATGTCGTTGGCCTCGTCCTGGGTCTTGACCAGGATGTGCTCGGCATGGACCGTGTCCTGCGGCTGGAACGCCTTGACATACTCGTCATAGGCCTTCTTGACCGCATCCTGCGTCATCATCGGGGAGATGCGCTGCGACAGGAACACGCGCTGCAGCGCCCGGTCGTCGAAATAGCTCTTGAGCTGCTGGTAGTCGGGGCTCTGGTCGGTCTTGGCGTCGTGCGCCGCCTTGGCCACCAGGTAGAGATTGATCAGGCCCTGCAGCACATAGGCGCGCTGGAATTCCTGCGGCACCTGCTGCTGCTGCATCTGCTGGGCCATCTCGCCGCCGGCGACCTCGAGATCGCCTTCGGTGATCTGCCGGTCGCCCACGGTGGCGACCACCGTCTTGGGATCGGGCAGCGCCGGGGTGGCGGCAGTAGCCGCCGGCGCGCCGCTGGCGGCCGGGGGAGCGCCGCCCGGGGCCGGCGCGGCGTCCTGCGCCTGGGCCAGCGAGGCGGTCATCAGCGCCGTGCCGAGGGCAAGCGCGGCAGCAAGCCCCCTCAGGCGCGACGGCGCGATAGAGGTGTTGCGTTCGGTCATAATCTTTCTCCTTGACGAGCGCGGGTCCCCCAGGCGCGTTGGGCGCATCCTTTGGCCGATTTTGGCGGCGTTGACAAGACAATGCCCCGCTCTTACATGGTGCCAAAGCCATAAGGAGCGCGATTTTCGGCGCCGCCCGGCACGGTCTGCCGGATGCCCGATTTTTGGTTTCGACCGCAAGATCCCGACCAAATGATCCCGCAGTCCTCGCGCCCGCCAGAGACCGCCCCCGCCAAGATAAGGACATGAGCAATGGTCGTTGCCGCGATCGCCAAGCGGATCTTCGGTTCCGCCAATGACAGGGCCGTGCGGCGCTATCAGTCCAGGGTCGACGCCATAAATGGCCTGGAAGCTGAATATTCGAAGCTTTCGGACGACCAGCTCCGCGCCAAGACCGAGGAATTCAAGGAAGCCTATCGCAACGGCAGGACGCTGGACGACCTGCTCGTCCCCGCTTTCGCGCTGGTCCGCGAGGGCGCCAAGCGCACCCTGGGCATGCGGCATTTCGACGTGCAGCTCATCGGCGGCATGGTGCTCAACGACCGGGCCATCGCCGAGATGCGGACCGGCGAAGGCAAGACGCTGGTGGCGACGCTTCCCGTTTATTTGAACGCCCTGACCGGCGAGGGCGTTCATGTGGTGACCGTCAACGACTATCTGGCCAGGCGCGACAGCGAATGGATGGGCCAGGTCTATCGCTTCCTCGGCCTTTCGACCGGCACCATCGTCCACGATCTCGACGACGCGCAGCGCAAGGCGGCCTACGCCGCCGACGTCACCTATGGCACGAACAACGAGTTCGGCTTCGACTATCTGCGCGACAACATGAAATATTCGCGCGACCAGATGGTGCAGCGCGGCCATGTCTACGCCATCGTCGACGAGGTGGACTCGATCCTCATCGACGAGGCGCGCACGCCGCTCATCATTTCCGGCCCCTCCGACGACCATTCGGCGCTCTATACCTCGGTCGACGAGGTGATGCCGCTGCTCGACGAGGGCGATTACGAGATCGACCTCAAGCAGCGTTCGGTGACCTTCACCGACGCCGGCACCGAGAAGGTCGAGGAGGCGCTGCGCGAGCGCGGCATCCTGACCGAGGGGTCGCTCTACGACATCGAGAACGTCAGCCTCGTCCACCACCTGAATTCGGCGCTCAGGGCCCACAAGCTCTTCGCCCGCGACAAGGACTACATCGTCCGCAATGACGAGGTAGTGATCATCGACGAGTTCACCGGCCGCATGATGCCGGGCCGCCGCTATTCGGAGGGCCTGCACCAGGCGCTCGAGGCCAAGGAGCATGTCCGCATCCAGCCCGAGAACCAGACGCTCGCCTCGATCACCTTCCAGAATTACTTCCGCCTCTACAAGAAGCTGGCCGGCATGACCGGCACGGCGGCGACGGAGGCCGAAGAGTTCGCCAACATCTACAATCTCGACGTCGTCACGGTGCCGACCAACAAGCCGATCGCCCGCATCGACGAGGACGACGCGATCTTCCGCACGGCGGCGGAGAAGTTCGACGCCATCACCGAGATCATCATCGATTGCCACAAGCGCGGCCAGCCCGTGCTCGTCGGTACCACCTCGATCGAGCGCTCGGAAATGCTGGCCGACCTGCTGCGCCAGCGCAATGTCGGCGAATTGCAGGTGCTCAACGCCCGCTATCACGAGCAGGAAGCCCATATCATCGCCCAGGCCGGCCGGCCCGGCGCCATCACCATCGCCACCAACATGGCCGGCCGCGGCACCGACATCCAGCTCGGCGGCAATCTCGAAATGCGGCTCGAGGACGAGGCCAAGGGGCTCGAAGGCGAGGCGCTGGCCAACAAGACCACCGAGCTCAAGGCGGCCATCGAAGCCGACCGGCAGAAGGTGCTCGCCGCCGGCGGCCTGATGATCATCGGCACCGAGCGGCACGAAAGCCGCCGCATCGACAACCAGCTGCGCGGCCGCGCCGGCCGCCAGGGCGATCCCGGCCACTCCAAGTTCTTCCTGTCGCTGCAGGACGAGCTGATGCGCATCTTCCCGGTCGACAGCATGGATTCCATGCTCTCGAGGCTCGGCCTCGAAGAGGGCGAATCCATCACCCATCCTTGGGTGACCAAGGCCATCGAACGCGCGCAGGCCAAGGTCGAGGCGCGCAATTTCGACATCCGCAAGAACATCCTCAAGTTCGACGACGTGATGAACGATCAGCGCAAGGTGATCTTCGAGCAGCGTCTCGAGCTGATGGACGACGAGAACGTCTCCGACACCATCGAGGGCATGCGCCACGATGTCGTGGAATCGCT
>DASZUI010000187.1:0-2994 GCA_035547675.1 Devosia sp.
AGGATCGGCCCCTGCTCGATGTGATATTCGAAATAGGCGTGCATTTTCCGCGCGCCGACCTCTTCGTCGCCGACCCAGCCGATGCGCTTCAATTCGTCGCCGAAGGTCTTGCCCTCGGGGTCCTTGCGGCCATAGGCGTAATCGAGGCTGAACTGGCCGGCGAAGACGCCCGAGGCCATCATGGCGGGCGCGAAGCGGGCGCCCTCCTCGTTCGTCCAATTGGTGACGACGATGGGGTGCTTCGTCCTGATGCCGAGGTCGTTGAGGGTGCGGACCAGTTCGAGGCCGGAGAGCACGCCGAGCACGCCGTCATAGCGGCCGCCGGTCGGCTGGGTGTCGAGGTGGCTGCCGACATAGACGGGCAGCGCCTCCGGGTCGGTACCGGGGCGCGTCATGAACATGGTGCCCATCCGGTCGACACCCATGGTGAGCCCGGCCTCGGTGCACCAACGCTGGAACAATTCGCGCCCGGCCTTGTCGGCATCGGTCAGCGTCTGCCGGTTATTGCCCCCGGCGATCCCCGGCCCGATCTCGGCCATCTCGTGGATGGAATTCCAGAGGCGGTCGCCATTGATGCGGAGGTTTTCGCCAGTGGGCATGTCAGTTTTCCTTCACAGGGCTGGCCGTGTCGTCCCCTCGCCCCTCTGGGGAGAGGGTGGCCGGAGCGTAGCGGAGGTCGGGTGAGGGGTTACCGTCGAGCACGCCGACCAGCGCAAGCCGGCAGCCTTCGGGATTTTGGAGAATTTCGTTGTTCCAGAAGCGGAGGACCGAATAGCCGCGGCTGTTGAGGCGCACCGTCCGCTGCTCATCGCTTGCGGATTCCGAATGCTGGCCGCCGTCGACTTCCACAACCAGCATGCGCTCCCGACACACGAAATCTGCCACGAAGGGGCCGATCGGGTACTGGCGAAGAAATTTCATGCCGACGCCGCGATTGCGCAGCATGTTCCAGAGCTTGCGTTCTGCATCCGTCTCGACGCGCCGGAGTTTTCTGGCTTTGACCACTCCACCGGCAGTGAGCTTGGCACCCCTCACCCTAGCCCTCTCCCCAGAGGGGCGAGGGGACGCCGCTTCGACGTCTGCGGGTAAGAGATTCGTCATCGCTACTTCACGCTCGGGAAGCTGAATTCGGCGCCGCTTTTGATGCCCGCCGGCCAGCGCGTCGTGACGGTCTTGAGGCGGGTGTAGAAGTTGACGCCTTCGACGCCGTACATGGCGTGGTCGCCGAACAGGGAGCGCTTCCAGCCGCCGAAGGAGTGATAGGCGACGGGCACCGGGATCGGCACATTGATGCCGACCATGCCGACCTCGATCTTGTCGGCGAATTCGCGGGCGGCGTCGCCGTCGCGAGTAAAGATCGCCGTGCCGTTGGCGTATTCATGGCCGTGGATGAGGTCGACCGCTTCATTGAAGCTCTGGCTGCGGACGACCGAGAGCACCGGCCCGAAGATTTCCTCGCGATAGATCTTCATGTCGGGCTTCACGCGGTCGAACAGCGTGCCGCCGATGAAGAAGCCGTTCTCATAGCCCTGCAGCTTGAAGCCGCGGCCATCCACGACCAGTTCGGCGCCCTGCTCCACGCCGGAATCGATATAGGCGGCGATCTTGTCGCGCTGCGCCTTGGAGACGATCGGGCCCATTTCGGCCTCGCGGTCGGTGGCGGGGCCGATCTTCAGCGCCTCGACGCGCGGCTTGAGCTTTTCGATGAGGATGTCGGCGGTCTTGTCGCCCACCGGCACGGCCACCGAAATCGCCATGCAGCGCTCGCCGGCGGAGCCATAGCCCGCGCCCATCAGCGCGTCGGCCGCCTGGTCCATGTCGGCGTCCGGCATGATGATCATGTGGTTCTTGGCGCCGCCCAGCGCCTGCACGCGCTTTCCGGCCTGTGTGCCGCGCCGATAGACATATTCGGCGATGGGCGTCGAGCCGACGAAGCTCACGGCCTTGATGTCGGGATGGTCGAGGAGCACGTCGACGGCTTCCTTGTCGCCATGGACGACATTGAAGATACCTTCGGGCAGCCCGGCCTCCATGATGAGGTTCCAGAGCAGCAGCGAGGCCGACGGATCGCGCTCCGACGGCTTCAGGAGGAAGGCGTTGCCGCAGGCGATGGCGTTGGGGAACATCCAGAGCGGCACCATGGCCGGGAAGTTGAACGGCGTGATGCCGGCCACGACGCCCAGCGGCTGGCGGTCCGAATAGGTGTCGATATTCGGGCCGACATTGCGCGAGAACTCGCCCTTCAGAAGCTGCGGGATGCCGCAGGCGAAATCGACATTGTCGATGCCGCGCGCCAGTTCGCCCAGCGCGTCGGCATGCACCTTGCCGTGCTCGGACGAGATGGCGCGGGCGAGCTCGTCGGAATGCTTCTCCAGCAATTCCTTGAACTTGAAGAGCACGCGGGCGCGGCGGATCGGGGTGGTATTGCCCCAGGCCGGCTGCGCCTTCTTCGCGGCGGCGACGGCGGCGTTGATTTCGTCGAGCGTCGAAAGCGGCAGCTCGGCCGTCTGCTCGCCGGTCGCGGGGTTAAACACCGGCTGGCGGCGCGGCGAATTGGACACGTAGCGCTTGCCGGCGACGGCGTTCTCGATGGTCAGCATAACGGCCCTCCAGCCGGGTTGAACGGAATGTCTATTCTATCGGCTGGCGTATAGAACGGGCGTTCCATTCTACTCAAGTGCTCGCGTTTTTCGAACCGCAAAAATGGCGCCCATTTTGCTGAAAACGCTCTATTCAAGCGTCTTCAACACGTCCGACAGCGTGCCGACGATCTGGTCGATATGCTGCTTTTCGACGATCAGCGGCGGGGAGAGCGCGATGATGTCGCCGGTGGTGCGGATCAGCACGCCGTTTTCGAAGGCCTTGAGGAAGGCCGAGAAGGCGCGCTTGGTCGGCTGGCCGGCGATGGGCTGGAGCTCGATGGCGCCGACCAGGCCGATATTGCGGATGTCGATGACATTGGGCAGGCCCTTGAGGGAGTGCAGCGCCTCCTCG
>DASZUI010000188.1:0-12819 GCA_035547675.1 Devosia sp.
CTGCACCAGCCACTGCACTGCCGGCGGCTGCCGCAACGGCAGGTGCACCGGACGACGGGGCAACTCTACCCGCGCCTACGTTCGCCGCCGCAGGCGCAGCCGGACCATTGCCGGCCGTGGATGCAACCGAGGGCACGTTGCTTTCGGGTACTGTCGTGCTCCCCGCCGCCGCCCCGGCGGAAGCTTGCGCACCCGCCGCGGACTGGGCCGCCGCCGCATTGCCGGCGGGAATCGCAGCAGCCGGCGCAGCGCTGGCGACAGCAGGAGCCTTCGGCGCCGCGACTGGTGCAGCCGCCCGACTGGCCGGTGCAACGGCAGCAACAGCAGGAGCGGCGCCTTCCGGGGCAGACGTGCTCGCGGCCGCCGGTGCAGCAGAGGCCGCACTCGCAGCAGGCGCCGGCAAGGAAGCGGCAGCCGCTGGCGGCGTCGCGTTGCTGGCCACGGCGGTGGATGCCGGTGGCGTCGCCGGCAGATCGATGACGAAATTGACCTCGGCGCGCGCCTGAACCTCGGCGGTGCCGGGCTTGAGCACGTCGATCCGAACCAATTGGCTGTGCTGAGTCAGCACCTTGCTGGCCTCCACCAGCCAGCGGCCACCCGCGGCGACGGCGTCGGCGACGTGATTGTCGTTCACATAGAGGCGGACCGTCGCCCCGTCCGGCGCATTGCCGGCGAAGAAATTGCGGTCGCCATCCACCTCGATCGCATCGATCGAGGGCTTGACCTCGGGCGCCGCGGCCGGTGCTGCTGTCGGCGCTGGCGGTGTCGTGGACGCGACCACGGCCGGCTTTGGTGCGGGCTCGTCAAGCTTGGCAGCCGCCGCGGTTTCGGCCTGCTGCGCCGGCTTCGTTTCGGCCTCCCGCACGGGTGGCGCAGGCTCGGAGGCGGGGGCCGGTTCGGCCAGCGGCACCGGCTCGGCCGGCTCCGCCGCTTCTGCAACCTGGGCCGGCGCCGCCGGCAGGGCCTTCGTCTCCGGCTGCGGCGCGGCCTGGGTGCCGGCCGCCGGCGCCGTCTCGGCAATGTGGGCGGGCGCAGCCATTGCCGTCTTGACCTCGGGCTGGGCCAGTGCCGGCTGTTGTGCCATCTGTACCGTCGATCCGGTCTTGGCGGCAATCGCGGGTGCAGCGACGGGCGGCGCGGCCGGCTTCGCCGGCGCGGGCGGCATGGCCGTCGGTCCGGCCGAGGCAACGGCCACCGGCGGTGCGACCGGGGCTTTCGAACGGCCCAGGCCCTCGAGCACCTGATCCATCTGCCCCGGCGTGCTGGCAACCACCAGCGGCTCGGATCTGCGGTCCGGATCGATCGCGATGACATAGGACTGCGGGGCGCGGCCCTGCGCGCCCTTGATGCCCAGCGTCAGCTCGACGCCGCCCGGCGCCAGTGGCTGGTCGGGTACGAAGGCCCAGTCGCCGCCATCTTCGGCATCGGCCTCGCCGAGGAGCTTGTCGTCGGCGTAAATGTCGACGGTTTCGCCCGGCAGGGCGCTGCCCGCGATCACCACCGAACCGTCGGGCTCGGCCCGCACGAGCCCAAAGCTCGCATCCGAGGCCTGCGGCGTCGCGGCCGGAACACTCGCCGCATTGGGCGGAATACTGGCGATCTGCGTGCCGACCGGCCGGCCGCTCGAATCGCCATCGGCATTGGGCGACAGATGCGCCAGCGTATCGGGACCGGGCGCAGGCTTGGCGGCGGCCGGCGTAGGCGCAGCAGCCGTAGCCGCCATCTGCGGCGGTTCCACTGGCGCTGACGCCGCAGGGGCGGCCGCAGCGGCCGTGGTCGCCGGCCGCGATACCGCGGCAACGGCCGGCTCGGTTGCACTGGGCGACGCGGGGGATGCAGCTGCGACTGCCGGTGTCGGCGGGGCGGCAGCCGGTGCCGGTTGCGGCTTGGCGGCCGGTGGGCTCGCTGGCTCGGCAGCGGACTCCGCCGCCGGCGGCGCAGAGGCTGCCTCGGCGCTCGGCGCGGCCGGGCTCACCACCGCCGCCGAGGCGGTTGCCACCGCGTCGGCCGGCACATTGGCCTTGGGCAGCACGCCGACCGAAGCGAGCCGGTTCTGCACGCAGATGCCGAAACCGTCCGGGCTGGATGAACAGGAGGAAATCACCGGGCCGGCGACGATGCCGGCGACAACCACGACGGTAGCGATTGCCGCTCCAATTGTTACGGCAAGTGGTCTTGTCGGAGCGGGGTCGGCCAGTTTTTCCTCCAATGGCCCGTACCGTTACTGGGCGGGCCCGAAAATGATCTCTTCCTTCGCTGTTGTCGCCTGTCCCGAGTCAGTCTTCATCAGCTTGTAGGTGATGGACTCATATAGCGCCTCGAAAGAGGCATCAATGATATTGGGGCTCACGCCGATCGTATACCAGCGTTCGCCCGTTCCATCGCGGCTTTCGACCAGCACACGGGTGACCGCGCCCGTGCCGCCGTCGAGGATACGCACCTTGAAATCCACCAGCTCGAGGTCGGCGATCCGGTCCGAATATTTGCCGAGGTCCTTGCGCATGGCTAGGTCGAGCGCGTTGATGGGGCCGTTGCCTTCGGCCACCGACATCAGAAGCTCGTCTTCGATGCGGATTTTGACCACCGCCTCGGTCACCGTCACCTGTTCGCCATGCGCATTGTGGCGGCGTTCGACGCTGGTCCGGTAATTCTCCACCGTGAAGAATTCCGGCAGCGTGCCGAGCACCCGCCGGGCGAGGATCACGAAAGACGCGTCCGCTCCGTCATAGGAATAGCCCGCCGCCTCGCGCTCCTTCACCTGCCGCAGCAGCGAATCGAGCCGGGGATCGTCCCTTTCGACGCTGATGGCATGTCGCCCCAGCGCCGCCAGCAGATTGGACTTGCCCGCCTGCTGCGACACCATGATCGAGCGCTCATTGCCGACGCTTTCGGGCGGCACATGCTCATAAGTCGAAAAATCCTTGGCCAGCGCCGAGGCGTGTATGCCCGCCTTGGTCGCGAAGGCCGATGCCCCGACATAGGGCGCCTGCCGCGGCGAGGCCCGGTTGAGCAGATCGTCGAAGGCGCGCGAGATGCGCGTGATGTCGGCAAGCTGCGCCGGGCTGACGCCGGTCGCGAATCGCTCCGCAAACTCTGCCTTGAGCAGCAGCGTCGGGATAATGGTGACGAGGTTGGCGTTGCCGCAGCGCTCGCCGATGCCGTTCAGCGTCCCCTGGATTTGCCGCACCCCGGCATTGACCGCCGCGAGCGTATTGGCGACCGCCTGGCCGGTATCGTCATGCGCATGTATGCCGAGCCGGTTGCCGGGAATCGTTGCACAAAGCTGCCGAATGATGGCACTTGTTTCATCCGGCATCGTGCCGCCATTGGTGTCGCAGAGCACGGCCCAGCGCGCCCCCGCCTCGATCGCCGCGGTCACGCAGGCGAGCGCATAGCTCGGATTTTCCTTGTAGCCGTCGAAGAAGTGCTCGCAATCGACCAGCGTTTCCTTGCCGCGTGCGACCGAAGCCGCCACGGTTTGGCGGATATTCTGCAGGTTCTCTTCAAGAGAAATACCGAGCGCGATCTCGACCTGCTTCACCGAAGACTTGCCGACGAAGCACGCGGCGTCCGAGCGCGCATTGAGCACATCCTGAACGCCGGGGTCGTTCTCGACCGACCGCCCCACGCGCTTGGTCATGCCGAAGGCCGTGAAAATCGCCTTTTTCGTGCGTTTTTCGCTGAAAAATGCCGTATCCGTGACGTTGGCGCCCGGATAGCCCCCCTCGATGTAGTCGACGCCCAGCGCCTCGAGCAGCTTCACCACCGCGATCTTGTCCTCGATCGAGAACTCGATGCCGGCGGTCTGCGCCCCGTCGCGTAAAGTCGTATCGAAGATATAGAGGCGTTCGCGGCTCATTTGACGCTCTCCCCCGGTGTCCAGTTCTCGGTATCCCGGTCGGGATGCTGGAAAGACTTCAATATCGCTAGAATATCCCGCTCCTCGTCGGTCTGCCCCTGCTCCTCCGGCACCAGCGCGTCATAATGGGCGAACACCGGGTGCCGGTTGTCGCGCGCCAGCTCGACCGTCGGCAGGATGCGGTTCGGCTCGTCGAAGGACCCGATGGTGAGCGAGGGCTGGTTATCGCCCCAGCGATAGCTCAACGGCGTGCCGCAATTGCTGCAGAAGCCGCGATGGACGACCTGCGAGCTCTGAAACTCGGTCGGCCGCCCGCGCGTCCACTCGACCCGCCCGGCGAAGGCGGCAAAAGGCGCGATGAAATTGCCCAGCGCCTTCTGGCACATGCGGCAATTGCATATCGAAGCATGCTTCACCGGGCCTTCCACCCGGAACCGCACCGCCCCGCACTGGCAGCCGCCGGTATAGACCTCACTCTGGGGCATGGCAGACGGCTTCGATATTGTGGCCGTCGGGGTCGAGCACGAAGGCCGCATAATAGGTCGGGGTGTATTCGGTCCTCAGGCCCGGCTTGCCATTGTCCTTGCCGCCGGCCGCCATCGCCGCGGCGTGGAAGGCGTCGACCGCCGCCCGGTCCGGCGCGCTGAACGCCACATGCACATGGCCGGGGTTGCCGCGCGAAATCCAGAGAAACGGCGCATCCTCCCCCATGCCGACCGCTTCGCCGAAATCCATCATCACCTTGATGCCGAGCGGCGCCAGCGCGTCCGCATAGAAGGCCTTGGACTTGTCGAAATCGCTGACATTGATACCGATGTGGTCGACACTGGCAGTCATCGCTTCATCTCCCATCTGGTGCGACGTTCCCCGGTCTCGGGGTCCTTGAAGTCCATGAGCTGGATGCCCTGTTCGGCAAGCTCGGCGCGGATCGTATCGGCGCGGGCGAAATCCTTCGAGGCTAGAGCGGCGAGACGCGACTCCACGGCGGCATCGATCTCAATGGCGTCATTCTCGTTGGCCGCCTGCAGCAGGGTTTGCGTGCCGAAACCAAGAAATGCCAGCGTCGCCGCCAGCCGGCCCCGTGCGTCGGCATCGCCGCGATTGGCCTCGCGCGCGAGGCCATCCAGCACCACCGTCGCCCGATGGAAATTGAGGTCATCGGCGAGCTCGGCAACCGCCGCCGCCTCGACCGCCGTCGGCTTTGCCCCGCCGACGCTGCGCTGCCAGCCGCGCAGCTTCTCTTCGGCCTCCTCCAGCCGCCTCACCGAGAAGTCGATCGGCTCTCGATAATGCGTCATCAGTATGGCGAGCCGCAGCACCTCTCCCGGCCATTTGCGGCCGCCGAAAATGTCCGTCTCCAGCAATTGGTGGATGGTGTAGAAATTGCCGAGGGATTTCGACATTTTCTGACCTTCCACCTGAAGAAAGCCGTTGTGCATCCACACATTGGCCATCGCGCTCGTGCCATGTGCGCAGCGCGACTGGGCGATCTCGTTTTCGTGGTGCGGAAAGATCAGGTCGAGCCCGCCCCCATGGATATCGAAAATCTCGCCCAGGTAGCGCTCGCTCATGGCCGAGCATTCGATATGCCAGCCGGGCCGGCCGCGGCCCCAAGGGCTTTCCCAGCCTGGTTCGTCCGCGTTCGAGCGCTTCCACAACACGAAATCCGCCGGATTGCGCTTATGGGCGTCCACGGCGATACGCGCACCCGCCAGGTTCTCTTCGAGATTACGGCCGGAGAGCGCGCCGTAGTCGGGCATGGAATCGACGGCAAACAGCACCTCGCCCTCCTGGCGTGCCTCATAGGCATGGCCGTTCGCCAGCAGAGTGCCGATCATCGCCTGCATGCCCTCGATATTGTCGGTGGCGCGCGGCTGCACGCTGGGCTCGAGGCAACCGAGCGCCGTCACGTCCTTCTGGTATTGGGCGGCGGTCGCCTCGGTGACCTTCCGGATCGCCTCGTTGAGCGGCATGCCCGGATAGTCCCGCGCCGCCCGGGCATTGATCTTGTCGTCCACGTCCGTGATGTTGCGGACATAGGTGACGTGTTCCGCACCATAGACATGCCTGAGGACGCGGAACAACAAGTCGAAGACCACGGCCATTCGGCCATTGCCGATATGGGCATAGTCGTAGACCGTCGGCCCGCAGGCATACATGCGGACATTGGCCTCATCTATCGGCCTGAACGGCGCCTTTTCGCGCGTCAGCGTGTTGTAGAGGCGGAGCTCGATCTTGTCGCTTGCCATAAGCCTACCCAGGGCGGTCGTCGCGCGGGCAGCGGGCTCTTCGGAGGTTCAGATCGGGGATGAAGAAAACCGCGCCGCCAACGAAATTAGCGGATAATAATCTCGGCCGTAATGCAGATCGCTGCAGCGGTTTTCATGGCGCGCAATGTGGCGGCTGCGCCACGCAAAAGCAAGCCTAATCCGCGCCGTTGTCCGACTGTGGCAAAGACGAAGTGGATTCCGATCCGCCGCCCGCCTATCCTCGTCCCATGAGAGAATCTCCCCTGCGCCGCCGGCTTCTCCGCCTCGCCATCCTCTTGGCGGGACTGTTCGTGGCGCTGGATGCAGGGGCCGCGCTGGCGCAATCGGCCGTCTGTGGCCAGCTTGGCGGCATGCTGGCGCAGTTCGATCGCAACCCCGACCTCCGCAATGCGGGCCAGGCGGCGGACAATCTCAGGGCCCTCCAGGCGGACGAAAGAAACGCCGAGCAGGCCTATCTGCGCACCGGCTGCCAGGACGCGCAGCAGAAAAAATTGCCGCAAACGCAGCAATGCCGCGGCATCGCCCGGCAAATCCTCTCCGAGCGCGACCAGATCGCCAAGCTCTCGCAAAGCGCCGACAATGGCTCCGCGCTCGCCGCCCAGCGCCAGCAGATCGTTCAGCAGATGGCCCGCTATGGCTGCGGCCAGCCGGGCTCGGGCGCGATCTTCAGCGAGCAGTCGCCGCGCCGCAACTTCCTGCAGCAGCTGTTCGGCGCCCAGCAGGACCCGGGCGGCTATGGCGACGACGAGGCGGACTATACCGGCCAGCAGGTCGAGGACCCCTTCGCCGACGAGAACGGCAACGGCACCATCCGCACGGTCTGCGTGCGCCTCTCCGACGGCTATTACTGGCCGATAAGCTACGCCACGCTGCCCGACTATATCCCCCAGGACCAGCAGACCTGCCAGGCCGAATGTCCCACCCAGCAGGTCGAGCTCTATTATTACCAGAACCCGGGCCAGGGCCCGGAGCAGATGGTGAGCGTTTCGGGGGAGGCCTATACCTCGCTCCCCACCGCCTTCGCCTACCGCAAGCAATTCGACCTGACCAATGGCTGCAAGCCGCAGGAGGTGGTCGGGCAGATTTCGGTCGACCATAGCGGGGGCAAGCCGCGCACCGTGGTCAGCTATGCCGGGCAGACCTTCCCCCTGCCCGTGCGCGACCCGCGCGCTACCCTCCTGGCTTCCGCGAGCACGCCGGCCGCGGCTGCGGACGAAGTCGCCGACGTGCCGCTGCCCCGGCCGCGCCCCGATCCCAACGCCGCGACGCCGCTCGTCGCGCCGACGGCCGAGCCCGTTATTTCGGCGCCCAGCCGTACGGTAAAGGTCGGCGACAAGCTGGTCCGCGTCGTCGGCCCCGACACACCCTATGCGCCGGCCACCCTGCCGCCGGGCGCCGGGTGAGTTATTCCCAAGTCGCGCCTGCTTCTGGATTCCGGCCTGCGCCGGAATGACGATGGGGCTGGAGCGCCGCCGTGCCCATTCCACGCCGCCATTGTCGCCCCCAATCCCGGCCGTCCTTCCCGCCCCATCCCCGCCGTCATTCCCGCGAAGGCGGGAATCCAGTTTTGCAGGAGCGCGCGCTACCTGCCCACTCAACGCGCCCTACCTGCCCGCATCAAAAGACGGTCCAGCCGAATGGCTGGCTGGACAGCCGCCGCAGCGCCTCGTCCCGGCCGATCAGCGGCAGCAGCGTCTTGAGGTCGGGCCCGTCATGGCGGCCGGTCAGCGCCAGCCGCAGCGGCTCGAACAGCCCCCTGCCCTTGCGGCCGGTCTTCTCCTTGAGCGCGTTGGCCCAGGCCGCAAAGGTCGTCTCGTCCCAGGGGGCCGGCGGCAAGAGCCGGCGCGCTTCGTCGATAAACGCCCGGTCCTCCTCCGCCACCACCGGCTGGACAGGGCCGCGTACCAGCGTCGCGAGAGCTTCGATGTCGGCGAATTTCGCCAGATTGGCGCGCAGCGCCAGCCAGAGCGTTTGGTCCGCCAGCCCCAATTTCTCGAGCCGCGGCCGCGCCATTTCGAACGGCATATGGTGGAGGATACGCGCATTGAGACTGGTGAGTTCGGCGGGATCGAACCGCGCCGGCCCGTGCGAGATCATCGACAGGTCGAGCCTTTCGGCGACGGCATCGAGGTCGGGATAAGGCTCGATGGCGAGGCTCGTGCCGGTCAGCACCGCCATCATGGCGACGGCCAGCGGCTCATAGCCCTCCTCGCGCAGCTCGGTCAGCGACAGCGAGCCCAGGCGCTTGGAAAAGCCGCCACCCTGCGCATCGGTCAGCAGATTGTGGTGGGCGAAGACCGGCACAGCCCCGCCCAGCGCCTCGAAAATCTCGATCTGCGTGCCGGTATTGGAAATATGGTCCTCGCCCCGGATCACATGGCTGACGCCGAGGTCGATATCGTCCACCACCGAGGTCAGCGTGTAGAGATAGCTGCCGTCCTCGCGGATCAGCACGGGATCGGACATCGAGGCGGTGTCGATCGCCTGCGGACCGCGGATCAGGTCGTCGAAGCCGACCCGCCGCCCGTCGAGGCGGAAGCGCCAGTGCGGCCGGCGTCCCTCCGCGGCCAGGCGCGCGTGATCCGCCTCGGTCAGCTTCAGCGCCGCCCGGTCGTAAATGGGCGGCCGCCCCAATGCCCGGGCGCGGGCGCGCCTGCGCTCGAGTTCGTCCTCGGTTTCATAGGCGCGGTAGAGCCGTCCCGCCGCAATCAGCCGATCGCGGGCGCTGTCGTAGAGCGCCGTCCGGTCCTGCTGGCGCACCACGAGGTCGGGCGATACCCCCAGCCAGGCGAGGTCGAGCTTGATGCTTTCGGCATATTCATCGGTCGAGCGGGCCCGATCCGTGTCATCCAGGCGGAGGATATAACGCCCGCCCTCACGTCGCGCGAACAGCCAGTTCAGCAGCGCCGGACGCGCACTGCCCAGATGCAGCCTGCCCGTGGGCGAGGGCGCATAGCGGACGACCGTCGGAGCGGTCATTCCACACCCGAGGGCGCCCGCACCGGCGCCGCCGTCTTGCCGGAGAGGTCGCGATAGCCGTTGGTGATGGGGTATTTCCGCCCCAGGCCGAAGGATTTCTGCGTGAGCTTCACCCCCGGCCCGGCCTGGCGCCGCTTGTATTCGGCCAAATAAACCATGCGCTCGATGCGCTTGACCAGCGCGAGGTCGAACCGGCCCTCGCCGCGCTCGACGATCTCCGCCACCGACAATTCGTCCTCGACCAGCCCGGCAAGGATTTCGTCGAGGATCGGATAGGGCGGCAGGCTGTCCTGGTCCTTCTGGTCGGGCCTGAGCTCGGCCGAAGGCGCCTTGTCGATGATCGACTGCGGAATGACCTCGCCCCGCGGCCCCAGGCAATCGCCCGGCATATTGACGTTGCGCCAGCGCGCCATGGCATAGACCTGCATCTTGAGCGCGTCCTTGATCGGGTTGAACCCGCCATTCATGTCGCCATAGATCGTAGCGTAGCCCACCGCCATTTCCGACTTGTTCCCGGTGGTGAGCAACATGGAGCCGAACTTGTTGGAAACCGCCATCAGGGTCAGCCCGCGCATGCGCGACTGGATGTTCTCCTCCGTCAGGTCCGGCGCCCGGCCGGCGAAGAGCGATGCCAGCTCTGCATTGGCCGCATCGACCGGCCCGCCGACCGGCACCACATCGTACCGCACGCCGAGGCGCTGCGCGCAGTCCTTGGCGTCCTTGAGGCTCTCCTCCGAAGTATAGCGATAGGGCAGCATGAGGCAGTGGACATTGTCCCTGCCGAAGGCGTCGGTGGCGATCGCCGCCACGACCGCGCTGTCGATCCCGCCGGAGAGCCCGAGCACCACCTTCTTGAAGCCGTTCTTGAGCACATAGTCCCTGAGCCCGAGCACCGCCGCGCGCCAGGGCGCCTCCTCGGCCGAAGGCATGGGCGCGACCTCGCCCTTGGCACAGCGCCAACCCTCCTCGCGCCGCTCCCAATCGGAGATGACGAGGTCGGGCATGAAGGATTTGCCCTGGAACACCCGCGTGCCATCCGGCTCCATGCCGAAGGACGCACCGTCGAAAACCAGCTCGTCCTGCCCGCCGACCTGGTTGAGATAAAGCAGCGGCAGGCCGGTCTCGGCGATGCGCCGGCGGACGATCTCGAAGCGCCGTGGCTGCTTCTCGCGCCAATAGGGCGACCCGTTCGGGCAGAGCAATATCTCGGCCCCCGAGCGGGCCAGGCTCGCCGTCACCTCCGGCCACCAGATGTCTTCGCAGATCGGCACGCCGACCGACACGCCCTTGATCATGATCGGCGCTGGCAGCGGCCCCGGCAGGAAATAGCGCTTTTCGTAGAAGACGTCGTCGTTGGGCAGCTCGCGCTTGAACCGGGTGGCGAGGATTTCGCCCTTTTCCGCATAGAGCACGGCGTTGCGCAGCGTACCGTCCTCCTCCCGCCACACCGTCGGGATCAGCAGGCCCAGATTGCGGTTCTTCGATTCTGCCGCGAGCTGGCGCGCCGCCTCCATGGCGTCGGCGACGAAGCGCGGCTTGAAAAACAGGTCCTCGGGAAAGTAGCCGGTCGTGAAAAGTTCGGAGAACATCAGCAAGTCCGCCCCCGACGCCGCCGCGCGGCGGATGGCGTCCCGCCCAAGCTCGAGATTGTGCAGCAGCGCACCCACATGCGGATTGAGCTGGGCCAGGGCAATGCGAAGTCGGTCGGTCACGGAAAGAGCCTTGCTGACGGATGGGCGATCCCGCCTCGCCCATGATCGCGGCAAGAGTTAGAGCGTGATCGGCAAAAGTGGAAGCAACTTTTCTGGGCCGGCGCTGCGACCCAGCCGCCGCAACCCGCGATCAGAAATTATACGTCAGCTCGCCGACAAGGCCGTAGCGAAACAGCGACCAGGGATTGTCGGTATTGATGTAAGTCTGCGTGCCGGTCACCGTGGTCGGCGCCGCATTGTTGACCGTGGTGGTGTTGAAGCTGGTATCCGAACGACCCTGCAGATACCAGGCGCGGCCGCCCAGACGCAGCGTCAGCGCATCGCTGGGATGGAAGCCGACCATCACTTCGCCCATGGCGCCATAGCCCCAGCCGTGGATGTCGGCCGCCGAGGATTGGGTGATCGTCGTCGTGCCCGTATCGATGCTGCCGATGCCATAGGCGCCGAGCGTGCCGTCGATCTTCGCATAGGGCACGCCCGCCAGCTCCGCCGTAACGTCGAAAGCGTTGCCGAGATTGGCGCGGCCGCCGAAACCGAGGCGCAGCGCATTGATGGCAATATCGTTTTCGCGGCTGTCGCCGGAAGTCGGGGTAGGATTGAACACGGCACGGCCGAAATTCGGCGAGTCGTTCCAGTACATATAGCCGATGAGCGGGCCGGCCCCCGTGCCATTGCCGGCATCGCCCAGCCAGGAATAGCCGAGATCGGCGCCCAGATAGCTCACCCTCCCGTCGGAGACCGCGCTCGGCTGGCCGGCGGGACCGCCGCTCGAGTTTCCGTCGATGGCGAAGGAGGTGCCGGCGAGGCCCTTAGCGTAGAAGCGGGTCGAGGCATCGTTGATGCGGAACTGCCCTTCCACGGTCTGCGTGCGGTCGCTCTCGTCGAGCGCCGCCGGGCCCACATTGAAATTCTGCGCGCCCCAGGAATACCAGTAGCGCAGGCCGAGCTCGAAGCTGAGCGGATCATCGCCGCCGTTCCAGTCGGCGGCGTAGCCCGTCCGGAGGCCTGGCGTCACATCGTAATCGGCCGCCACCGCCGGCGCGGCGGCAAGCGCGGTCGAGCAAAGCAGTAGGAACAGGGCGAGGCGAGCCATCTGACACTCCGGGATCGGATTTACGCCGACCGGCTCTTTATGGCCCGTTAGGGTTAATGTTCCGCTACCCGGCAGCTAACGGGGGGCCGGCATGCCGGCCCCCAAGCCCGCCGTCAGGCGCGCCGGACCAGCCCGGAAGGCCGCCGCGCCAGCGACCGCTCGGTGAGTTCGCCGAACAGCAGGCCGAGCACTGCCCAAAGCACCGCCTGTATGCCGAGCGCAGACAGCCGGAAGTTCCACAGCAGCGTTGCGGGGAACTGCTTGGGTACCTCGTCGATCGAGGGCAGGATCGCATAGGCGAAGGCGATGACGATCAGGTACGACACGCCGCAAATCAGCAGCACGTTCCAGCGTTCGTTCTTCTGGGCAAGGCTGCGGCCGAGATTATAGACCACCACCAGCGCCACGATCGAAATGACGATCATGCCGAAATAGAGGAAGGTCCGGTAGCCGATCGTCTCCGGATTGCCCACCGATGGCGGGTTCGCCGGATATTTGAGGAAGGGCACCAGATAGACGGTGATGAACGCGCCGGCCGCAATCAGCAGCGAGCTGGCGCGGGCACCGAGCCCCCCTAGCCGCCCCCAGAAGAAGGCAAAGACGAGCGAGAAGATGCCGCCCATGGCGATCGAAAAAGCCATGGTGCCGACAAAGAGCCCCCAGCTCGCCTGCGTCGATCGGCTGACGATCTCCGGCTCCGGCGCCTCGCCGGCGGCCTTGGCGATGGCCGACTGGACGGCAATCGCGCCGTCCACATTCGGCTCACCGAAAAGCTTGGCGCAAAGGAAAACAAGCACGCCCGCCACAACCCCGCAGAGCAGGCCGCGGATCAGAAAAGTTCTAGCCATGTCGAAAAGTCCAGGTCGTTAGTGGCAGGGAAACCCGAGCAGATGCCGGCCGTCATGA
>DASZUI010000189.1:0-7715 GCA_035547675.1 Devosia sp.
GGCCAATGGCAGCTTCGAGCGCGAAATCGTCCCGGTCGAGATAGCCGACCGCAAGGGCACGCGGATCGTCTCCACCGACGAGCACATCCGGCCCGATGCTTCGGCCGAGGCCATGGCCAGGCTCCGGCCGGCCTTTGCCGCTGATGGCACCGTGACCGCCGGCAATTCGTCCGGCATCAATGACGGCGCGGCGGCGCTCGTACTTTTGAGCGAGGCCGAAGCGGCGCGCCGCGGCGTGGCGCCCCTCGCCCGCATCGCCGCCTGGGCGCATGTGGGCCTCGACCCCCAGTTCATGGGGCTGGGGCCGATCCCCGCCAGCAGGAAGGCGCTGGAGCGCGCCGGCTGGACCGCCGGCCAGGTCGACCTGTGGGAAATCAACGAGGCCTTTGCGGCGCAAAGCCTTGCGGTGATTTCGGAGCTGGCGCTCGACCCTCAACGGGTCAACGTCCATGGTGGGGCGATTGCGCTCGGCCATCCGATCGGGGCGTCGGGCGCCCGCGTCCTGACCACGCTGCTGCACGCCTTTGGCCGCCGCGGCGGCAAGCGCGGCATCGCCACGCTCTGCATCGGCGGCGGCATGGGTATTGCCATGGCGGTGGAACATGTCTGAGCCCGCCGAAATTCTCTGGACCCCGGATGCCGCGCGGATCGGCGCCTCCAACCTGGCGCAGTTCGCCCGCCGTGCCGGTTTCGCGCCGGCCGACTATGCCGGCCTCCACGCCTGGTCGATCGGCGAACCCGAGGCCTTTTACGCCCTGCTATGGGATCATCTGGGGATCATCGGGGATCGTGGCCGCCGCTGCGTGCAGGTCGGCACAGACATCCAAACGACGCGTTTCTTTCCCCAGGCCAGGCTCAATTACACCGAAAACCTGCTCGCCGAGCCCGATGACCGGCTCGCTTTGATTGCGCATCGCGATGACGGCACGCGGCGCGCCCTGACCCGCGAGGGCCTGCACGATCTGGTTTCCCGCATGGTGCAGGCGCTGCGCGCCGGCGGTATCGGTCCCGGCGATCGGATCGCGGCGATCGTCACCAACGATATCGAATCCGTCGCCCTCTATCTGGCCTCGGCGGCGATCGGCGCGATCTTCGCCTCCTGTTCCCCCGATTTCGGTCCGGCGGGCGCCAGCGACCGTCTCAACCAGGTCGAGCCGAAGATTCTGTTTGCCGTGCCCGAATACGGCTATGCGGGCAAGACCATCGACACCCGGGCAAGCATCGATGCGGTCGCCGCGGCGAGCTCGGTCAAAACCGTCGTGCTGCTGGGCGACGGGCGCGCCGCTTCCGCCTATGCCAAGCCGCATATGCGCCTCGACGCCTGGCTCGAACGCTTCTCCCCCGGGCCCATCGCCTACCACCGGCAGGGTTTCGACGCGCCGCTGGTGATCCTGTTTTCCTCCGGCACCACGGGCAAGCCCAAATGCATTGTCCATGGCGCCGGCGGGCTCCTGCTGCAGCACAAGAAGGAGCATGTGCTGCATTGCGACCTCAAGCCCGGAGAGCGGCTCTTCTACTACACCACCTGCGGCTGGATGATGTGGAACTGGCTGATCACCGGCCTCGCCTCGGGGGCAACGCTCGTCACCTTCGACGGCAATCCCGCCTATCCCGGCCCGGCCCGCCTGCCCGACCTGATCGATGCCGAGCGCATCGCGATCTTCGGCACCTCGGCCAAATATATCGATTCGTGCAGCAAGGCGGGCGTGTTGCCGCGCCTGAGCCACAAGCTCACCAGCCTCAAGGCCATCCTTTCGACCGGCTCGCCGCTGCTGCCGCAGAGCTTTGATTACATCTACGAGGCCTGGAAGGCCGATCTGCACCTCGCCTCGATCTCGGGCGGCACCGATATCTGCGCCTGCTTTCTCGGTGGCGTGCCGGTGCTGCCGGTGCGGCGGGGCGAATTGCAGGCAGCGCTCCTCGGCATGGATGTCGCCGCCTTCGACAGCGACGGCCACCCGGTGATCGGCAAGCCCGGAGAGCTTGTCTGCCGCAACGCCCACGTCTCGATGCCGGTGGGCTTTTGGGGGGACGCGGACGGCTCGCGCTATCGGGCGACCTATTTCAGCCGCTTCCTGGGCGTCTGGGCGCATGGCGATTTCGTGGAGCAGCGCAGCTCGGGGGGCTTCGTTATCCATGGACGCTCGGACACCACGCTCAATCCCGGCGGCGTCCGCATCGGCACCGCCGAGATCTATCGCCAGGTCGAGAGTATCCCCGAAGTGCTCGAAGCCGTCTGCGTCGGCCAGGACTGGGCGGGCGACCAGCGGATCGTGCTGTTCGTCCGGCTGCGACCCGGCGCCCAATTGACCGACGAGCTGCAGCAGACCATCCGCTCGCGCATCCGCGCGGGCGCAACGCCCCGTCACGTCCCGGCCCGCATTTTTGCGGTTCCCGAAATCCCCCGCACCCGCTCCGGGAAGATTTCCGAAATCGCCGTGCGCGATACCATCCACGGCCGCGCCCTGGGCAACGACACCGCATTGGCCAATCCCGAGTGCCTCGAGGCCTACCGGAATCTACCCGGCCTTGCGACCTAGCGGAAGGTCCGTTCGATTCCCGTCCAGACGGCCTCGTGCGAGCCCTCATGGTTCGATCTGCCCGGTGCGGTAAGCACGCCTTTGGGTGCGGCGTAGCTCGAAATTCTGCGCGTCGGACGTTCGTGCCAGCTCAGGTTGAAGGCCCAATAGCGCGGAAAGAACTCCATGCCGGAATAGGGCAGGTGGTCGTGTATCCACCACGCCAGCTTCTGCCAGTCGCCCTCCGCCTGGAAATGGTCCCAGAAGCTCGGGACAACGATGCAGGCGGTCGCGCCCATATGCCCAGCAGCATCGCGCTCGTCCCAGATATGCCCTGCGTAGTTGGCCTGGTTGCGCGCGCAATTATAACCGGGCTTGCCCTCCTTCTGCAGCTGGTTGCCGAGGCCGTTGACCTCTTTGGACCGATAGGCCGATCGGATGGCGATGCGGCCAAATCTGTTCTGCAATGGCTCCAATAGCTGTTCACAAAGCTGGGTGCCCGCTGCAATCGCCAGGTCGGGATCGTCCGGAATGTTGGCGAGGCCGTGAATTGCGGCGATGTCGGAGAACAGGAAGTCCCGCATGAAGAAGCTCCGCGAGAGACGGATGCGCCCAAACTCGGTGAGCGCTGCGACCGATGCCGGTTTTTTCATCTGATGCACACCGCCGGAGCTAATCCTGTAAAAAGTGGTCGTCCCAGGCTCCTAACCGGCTTGGGCCGTTCCGTTCCGTCATTCATGCGAGTGCCCCCTTGTTCCCCGATGCGTATCGCCCGATCGAGATGTTTGCCAGCCTGGGCCTCCGCTCGCCAAATCGCTCGGGCCGGCAATTCCGGCCATCGGACTTTCGTCGGGCGCCGGCTCCCGACCATGGCGACCGAAGGGCTGGGACGGGAACTGGTCTGCCGCGTCGGCTTTGCGTCCATGCCGTGATCGGCTGAGGAGGGCGTCCCAGTGCCCGGAATCTATTGGCTTTTGGGGCCGCTGGTCGCCCTGGCGATGGTGGCCCCCGTACGGGCGGCCGACGCTTGGGCCGCAGCCGACGTGCACGGCTCGGTATTGGCGCTGATCGCCGGCCAATGGCTCGAAATCAAGCGCGGCGATGCCGTCGGCAGCGGCGTTGCCGTGCGCACGCTTCAGGCCGGAAGCCTGGTGCTCAAACGCGGCGGCGAAACGCTCCGCCTTGGCCATGACACGACCATCCGCCCGAGTGTCGCCGGCGGCGCCGTCACGATCGAGCAATATAGCGGTGTGCTCTCCATGCTCGAGCCGGGTCGCGGCGGAACCCGCCTGGTGACGCCCGGCTTCGTGGCGGCGCCCGCCGCGGCGAGCCTGGTGTCGCGCGTCGCCGCCGGCACGGCGAGCCTGCGTGTCAGCAGCGGCGCGGTTGAGATCGCCCGGGGCGGCCATCAAGTGCTGGTAACGGCCGGCCAAACCTATTCGCCGCAGGGTGCTGCCGCCGCGGCGGATGCCGGCTCCCCCGGCAATATCCGGCCGGACGACGAGGCCGATAGCGGCGCAGCAGGTGCCGGCGAGTCCGATGCCGCTGCCGCAGGCGCAGGGGCCGATGCCGCACCGGCGGAGTCCGGCCATCAGGACAACGGGGTCGGCAATGGCGGCACGCCGGGCAATGGCGGGCAGAACGGCAATGCCGGCGGCAACGGCAATTCCGGCCAGCACCGGCAATCCAGATAAATCCTGCAACGCCCTTGGTTCGGCTGCGTTACGCCCCCGTTCTTTCCATGCAGGGTTCCACGTATGCCGATCCGCATTCTCCTCGTCGATGATCACCCCGCCCTTGTCCGCGGGCTGGCCAGCCTGTTCGAGGACGAGCGTTTCCTTGTCGTAGGCACGGCGGATACCTCAGAGGGTCTGCTGGAGCTGGCTCGCGCGCAGCGTCCGGATATCGCAATTACCGATCTCAGCATGCCGGGCGATGTCTTCGAGGCCATCGCAGAGACTGTTCGTCTCGGCACGCGCGTCGTGATCTTCACGGCCTATGCCGATCCCAAGCTTGCCTTCCGCGCCTTGGAGGCCGGAGCGCTCGGCTTCGTGCTCAAGGGCCGCCCGGCGGACGATCTGTTCGAGGCGGTACGGGCCGTCGAAGCAGGGCAGGTCTTCGTCTCGCCCGAACTCGCGCCCCGCATTCTCGCGGCACTGCAGGCGCACAAGGCCGGCGAGCAGCCGGGGCGCGGCCATCAGCTCAGCCTGCGCGAGCAGCAGATCGTCGACGGGCTGCTGCGCGCCAAGACCAACAAGGAAATCGCCCGCGAGCTCAATCTCAGCGAAAAGACGATCAAGCATTACATGACCAATCTCATGGCCAAGCTGGGCGCCAAGAACCGGCTCGACGTGGTGCTGGCCGTCCAGGCGACGCCGGCGCTGCTGCCCCAGGCGCCCGCGCCCACCCTGTCGGAGCCCTATAAGGGGGCATAGGCGACGAGGCGCGCCGTCGCGTCGCCCCTTTCGAAGACCAGCTGACCGCCGATTGCCTCGAGGCGCGCCCGCATCCCGGCCAGCCCCAGCCGGGTCCGCGCCGGCTGCGCCGGAGGCGCCTCGGCCGGGCGGGAGGCTTCGACCTTGTTGGTGATCTCGAGCGTCACTCTGCCCTGCGCGAAGCCGATGGCGATGGCCGCGCTGCCGGAAACCCCATGCCGCGCCGCATTGCCCAACCCCTCCTGCGCGATTCTGTAGAGGCAAACCTTGAGGTCGAGGGGAGCCTCCGCGGGCAGTTCGCCGAACCGGACATCCACCGTCGCGCCGGTCATTTCCTCATGGCGCCGCACGGCCAGGCCGATGGCCTCCTCGAGGGCGAGCCCGGAAAGCTCGGGCAGCACCAGTCCCGCCGAGATGTTGCGCAATTCCTCGATGGCCTGTCGCGCGGCGGCAAGCTCGGCCGGCGCCGCGGACCGCCCGCGCCGCGAGAGCGCGAGAATATGGGCGGCGAGCAGCTGCAGCGGACCATCATGCAGGTCCGCGCCCACCTGCGCGAGCAGCCGCTCATTGGCGACGACGGCCTGCCGCCGCAGCTGCACGTTTTCGGCGGCCAGCGTCTGCGAGGCGGCGAGGCTGTCGGCGAGGCGGTGCTGCTGCGTATCGATGATCCGGCTGGTGCGATGGATGAGGCCGAAAAGCGCAAGGATCGCGATCGCCCCGATCGCCCCGATGATCGTCCATATCCGCCACTCGGACTGCTTTTGCAGTGCGATAAGGCTCGAGGCGCCGAAATAGAGCTCCGCCGTCGCCTCTACGGCGCCCGAGGCCCGGTCGTGAATGGGTATGATGAGTTTGAGAACGGGCAGGGTGCCGGCAGTGCCCGGCCCGACCGCGACGAGCGGCAGCTCGAGCAGGCTGGAAAAGGGCCGCCCCTGCCGCGCCGCTGCCATGACCGCCGGCGAGGGCTCGCTGTCGATCAGCCCGCTCAGCGATTCATAGAGCAGCGAGCCGTCGGGGCGGCGCAGTCGGATTTGCACCAGCTTGTTGACCCGCGTGTCGTTGGCCGCCGAGAACAGCGCATTGAGACCCGCGACCGCCTCGGCCGGCAATGGCCGCGCCGGCCCGATCTCCGCCAGCTCGTCCGACAGCATCACATCCATGCTGGCGGCGGTGGTATCGGCTATGCCGCTCGTAATGCTCGCCGCCATCTGCACGCTCACCAGCCTGCCCGCCGAAACCATGGCGAGCCCGACAATCGCCACGGCGACTGCGAGAAACGCGATCTCGAGCGGCGGCAGGCGCCGCCGCGGCGACGTGCTGCCCGGTCGATGGGCCCTGAACAGTGGAAACCGGCGGAAGCGGATCTTGGTCTCCGATCGAAGCTGATGCGGCACAACGGACAGCACGGCCTGCTGTTCCAGAAGCGCCGCGCCACCAGGTAATTCGGCAATATAGGTGCCGTGATCCAGATCGGAGACTTTGGTCCGAGCAACGATTGCTTGCGCAGCAGATTGCCCAAGAGCCATCATCAAATACGGAGCTAAAGAATGAGCAACAGGATACTTACCGTGGCTGCCGCCCTGCTGCTGGCCGCGACCAGCGCGCCGGTGCTTGCGCAGGACGCGGTCGTGCTCTCGCCGGACCAGCAGACCACCATCGTCCAGGATTTCTCGGGCACCGACGTGACCCCGGTGCCGAGCGTCGATTTCGATGTCGACGTGGGCGCCGCCGTGCCGGACACGATCGAGCTGCACCCGGTGCCGGACAGCATCGTCAAGGTCGTGCCGGGATACAGCAAGTATGAATATTTCCGCATCGCGGACGGCCGCACGGTGATCGTCGAGCCGACGACCAAGAAGGTCATAACGGTGCTCAAATAGGCGCCGAGAGCCCGAAGAAACGGCAAACCCCCGCCGAGCTGCTCGGCGGGGGTTTTGCGTTGCACCAGGCGGCTGCCGGCGCGGGCCTGCGGCCATATGCGCTAGTGCACCGAATACGCCATGAACAGCGCGCCGATCGACAGCAGGTAGAGGGCGGAAAGGGAAGCGAGGCGGAGCATTTCGAGGAACTCCTTCAATGGTTTCCTCTGCCCAACGGCGGTATCGCCGCCCACGTTCCGCCGGTCGAAAGTCCTCTGCTTCCCCGGACCTAGGTCGCCAGCAACTCCCGCAAAGCCGGCGGGTTGTTGCAGCAATCGACATCCAATTCGTGAAGAAGAGTTGCCCATGCGCAAGAACATCCTGCTCGGCCTTGCCGTAACCGCCGCCCTCCTCGGCACCGCCCTCGAACAGCCCGCATATGCGCAAAGCACCGCCGGCACCTCGGCGGGTGCAGGCGTATCGGCTGGCGCCCGTACGCCTGCCGGCGGCGCCGGCGGACAGATCGGTGCCGGCGCCACGATCAATGCGCCGGCCGCCGGAACCTGCCCGAGCGGTGCGCCCATGCCGCCCAATGGCGCCTGTCCGCCGTCCCGGACGCGGACCAGCCAGCCCCGGGCCGGCGCCAGCGCGACGACCAGCACCAACACCGGCGCAGCGGCCACTTCCACGACAAGCGCCGGCGGCAATGCCCCGGCGAGCACCACCGGCAACGCCGCTGCGGGCGCGAACACCCGGCCGGGCGCGCCCGGCGGCAATCCTCCGGCCGCCAATGCGGCGCCCAATTTCAACGTGACCGTCCAGCAGCGGTCGCAGATCGGCGACGCAATCCGCTCGCTGCGCGTGCGGCCGGCCCGGCCCGACTTCTCGGTCCGCATCGGGAC
>DASZUI010000190.1:0-14148 GCA_035547675.1 Devosia sp.
GCAACGCCAAGAGCAGCAGGATCACCACGCCCACCAGCATGATGAAGAAGATGATGCGGGCGAGGAAGGCGGCCCCGGCGGCGATGCCCGTGAAGCCGAGCGCACCGGCGACCACGGCGATAATGATTAGGAGAATCAGCAGCTTCAGCATGGCGGCCCTCATATCCGGGGGTTGAGGCGGTGCGCCACGGGAGCGCTCCGGCAGCTGTTGCTTCAACGCCAGCTTTGCCGGGCGGTTCCGCCCGCCGGGCGACCTGCCCAAGCGGGGAGCTATCGGGAGCCGGGCCCTGAGCGCAGCATCAGTCCAATGGATTTGCCAGTGAATTTGCCCCGCGCTCCGGCGGTAGGGCCAGGAGAGGGACGATGCCGAACGAGGCGAATTTCAGCCTGGAAGGATTTTCCGCGGCGATCAGCGCGGCGACCGCCCGCGCGGCCGAGCGGGTGGTGGCGATCGAGAGCGCCGGGCCGTGGTCGGTCAGCGGCGTGCTGTGGCGCTCGGGGCTCGTGGTCACGGCGCATGAGGGGCTGCCGGGCGACGAGGACTTTTCCGTCTTGCTGCCCGATGGCCGCAAGACCGTCGCGAGCCTCATCGGACGCGATCCGTCGACCGATGTGGCGCTGCTCAAGCTCGACAGCGGCGTGTGGACGGACTGGGCCGCGGCGCCCACGCCGCAGGTGGGTTCGCTCGCCCTGGCCGTCGGGCGGGGCGAATTCGGACCCCTCGCCGCTTTCGGGGCGGTGTCGGAAGCCGGACCGGCCTGGCGCAGCCTCAAGGGCGGGCTGATCGATGCGCGGCTGACGCTGGGCCTCAGGCTTGGCGGCAGGCTGGAAGGCGGGGCGGTGGTCGCCCCGGACGGGCGGCTGATCGGCCTTGCGGTCAGCGGGCCGCGCGGGCGGGCGCTGGCCATTCCGGCCGTGACGGTCGAGCGGGCGGTCAAGGCCCTGGGCGCGCGCGGCTATGTGGCGCGCGGCTATCTCGGCGTGAGCCTGCATCCCCTGGCGGGCAAGGGCAGCTCGGGCGGGGCAATCGTGGTGGGGCTCGAGCCGGACGGTCCAGCGGCCAAGGCGGGCTTGGCTGTGGGCGACATCATCACCACATGGGATGGCGAGGCGGTCGCCAATGTCAGCTCGGTTTCCGGGCGGCTCGGCACCGATTCCGTGGGGCACACGGTCAAACTGGGAGTTTTGCGCGGTGGAACTGCAATCGACATCGATGTCACGATCGGGGAGCGCCCGCGCGCCTGAGCCGGGTCATCCGCGCCGCGGCGCGGAGGCCGAGACCGAACGCGCGCTGGTCGCCGCGGCCATGCTGCTGACGGCGGCGGGCTATCGCGTCGACCCCATGCCGCCGGCCCTGCCGCAGGCGGAGAGCGCCGGCAGCGACGTGTCGCTGACGGCGCGCGAGAAGCAGGTCGCGAGCCTCCTGGTCGAGGGCGCGTCCAACAAGCTCATCGCGCGGCGGCTCGGCATTTCGGTGCACACGGCGAAGTTCCACGTTGCCGCCGTGCTGGAAAAGCTCGGCGCCCGCAACCGCTCGGACGCCGTCGCCATTGCGCTCCGGGACGGACTGGTGGCGCTCTAGAGCATTTCACGTTCTGATTGCATCAGAACGTGAGCTCTAAGCACTTGTGTTGTCGCGTTTTCGAACCGGAAAAGTGAAACCACTTTTCCTGAAAACGCTCTAGCGGTGCCAGCGGGCCGGGCGGTACTGGCCGTGCAGCGGGCCGCCGATATAGATGTGCTGGTGCCGCGCCTGGCTCGGCCACCACCAGCTGTTCGGGCCCTGGCCGAAGCTCAGCGAATAGAGGAAGGCGAAGCCGCGCGAGCGGCCGGCATGGATGTGGCACCAGAGGCGCGAGCAGCGGTCGACGTGAATCCGCAGGCCGCCCGGGAGCACGGTCGCGACGCCGAATTCCTTGCCCGGCCCGTCATAGAGCGGCAGGTCGTGATTGGTCCAGGCAGGGGTGCTGATATCGGTTTCGCTGTCGGCCAGCGCCGGCTGGGCGGCCGCAACGCCGGCGACGATGACGAGCAGTGACGTGAGACGCATAGCGGCTTTGAACATGGCCAACCCCCGAGAAGTTTTCCGCTGCCGTCGCGGCACGGAATCGCTTCGACAAACCTAAGGCGGTAACGCAGAAAGGGGAATCCGGTTTGTTGCCGGTTCCCCAAAGCGCACGAATTGGGCGCATGAATTATGGCGCGCCGATTGTGACGCGCCGAATTCAGTAGCCGGGCGAGCTCACGCTGATGGTGGCGATCGGGCGGTCGCTCATCACGATCGGGCCGTCCGCTACGATCACCCGGCAGTCGCGGCCGCCCACGCTGCAGATCGAGACATTGAGGCCATCGGGGTTGCGCAGCAGCAGCGCCTGGCTCTCCAGGCGCAGCGGCATCTGCATGCCCTCGCCGTCGCGCAGGCAGAAGGCCAGGCGGCCATTCTGATCGAGGAAGCAGGCGCGGGCATCGCCCGTGGGGTCGTAATCGGCGAAGTCGCCGCGCGTCGACCGGCCGAAGCGCGGCGGACCGGGCCGACGCCAGCTCCAGTCGTCGCCGACCGGCGGGACGGCATAATCGCCATCCGATGGGCCGACGCCGGCATAGATGTCCGGCACACCGGCGTCCGGGTCGTTCGCGTCGGGGGTGGTGATATCGGGGATCGTCGCCTTGGGCCGCGGCGCGGGCGCACTCGCATCGTAGGCCGGCGGGAAATCCCCGGAATCCGGCGCCGAGCCGATGTCGGCGGGCGGCAGATCGTCGACGCTGCCCTGGCGCGCAGACGGGGCGGCGACTGCGCCGGAGCCGGGGGCACCGGGCACGCTGGCGATCTGCGGGGCCGCCGGCGCCGGCTTCTGCACCGGATCGCGGGTCAGGTAGGTCGCCTTGACCCAGCCGCTCTTGCCGGCCGCGGCGACCTGGCAGAAATCGCCCTCGCACTGGCGCACATCGACGTCATCGCCCTGCTGCAGCACGCCGACCACGCCATAGCTGACGGCGGGGCCGGAGCGCATGTTGACATTCTGAGAGGCGGTTGCGGCGGCAGCCATGGCGGCGCCGGGAAGCAGCGGCAGCAGGAGAGCGGCGAAGGCGGCAAGGCGGGCGGTCATCAGCGACTCCGATAAACTCACGCGCCGAAGGTCGTCCGGAATTGTGTCGGCAGCGCGGAAAAATCTGCGCAAAATTCACGAAATTTCTGCTGGAATTCTGCGCTTCCGGCCGTCCTCGCCAAGGGCCACATAGACGAAGTGGCCATGGGTGACCTTCTGCTGGTCGCCGATGCGGTCGCGCCGCACCCAGGCTTCGATGGCGACGGTGATCGAGGTCGTGCCGACGCGGCTCACGGTGGTATAGACCGAGAGCAGGTCGCCCGTCTTGACCGGGGCGATGAAGGTCATGGCTTCGACGGCCACCGTCACCACGCGGCCCTGGGCGCGCTCGACGGCGGCGACGGCGCCGGCGATGTCCATCTGGCTCATCACCCAGCCGCCGAAAATGTCCCCGGCGGGATTGGTGTCGGCCGGCATGGCCATGGTCTGGATGGTGAGCTGGCCGCTGGGCGCGGCGGTTTCGACGTTCATTGCGGTCCCTTTACCGGCCAGCGGCCGGTTTCCTCCTCCCAATGCTTGCGGCAGAGGGAGACATAGACGGATTTCTCGATCGAGACCTGGCTGCCTTCCGTGAGGACGCGGCCGTCGGGTCCCTTGCGCACCACCATGGTGGCCTTGGCACCGCAATAGCAGATGGTGCGGATTTCGCGCAGCACGTCGGCGACGGCGAGGAGTTCGGCGGAACCCGGAAACAGCCGGCCGCGGAAATCGGTCCTGAGGCCGAAGCACATCACCGGGATGCGCAGCCGGTCGGCGACGCGGGCCAATTGCCAGACCTGCTCGGGGGTGAGGAACTGCGCTTCGTCGACCAGCACGCAATCGACCTTGGATTCGTCCATGGCCATATGGATGCGGTCGTAGAGGTCGGCGCCCTCGCCATAAAGCTCGGCTTCGGCCGAAATGCCGATGCGCGAGGTGATCAGCCCGACACCACGCTCGGCATAGAGCGAGGAGGTGAAGAGCAGGGTGCGCATGCCGCGCTCGCGGTAATTGTAGGACGCCTGCAGCAGCAGGGTCGACTTGCCGGCGTTCATGGTGGAGTAGGAAAAATAGAGCTTTGCCATGGCTGCCTCGTCGCGATTCCACGGGGGTGGGGCGGAGTCGGCGAGTAGTGGCGCAGGGCGGGGCGCATGGCGATTGCTAATCGGCCCCCTCCACAGCAGAATCCGGCTTTATGACGGTGAGCCGCCAAAAAAAGGCCGCCGGCAAAGGCGGCCAAGGCCGATCGGGGTCGGCGTGAGCGGCGGGTTGGCGGGGACGCCGCTCGGCGAAGAGGCCGGGGGCCCGTTGGCAGAGGCAAGCCCGGCTAGCGGGCGTTGGGGACGCCCGACGGGAGGAAGCTAACCGGCCGACATGAAGCTGGGATGACTGTTTCCACAGGCTTCTACACCCGGGTGCCGAGGCGTGGCAATGGCGGCTTGCAGGGCGTGGAATGGGCCGGTGAGGCCGCGGGCCGGACCTCCTTTGAACGCCTCCCATCTGTTGCGCGGCGACGGGCTTCGCCTCCATAAAGCCGTCATCGTCATTGGCTAGCCGGTCGGGCCTCTGCCCAGGAGTTCAAGATGCAGAATTTGTTGAAGTCCGCCTTCGCCGTCCTCGCCACGCTCGCGCTGACCGCACCGAGCCTTGCCGCGGAGGTCGATCCGCGCGGCCTGTGGGAGTTGAAGAGCGGGGATTCACGCTTCGATTTCGCCTATTGCGGCGATGGCAGCCGGCTCTGCGCCAAGGTGGTGTGGCTCAACGACTACCAGATGACGACGCCCGCCAAAAAGCAGCTCGGCACCAATGCGCTGGAGCAGGCGGTCCATACCGGGGCCAATACCTGGAAGGGGCCGATGACCTATGACGGGCATACGGCCACCGCCACGCTGACCTTCACCAGCCCGAAGGATCTGGTGGTCTCGGGCTGCTATCTGGTCTTCTTCTGCCGCAATTACGAGCTGGTCAGGGTTTCGAAATAGCGGATGACAAGCGCCTGCTTCCGGATTCCGGCCTTCGCCGGAATGACGGCCGGGCTTGGGACTATGGGCCTGCCGGCGCTGTGGTGCGGCGGGCGGCGAGGAGGGTCGGCACCGCCTCCACGACGATGATGGCGCAAAAGATCAGGCCGGCACCGACATAGCCGATCGCCGGCAGGCGCTCGCCCAGCACGACCGCCCCGCCCAGCGCCGCGAACAGGCTCTCCGCCGAAAGCACGATCGCCGCATTGGCGGGCGGCACATATTGCTGTCCGATCGCCTGCAGGGTGAAAGCCACCGAGGTCGAGAGGATGCCGGCATAGAGAATCTGCGGCCAGGCGGCGAGAATGGGACCGAGCGCCGGGGTTTCGACGGCAGCGGCGCCAAGCGTGCTCAGGACCGCCGTGGCGGCGAAGCACAGCACGGAAATGGTGATCGGCAGGCCGGTGCTCCTGACGAGTTGGCCCAGCAGGAACACCTGCACGGCCCAGGCGAGGGCGCAGCCGATGATCGCAATATCGCCGGGGCCCAGCCGGTCGAGCCGGCCGCCATTGAGCAGGAACACGCCGATAAGCGCCATTGGCATGCAGAGCCAGACGATGGGGTGCGGCCGCTGCCGGAAGGCGGCGAGCGCGATGAACGGCACGAACAGCACATAGAGGCTGGTGAGAAAGCCGCCATTGGTGACGCTGGTCGCCGTCAGTCCCCATTGCTGCAGATAGACGCCGAAGAAAAAGGCGAGGCAGAGCACGGCGGTCAGGCGGCGGTCGAGCCGGCCCCGAACCACCGGCCGGTGGCGGCGGAGCTCCCAGCCGACGAGCGGCAGCATGACCAGCGTGCCGAGCCCGTAGCGCACCGCCGAGAAAGTCAGCGGCCCGAGCCCGCCCATCGCCTCCTTCTGCGCCACAAAGGCAAAACCCCACATCATCGTGGTGAGGAGCAGCAGCAAGGTCGCGATGGGGCGGGGCATGGAGAATCCGGCTCGACAGAGTCGGGCGGCTCCATAGCACGCCCGCCAGCCATTCGGCTGGACCGATTTTTCGGTGGCGGCATGATTGGGAACACAAGTACCAGCGGGTGGCGGCCGAAACTGGATTCCGGCCTTCGCCGGAATGACGGCGGGGTGGTGGCGAGGGGGTGCCCGCTCACAGCGCCTTCCGGTGTTGCGGGGGCAATGGCGGGGAGGGGCGGGGCGGTGCCTCGTCCACGGTGTCATTCCGGCGAAGGCCGGAATCCAGACGAAGGCGCGACGCTGGGCCCAAGGCTACCTACCCTCCGCGTGTGTTCCGCCGCTGGGTGGCCGGGTCGAGCCCGGCCATGACGTGGAGAGGGGGCGGTCGATGGGATTTGGCGAGCCGGCTGTGATGCCGGGCGCAGGGGTGATGCTGGGCGCAGAGGTGATGCCGGGCGGAGGGGTGGCCGCATCATCGCGGGGGACGCGGGGCAACTGCCGGCCTGGACTCGAAGGCGCCCCACCGTCCCACCTCGTCATGGCCGGGCTCGACCCGGCCATCCAGCCGAGCTGGCGACCGGCGCGGCTGAAACTGGATTCCGGCCTTCGCCGGAATGACGGTGGGGTGGTGGCGAGGCGGTGCCCGTTCCTGTCCTTACGGTGTTGCGGGCACGACGACAGGGAGGGTGGGGGCCGTGCCTCGTCCGTCATTCCGGCGTTTGCGGGAACGCGGGCGGGGTGGGGCGGGGCCGCGCCTCGTCCACGGTGTCATTCCGGCGAAGGCCGGAATCCAGATCGGGGGCGCGGCCATGCCAATATTCAGGCGTCATTCCCGCGCCAGCGGGAATCCGGGCTGAGCCATGTCGGGCTAGGGCCGTGCGACGGCGGGGGTGAGGGCGCCGGCGGCGGCGACCGGGGTGGTCGGGGGCGGCTGGGCGGCGGCCGGGTCGATGCCGGCGCCGAAGGCGTCGGCGCGGCCGGTGGGGGCGTCGAGCATCTGCTTGAGATCGAAGCCGCTGCCGACGCCGGCGGGCCGGGCGGCCTCGACGAGGTCGCCGGCGCGCGCCGGCACGCCGGTGAGCGGCACCACCGCGCCGGCCATCTGCAGGAGCTTGGCCTGGCCGAGTCCCTGATAGGGCGGACGCAGCATGGCGGCGGCATCGGTGCCGGCGAGCGGATCGGCCACGGCGATGCCCGCCCCGCCATGGGCAAACAGGCGGATCGCCTGGTCGGCGTAATAGGCGACCTTGTCGGCGCCGGCGGTGGCGAAATGGACGCCGTCGCTGCGCCGCATCAGCGCGTCATTGCCGTTCACATCGGGGCCGGACTGCTCGTAATTGCCGTTCTCGTCGAGGAATTTGTCGTAGATGTCGACGAACTGGTCGCCCTCGGCGAAGACGGCCAGCCGCTGCAGCGAGGAAATCTGGCTCATGGCGGCGGAAAATTGCGGCGCGGCCATGGGCGGCAGGCCGATCCAGATCACCGGCTTGTTGGCCGCGTGCAGCCGATCGAGGAAGCTCTTGAGGCTTGCCGAATAGGCGGTGTTCCAGTCGTCGGTCAGCGATTTCAGCGATTTGCCGTCGGCATTGATGGTCTGGCGGTCGTTGATGCCGATCATCACCACCGCGACGTCGAAGGAATCGGCGGCGATCTGGTCGGCAATGGTCTTGTCCCAATCGAAATAATCCGGCCGCGCGAAGCTGGATTGGCCCACGGCCTGCTGGATGATCTCGATGTTGGGGTCATCGGCATAGAAGCGGTCGAGCGCCTTGCCGACATCGGCGGCCATGGAATCGCCGAAGACGGCAACGCGCGTCGCGCCGGCGGCCTTGGGAATGGTCGGCTTGGGCGGCGGCAGAGTGGGCTTGGGCGGCGGCTGGGGCGCGGCGGGCTGCTGCGCCTGGGCCGGCGCCTGCCCGCGGGGCGGCTGCTCCTGGCGCGGCCCGAACAGCATGTCGAACAGGGTGCGCGGACGCCGCTGCTGCGGCGGCGCCTGCTGCTGGTCGAGATAGCGGGGGCGGCCGAAGCTGAAAAACTGCGCCGTCGCGTCGCCCACGGGCAGCGCGCTCGTCACCAGGCAGAAAGCCAGCAGGATCAGCAGCAGCCGGCGCATGAAAACTCCTTCGGATCGCCGCTAGCAGAAGGGGCCAGCCAAAATAAGGCCCGAACGCCTATCGGGTTGCCGCCATCAGCTCCTGATACGACTGAAGCGTCAAGAATCCGTCGGCGACCTCGCCATGGGCCGCCTGGAATTTGGCATAGGCGCGCTGGGTAACGGGGCCGAGCCGGCCGTCGCTCGCCCCCTGCAGCAGGCCGAGCTTGACGAGCGCATCCTGGATGGCCCGGCGCTGCTCGAGATCGGGGAATTTGGTCGCGCGCGGCCAGGGGGTGATGAAGTCGCCCTCACCCTTCAGCCGGTCGGCGAGGTGGGCGACGGCCAGGGCGTAGCTGTCGGAGAAATTATAGCCCTTGAGCACGAGGTAGTTCCCCGTCATCAGGAATTTCGGCCCGGACTGGCCGGCGGGGACATAGAGGAAGACCGGGGTCGCCGGGTCGGGAAAGGGCCTGCCATTGGCGCGGACGACGCCGAGGTCGGCGAAGAATTTCACCGGGTGGAGGTTGTCGCGGTCGGCGAGGAGATAGTCGAAGCCCGCGGGCAGGGTTACCTCATAGCCCCAGTCGAGGCCGGGCTTATAGCCGAGGCCGATGAGGAAATTGGCGCTGGTGGCCAGCGCATCGGGGAGGGAATGGTCGAGGTCGATGCGGCCGTCGCCATCGCCGTCCTGGCCGTATTTGAGCACCGAGGCCGCATTGACCTGCAGATGCCCGATGGCGCCGGCCCAGGAGCCGACAAGCGTGTTCTCGTCGAGTGGGCCCTGCTGCACCAGCTTGAGGGCGGCGATGAAATCCGCTTCGTCCTGCACCAGCCGGGCGCGCTTCTGGAAGACCAGGGTGGCCAGCGAGCGGATGACGGGGCGGATCAGCGTCTTGTTGGAAAGGACCGAGCCGTAATTGGTCTCGATGCCCCAGATCGCGCCGAGGATCGCCGGATCGACGCCGTAGCGTTTGGCGACCGCGGCGAAGGCAGGCGCGTTGGCGGCCATGGCGGCCTTGCCGTGGGTGGTGCGGCTGTCGCTGGCGCGCAGGTCGATATAGTCCCAGATGGGCGTGTCGAATTCCGGCTGGGCGGTTTCCAGCTGGGGGAAGTTCGGGTCGGGCGTGAGCCCGGCGGTCGCGCGCTCATAGATGGCGGGCGAAACGCCGGCGGCGACGGCGGTGGGTTCGAAGGCGTGGAGGAAATCGGTGAAGGCGTCCGCGGCGCGGGCGGGCAGGGGGAGCAGGAGGGCCAGAACCGCGAGGGCGGCCCACCCCCACCCGGCTGCCGCCACCCTCCCCGCAAGGGGGAGGGATGCTGTTGGCGCGGCGGCGCCGCATCGTCTCCCTCCCCCTTGCGGGGAGGGGACAGGGGTGGGGGTGCTTGCCGGCATCGTCACCTGTTCCGCGTCATCAGATACTGCTCCCATTCAAACGCCGAACTGACGATCTCGTCGAGGTCTTCGTGGGCGGGCTGCCAGCCGAGCAATTGGCGGACCTTGGCGGCGCCGGCGACGATGGCGGGCGGGTCGCCCGGGCGGCGGGGGCTCTCGTGCACGGGAAAATCGATGCCGGAGACGCGCTTGACGGTATCGACCACCTGCCGCACCGAATAGCCGCGGCCATAGCCGCAATTGAGCGTGGTCGAGGCGCCGCCCCGGCGCAGATAGTCGAGCAGCAGGGCGTGCGCCTCGATCAGGTCGGTGACGTGGATATAGTCGCGGATACAGGTGCCGTCGGGCGTGGGATAGTCGGTGCCGAAAATGTCCATGTGGTCGCGCTGGCCGAGCGCCGCCTGGCAGGCAACCTTGATGAGGTGGGTGGCCCTGGGGGTCGACTGGCCGGAGCGCTTCTTGGGGTCGGCGCCGGCGACATTGAAATAGCGCAGCGCGCCATAGGTCAGGGGATGGGCCGCCGCGACATCGGCGAGCATCATCTCCGTCATCAGCTTGGAGCGGCCATAGGGCGACATGGGGCTGAGCACGCTCTCCTCGGAGACCGGCTCGAGCCCGGTCATGCCATAGACGGCGGCGGTCGAGGAAAAGACCATGTGGCGGACGCCGCCGGCCACGGCCGCCTCGATCAGATTGCGCGAGTTGGCGGTGTTGTTGGCATAGTATTTGAGCGGATTGGCGACCGATTCCGGCACGACGATGGAGCCGGCGAAATGCACGATCTCCCTGATGCCGTGCCTGCGGATGAGGTTCCCGACGAACGCCATGTCGCCGGCATTGCCCTCGACGAGCGTCGCGCGCGGATCGACGGCCCAGTCGAAGCCGGTGACGAGATTGTCGAGGACGACCACCTCCTCGCCGGCATCGCAGAGCCGCAATACCATGTGGCTGCCGATATAGCCCGCGCCGCCCGTAACCAGTACCGCCATGTCCTGTCCCTCGTGGATTCGCCGGCAAACTAGAGCATCGGGGCGGGACAGGGAACCCGGCCCGGCCCAGTGTGCTTGAAGCAATGCAAATAAAGCGAGACAATTCGCGGCGGGAGAGAGGAAGAAGAGGAGGAGGACCATGCTGGTCGATGCTATTCTTCTATCCAAAGGGAGCACGGTGCATACCGTGCCGGACAGTGCGCTGGTGCGCGACGCGGTTTCGGCCCTGAACCGCTATAATATCGGGGCCGTGGTGGTGATGGATAGCGACGGCGAGGTCGTCGGCATCGTCAGCGAGCGCGATATCGTGCGTCTGCTGGGGCGCGATCCGGCCGGCGCGCTGGGCCGGCCGGTGAGCGAATGCATGACGGCCAAGGTGGTGACCTGCTCGCGCGCGACCGCCATCGCCGATCTGATGGAGCAGATGACGCGCTATCGCATCCGCCATATCCCGGTGGTCGAGGAGGGCGATCTCAAGGGTATCGTTTCCATCGGGGATGTGGTGAAGCGCAAGATCGAGGAAACCGAGCAGGAAGCCGAGGCGCTGCGCGACTATATCGCAATGTAAAGGTCCTGCGATCTATTGTTCCTTGCGGTGCCGAAGCAGCGCCGGCAAGGTTTTGACCTCGAGCGACTGGCCGGCCGGCAGTCGAGGCCGGATGAACATGGCTGCGCTCAAGTAATGGGCCGGTCCCGGCGGCTTACCAATTCTTCACTTCGCCGCAAGGACGGCGGCAGCCATTCGTTCTATTATCCTCATGTTCCGGTGGCGGATAGGCCGAGCGCGCCAGCCGCCGGGCGGTGGCGGTCCCGGCCGGAGGAGGGGCGGCCGCGGCGACCAGAGCGACACCCATGCAAGGAATTGCCATGAAGCCAATCGTTCCCACCGTCCTCGTCCTGCTGCTCGTCGGCTCGGCGAGCCTGTCGGGCCTCGTGCCTGCCTATGCCGACGATCCCGCGCCGGCGGCGGCGCCCTCCGCCGCAGCCCCTGCCGCGCCGTCGACACCAGCAGGCCCGTCGACGCTGCAGGCCGTGCCGGCGCCACAGGGCAATCCGGCCCCGCAGGCCGCTCCCGGCGCCCAGACGCCCGCTACGCAGCAGGCCGCGCCGGCCCAGCGGTTCAACCGCGACTGGCGGCAGCAGGCCAATGGCTATCGCCAGGGGGGCGCCGGGTCTTTCGGCGCTGGCCCGTTCGGCTTCGGGCGGTTCGGCGGCGGGCTCGGCATGAGCGTGCTGGGGATCGGCTGCGGCGACCGCGGCGCGGAAGCGCTGGAGATCGCCTTTGTCCGCATCCAATATGAGGTGAAGCCGACGAGCCAGCAGCAGCCGCTGTTCGATGCGCTCAAGACGGCCGCGCTCGCCGGCCAGAAGAATTATGCCGATGCCTGCCGCGCCGCCATTTCCAGCCTGCAGAGCCAGGACAACCGCTCGGTGCTCGACCGGTTCTCGGCGCGGCTGGCGCTGGAGACGGCGCGGGTGAATGCGCTCAACGACGTCCTGCCCAAATTCCGCAGCTTCTTCGACAGCCTCACCGATCAGCAGAAGGCCGCCTTCGCGCCGCGCCGGATGGGTTTCACGGGGAATGGCGGCATGGGAAATGGTGGCATGGGAAATGGTGGTATGGGCCAGGGCATGGGCGGCTTCCGCGGCTGGCGCGACCAGCAGGGCGGCGCCAATGGCCAGGGCGGGCCGATGACCTTCTTCCGCCTGCAGCGTCCCGGCGGCACGACCGCTCCCGCCACGCCGCCGGCCGACCCGCGGCCGGACGCCAGCGAAACGCCGGCCTAGCGTTCGCGTTATCGCTTCCGAATTTGCCATAGGATGGGGCCGGTCTGTCCCAGAGTCCCCCACTCCATAGCCGCAACCGGCACCATCCTCGAAACCCCGGCCGCCCCGCCGGGGTTTCGCCTTTCCGCCAGCCATTCGGCTGGACTTCGCCGCGGCCCGAAGGGCGAAATCGCTCCGGTGGAGCGATTTGCCCTTTGGGGTCGCTTCGAAGCCCCTCACCGGCCTGCCGGCCACCCTCCTGCCTTGTCAGGCCTGCGCCACTCAAATCGCTCCACTGGAGCGATTTGCCCCTTCGGGTCGTTTTGCAGCCCCAGAGGGGCGAGGGTTATCCTCAGCTCGGCAGATCCGTCGCGCCCATGAGCGCGAGGTCGACGGCGCGGGCGGCCTGGCGGCCTTCGCGAATGGCCCAGACGACGAGGCTCTGGCCACGGCGCATGTCGCCGCAGGCGAAGACCTTGTCGACACTGGTCAGGTATTTCCGCGTGTCGGCGAGCACATTGCCGCGCCTGTCGAGCTCGAGGCCGAGGTCCTTGACCATGCCGTCCTGTACCGGGCCGAGAAAGCCCATGGCGAGCAGCACGAGATCGGCCTTGAGCACGAAATCGGTGCCCGGGATGGGCTGCAGCTTGTCGTCGAGGCGGATGCAGTGCAGCTCCTTCACCCGGCCGTTCTCGCCGACGAACTTGGTGGTCGAGACGGCGAAGTCGCGGATGGCGCCTTCTTCCTGGGAGGAGGAGGTGCGCATCTTGAGCGGCCAGTTCGGCCAGGTCAGCTCCTTGTTCTCCTTCTCGGGCGGGGGGGGCATGATCTCGATCTGGGTGACCGAGGCGACGCCCTGCCGGTTGGAAGTGCCGATGCAGTCCGAGCCGGTATCGCCGCCGCCGATCACCACCACATGCTTGCCGGTCGCCAGGATCGGCGCGACATTGCCGAGCGGTTCGTCGGCGACGCGGCGGTTCTGCTGCGGCAGGAACTGCATGGCGAAATGGATGCCGTCGAGCTCGCGGCCTTCGATGGAAAGGTCGCGCGGGCGCTCGGCGCCGCCGGCGAGGACCACGGCGTCGTAATCGCGCGTCAAATCCGCGATGGCCAGCTCGACCCCGACATGGACATTGTAATGGAAGGTCACGCCCTCGGCCTGCATCTGCTCGACGCGGCGGTCGACATGGTGCTTTTCCATCTTGAAGTCCGGAATGCCGTAGCGGAGGAGGCCGCCGGCCTTGGCGTTCTTCTCATAGACATGCACCTCGTGGCCGGCGCGGGCGAGCTGCTGCGCGCAGGCGAGGCCGGAGGGGCCGGAGCCGATGACGGCGATTTTCTTGCCGGTCCTGTTCGGGTTGACCTGCGGCGAAATCCAGCCGTTTTCCCAACCCTTGTCGACGATGGCGCATTCGATCGTCTTGATGGTGACGGGGGTGTCCGGAATGTTCAGCGTGCAGCTCGCCTCGCAGGGGGCGGGGCAGATGCGGCCGGTGAATTCCGGGAAATTATTGGTCGAATGCAGGTTCTTCAGCGCCTTCAGCCAGTCGCCGCGATAGACGAGGTCGTTCCAGTCGGGGATCTGGTTGTTCACCGGGCAGCCGGTGTGGCAATAGGGCACGCCACAATCCATGCAGCGGCTGGCCTGCGCACGGGTCGCCTGGTCGCCGAGCGGAATGACGAATTCGCGATAATGCTGCAGCCGGTCCGAAACGGGCTCGTAATGCCGGTCCTGGCGGTCGAGCTCGAGAAAGCCTGTGATCTTACCCATGATACTTCTTTCTTACTCCGCGGCCACGCGCTGCTCTTCGGCCTTGGCCATTTCGGCGAGGGCCCGGCGGTATTCGACCGGCATCACCTTCTTGAATTTCGGCAAATAGTCGGCCC
>DASZUI010000191.1:0-6568 GCA_035547675.1 Devosia sp.
CCGCCCAGGCGGCCGCCTCGGCCGCCGCGGCCCAGGCGGCGGCCAATGCCGCGAGCAGCCGTACGGCCATGGACAAGGCGGGTGCCGCCGTCCCGCCGGCAGCCGGTGCATCCGGCGCATCGCCGTCCGCGCCCGCGGCGGCGGCCGCGACGCCGCCGGCAGCGACCTCGCCGGCAGCTGAGCCGGCCCAATCCGGGCCGACGCAGACCCCCACTTCTCCCCCTTCCGCGCCGACGGAGCCGGCCGCTGCCCCGGTGGCTGCGCCTCCGCCGGTGCAGCCGGCGGCGGTCCAGCCGGCGGCCGAAACCCAGGCCGTGCCGCAGCCGAATCTGCCGGTGCAGGACGCGGCGCCGGTGCCGCTGGCGCTGCCCGCCGCATCGCAGGCGGCCGCGCCGATCCCCGCGCCGCCGCCCGAAAACTATACCTCGCCGCCGCCAGCCGAGCCGCAAGCCGCCGCACCTGAAGCGCCTGGCTCATCGACGCCGGCCGCTGCCGCCGCGGCGCCGGCTGCCGCTGCACCGGCGGCGCCCGCGCCAGCGCCAGTTGCGCCGCCGCTCAAGCGGATCGTGCCGCCCGATTTCGGCCATGCCGACACGGATTTCGACGCCCGAATCTCGTTCGAGGAGGCGCAGAAGATCTGGCCGCACATCACGCGCGGCCGCTTCAACGCCGCGGACCTCGACGAGAGCGGCTATCTGTCGGCAGACGAATATAACGCCCTGGTGCGAAACCCGCCGGAATAGGCGTTGACGCTCGGCGTCGTTCGTGTTTTGTTCCCGTCAGGGAGGATGGGACATGGGCAGCGCTCGCGGACAATTCGAGGTGACGGCGACGCCGCAGGCGGCCGAGGCCGATCCGGCTTTCGCGGCGATCAGCCGTCTGCTGCTCGACAAGCGCTATCACGGCCCGCTCGAGGCGGTGGCGCGCGGGCAAATGCTGGCCGTGGGCGGGCAGGATGGCTGGGGCGTCTATGTGGCGATCGAGAAGGTCGAGGGCACGCTCGACGGCCGGCGCGGCAGCTTCATTCTCTATCACCACGGCACGATGACGCCGGCGGAAGGGCAGAAGCTCGAAGTGCGCGTCGCCCCGCAATCGGGCACGGAGGGGCTCGCGGGGATCAGCGGCAGGCTCGTCATCGAGATCGTTGAGGGGCAGCACTTCTACGATTTCGAGTATGAGCTGCCGGGTGATCGGTAGGGTGATTTTCGAGGGTGACGCGCGTTAATGGATTCCGGCCTTCGCCGGAATGACGGCGGGGTGGGGCGAGGCCGTGCCACGCTCACTTTGTCATTTCGGCGAAGGCCGGAATCCAGCAGCGCGCGCTGCCCATCCTTCGAGGGTCCCCCGGATCAAGTCCGGGGTCCCACCTCAGGATGAGGTCGTGGATATGAGCGCCTCAGCAGCACCAACCTCATGGTGAGGTCCGAGGCGAGAGCCGAGCCTCGAACCGTGGGCAGCGCGCACCCGACTTCGCCAAGGCGAAAGTTCCTCGCCATTCGGACATGGCGGGGCGAGCTGCCGGGTGGTCGGCAGGGTGAATTTCGCGGGTGGCGCGCGTTAATGGATTCCGGCCTTCGCCGGAATGACGGCGGGGTTGGGGCGAGGCCGTGCCACGCTCACTCTGTCATTCCGGCGAAGGCCGGAATCCAGCAGCGCGCGCTGCCGATCCTTCGAGGGTCCCCCGGATCAAGTCCGGGGTCCCACCTCAGGATGAGGTCGTGGACATGAGCGCCTTGGCAGCACCAGCCTCATGGTGAGGTCCGAGGCGGGAGTCGAGCCTCGAACCATGGGCGGCGCGCACCCGACTTCGCCAAGGCGAAAGTTCCTCGCCATTCGGGCATAGCCCTCATGGCCTTCTCTGCTGAAATCGCTCCACCGGAGCGATTTCGCCCTTACGGGCCCGCGTCGAAGTCCGGGCGAATGCCTGGGCTTGCGGCGAAGAGGGCGATGGCGGCGGCGTTGGAGACGTTGAGGGATTTGATGGGGCCGGGCATGTCGAGGCGGACCATTTCGTCGCAGAGGCTGCGGGTTTTCTGGCGCAGGCCCTTGCCTTCGGCGCCGAGCACGATGGCGAGCGGGCCGCCGCCCTGGCGCGGACGGAGCGGAGCGGACGCATCGGAATCGAAGCCGAGAATGGTGAGGCCGCGCTGCTTCAGGGTTTCCAGCGCATCGGCGAGATTGCGGACCTCGATGAGCGGCACGAGGTCGAGCGCGCCTGAGGCGGCCTTGGCCATGACGCCGGTTTCGCGCGGCGCGTAGCGGGCGGTGGTGAGCACGGCGTCGGCGCCGAAAGCGCAGGCGGTGCGGAGGATGGCGCCGACATTGTGCGGATCGGTCACCTGGTCGAGCACCACGACCAGTTTCGGCGCGGGGATGTCGTTTATGCCGAAGCGGCTGACGGGATCGACTTCGAGCGCCACGCCCTGGTGGACCGCCTCGCCGCCGAGCAGCCGGTCGAGCTCCTTCGGGGTGGTCTCGCGGACTGCGACCTTGCCGATCTCGCCACCCTCGCGCAGCCGGGCGAGGCCGTTGGGCGTGGCGAGCAGCTCGCGCTTCAGCCGGCGCGGATTGTCGAGCGCGGCGCGTACCGTGTGGAGGCCATAGAGATAGACCGGGCCGGTATCGGGATCGTATTTCGGCTTGGGGGGGAATTTGTTGATGCTCATGGGTTTCGAGTAGCGCATTTTGGCGAGGATTGCACCGCGCGGGGCAGGCTGGAACAGGGCTCGAGCCGGCCGGCGCCGGGCGCGTCCGTTACCCGCGGATTCGGCGGTTTTGGTGTTGACACAAAAAGTCGAGCCCACCATAACCCCCGCCACGGCGCGCCCCTCCCGGTGCGCCGTCGCTTCGATCGGCGATCGGCAGCGTCCCGTGGAGGGGTGGGAGAGTGGTTAAATCCGGCAGACTGTAAATCTGCTCGCTTAGCGTACGCTGGTTCGAATCCAGCCCCCTCCACCAGTTTCCTCAACCAAATCGAGTTCCGTGCGTCGGCGCGCCAGCCCTTCGGCTGGACCGGCTTTTCGATGGGACGGGGCAGGGTGGGGGATAACCCGTCGCCCGAGCCAAATTCCCGGACCTCATCCTGAGCCTGTCGAGGGATGGGCCACAAACGGCACGGTCGCCCCGTCATTGCCGGCCATGACGTGGAGGGGAGGGGGGTTCGGTGGAAGGGCGGTGCTCGTGGCTGGATTCCGGCCTTCGCCGGAATGACGCCGGGGTGGGGCGCGGCCGTGCCCCCCTCACTTTGTCATTCCGGCGACGGCCGGACTCCAGCCGGCTGCACAATGATCGATCGGCGGGCAACACCCCGCCCCCACACCGCTCCATTGACCCGCCGTCGCTTGGCGGCTAGACGGGCAGGAGCGCGGGTATAGCTCAGTGGTAGAGCAGCAGCCTTCCAAGCTGAATATGCGGGTTCGATTCCCGCTACCCGCTCCACTCCCTCTTGCGCCTGCCGGGCTTTGCAATTAGAGGTGGCCCCGCCTGAAGGGGTATAGCTCAGTTGGTAGAGCATCGGTCTCCAAAACCGAGGGTCGCGGGTTCAAGTCCTGCTGCCCCTGCCAGGCAGAATCCTCCCGTCGCCCACATTCGCAGAGCATTCACAGCTTTGTGGCAGCTTGGCCGAAAGGGCTTGCATTGCCCGATTCGAGCCAATATATGGGGACGACCAGCCGCGGGACGACTCTCGCGGCTATTTGACGTTGGCTTGAATTTCCGGCAGCAAAACACCAGATATGGCGCTCACCAACCCCCTTACCTTTTTTCAGCAGGTCCGCACCGAGGTGGGCAAGATCACCTGGCCGACCCGGAGCGAGACGCTGGTCTCCACGGTGATGGTGCTGGTGTTCGTGGTCATTGCCAGCGTGTTTTTCCTCTTGTGCGACCAGGTCATCGCCTGGGTCGTCACCAAGGTGCTGTCGCTCTAGCGGACGCTGGAAAAGAACGTAGAAAAGAAGAGTTCAGGGAACTAGGCGCGGCATGGCCAAACGCTGGTACATTGTTCAGGCGTATTCGAATTTCGAGCGCAAGGTCGCCGAGGACATTCGCCAGAAGGTCGCCCAGAACAAGCTCGAGGACCTTTTCGAGGACGTGATCGTCCCGACGGAGAAGGTGGTCGAGATGCGCCGCGGCCGCAAGGTCGATGCGGAGCGCAAGTTTTTCCCCGGCTATGTGCTGGTGAAGATGGAGATGACCGACCAGGCCTTCCATCTCATCAAGAACACGCCGAAGGTGACGGGTTTCCTCGGCTCGGGCGACAAGCCCATGCCGATCTCGGAGAGGGAGGCGCAGGCCATCCTCACGCAGGTGCAGGAGGGGGTCGAGCATCCCAAGCCCTCCGTCTCCTTCGAGGTGGGCGAGCAGGTGCGCGTCGCCGACGGGCCGTTCGCGAGCTTCAACGGCGTCGTCCAGGAAGTGGACGAGGAGCGCGCCCGGGTGAAGGTGGAAGTGTCGATTTTCGGCCGGCCGACGCCGGTCGAGTTGGAATACGGGCAGGTCGAGAAGGTCTAGTTCTCGATCTCTCCGGTCAGGGCGTCCCGAGGGGTGCCCTGAAATCCGTGGGAGAAGCGTTCCGGCGCCAACCGGGGCAGGGCTTCGCACCACGGCGTCTCATGCCGGGTGACGCCGGCGCATTTGAAAGGACGAAAGATGGCAAAGAAGATTACCGGCTATCTGAAGCTGCAGGTCGCGGCCGGCTCCGCCACCCCGTCGCCGCCCATCGGGCCGGCGCTGGGCCAGCGCGGCCTCAACATCATGGAATTCTGCAAGGCGTTCAACGCCAAGACGGCGGATGTCGAGAAGGGCCAGCCGACGCCGGTGGTGATCACGATCTACGCCGACAAGAGCTTCACCTTCGAGACCAAGACGCCGCCGGTCACCTATTTCATCAAGAAGGCGGCCAACCTCAAGTCGGGCAGCAAGCTGCCGGGCAAGGAATCGGCCGGCACGATTACGCAGGCGCAGATCAACGAGATCGCCAAGGCCAAGATGGCCGATCTCAACGCCGACAATATCGAAGCGGCCGCGAGCATGATCGCCGGTTCGGCGCGCTCGATGGGCATCCAGGTGGTGGGTTAAAATGGCGCATATCGGTAAGAAGCTCGCCGCCGCCCGCGAGGGCATCGACCGCAAGAAGCTCTATGCGCTTCCCGAGGCGGTCACGATGATCAAGTCGCGCGCCAGCGCCAAGTTCGACGAGACGGTCGAAGTGGCGATGAATCTGGGCGTCGATCCGCGCCATGCCGACCAGATGGTCCGCGGCGTGGTGAACCTGCCCAACGGCACCGGCAAGTCGGTGCGCGTGGCGGTGTTCGCCCGCGACGCCAAGGCCGCCGAGGCGACTGCCGCCGGGGCCGAAGTCGTCGGCGCCGAGGATTTGGTGCAGCAGATCCAGGACGGCAACCTCAATTTCGACCGCGTCATCGCGACGCCGGACATGATGCCGCTGGTCGGCCGGCTGGGTAAAATCCTGGGCCCGCGCAATCTGATGCCGAACCCGAAGGTCGGCACGGTGACCATGGACGTCGCCGGGGCGGTCAAGGCCGCCAAGGGCGGCGCGGTGGAGTTCCGCGTCGAGAAGGCGGGCATCATCCATGCGGGCGTCGGCAAGGCGTCGTTCTCGGAGCAGGCCATCCTCGAGAATATCCGCGCCTTCACCGATGCGGTGACGCGCGCCAAGCCGGCGGGGGCCAAGGGCACCTATGTGAAGCGCGTGGCGGTTTCGACCACCATGGGCCCGGGCGTCCATGTCGACCCGTCGTCGGTAAACGCCTGAGTTACTGGCGTTCAAGCGAATTTCGGGGCGCCGCGAGGCGCTCCGGATGCCGGAGGGGAGACCTTCCGGCGAAGTCCTGTCCGAGACTGCAGGTGTTCGAAAGAACCTAAATCTGCCTGCAATAGACGGGGTGAAGACCAGTTCGGATCGGCCGTGAGCCGGTTTCGTCTGGTTCGAACCAGGCCAGTTGCCGCCGGGAGTTTCCGGGCGGGAGCGGGTTGACAGGCATCAACCGCTGTTCGTTCGCCGAAACATGTGAAGCGAAACGGCAGCAATTGGCAATGTCCGGCAGACGATCGCCGGGCTTTAGTGGAGACAAAAGTGGAAAGAGCGGAAAAGCGCGAGCTCGTCACGTCGCTCACGGCTGCCCTTGGGGAAGCCGGGTCGATCGTGGTGGCCCGTAACGCCGGTCTGACCGTTGCCGAGATGGAAACGCTGCGCAGGCAGATGAAGTCCGCCGGCGGTCAGGTCAAGGTCGCCAAGAACCGCCTCGCCAAGATTGCTCTCAAGGATACGGATACTGCGGACATCGGGGCCCTGTTCACCGGGCCCACGATCATCGCCTATGCCAAGGATCCCATGACGGCGCCGAAGATCGCGGCGGCGTTTGCCGACAAGAACCAGAAGTTCGAGCTTCTGGGCGGCGCCATGGGCAAGACCGGGCTCGACGTGAACAACGTCAAGGCGCTGGCCACGATGCCCTCGCTGGATCAGCTTCGCGCCACGCTCGCCGGCATGCTCAAGCAGCCGGGCACGCGCATCGCCTCGATCCTGCAGGCCCCGGGCGGCCAGGTC
>DASZUI010000192.1:0-22368 GCA_035547675.1 Devosia sp.
GCGGTTGGGATCGGCGAAAGCATTGCGCGGCAGCAGCGTGGCGGCAGCCGCCAAGGCCGAAGCCGAAAGCATGAGTTCACGGCGATTCATGATGTCCCTCCTGAAGACCCTGGCTCGGACGGGCGGCATAGGTGCCCGTCCCTTTGAGGTGCGGGGCACACTAGGCAGCACGCTCGACGTTGACATGACGGTTCTACGACCGTTTCATGACAGCGCTTCTCCTTGATTCAGCTTAGCAAGCCGCCGCCGCCTTTACAAATGCGCAAATGCCGTTCCACCGCGCTGGAAAATGGAATATCCGTTCCGGTCGTGTCGTCAAGCCATTCCGGCGGCGGATCGGGAACGCGGGCGCTGAAGGGGTGAGATCGTCACAAGCCGGTGCTAGACTAGGGGCGCCGCGGGCCATCCGCCCGGGACGGCAATCCAGCTTTCGGGGATGCTAGACATGCAGATCGGCATTGTGGGTCTGGGCCGGATGGGCGCCAATATCGCGCGGCGGCTGATGCGGGCGGGCCATTCGGTGGTCGTCTACGACATCAACCCGACCTCGCGCGAGGCACTCGCCGGCGAGGGCGCGACACCGGCCGGCTCGCTCGATGCGCTCGTGGATGCGCTCGCCACCCCGCGCGCCATCTGGGTCATGCTGCCGGCCGGGCCGGTGACCGAGCAGGCGATCGCCGAGCTCGCCACCATGCTGGCGCCCGGCGACACGCTGATCGACGGCGGCAATACCTATTACAAGGACGACATCCGCCGGGCTCGCTCGCTCGAGGTTTCCGGCGTGCGCTATGTCGATGTCGGCACATCGGGCGGCGTCTGGGGACTCGAGCGCGGCTATTGCATGATGATCGGCGGGCCGAAGAAAGCGGTCGAGGCGCTCGATCCGATCTTCGCGGCGCTGGCGCCCGGGCTCGGCACCATCCCGCGCACCCCGGGCCGCGAGGCGCACGATCCGCGCGCCGAACTCGGCTATATCCATGCGGGCCCGTCGGGCGCCGGCCATTTCGTCAAGATGATCCACAACGGCATCGAATACGGCCTGATGCAGGCCTATGCCGAAGGTTTCGACATTTTGAAGAACAAGGCCTCGACCGACCTTCCCGTGGCCGAGCGCTATGTGCTCAACACCGCCGACATCGCCGAGGTCTGGCGGCGCGGCAGCGTCATCTCGTCCTGGCTGCTCGACCTCTCCGCCATCGAGCTCGCCAAGGACCCGCATCTCGGCCGCTTCTCCGGCATCGTGCAGGATTCGGGCGAAGGCCGCTGGACGGTCGAGGCGGCAATCGAGGAGGCGGTGCCCGCCGAAGTGCTGACCGCCTCGCTCTATACCCGCTTCCGCTCGCGCCAGGACCACAATTTCGCGGAAAAGATGCTCTCGGCCATGCGCTTCGGCTTCGGCGGCCATGTCGAGGCGGCGCCGCGCCTCATCGACGAAGTGCCCGGCGCGCCCGATCCGACCGAGCCCCGCACCTGATCATTCCCCCAACCAGAACAAGAGGAATTCGCCCATGACCCCGCGCGTTAAGGAGATATTGAGCTGGTACGGCTCGGATAACCCGGGCACGCTCGCCAATCTTGCGCGGATGCTCAACCACGGAAAGCTCGCCGGCACGGGCAAGCTCGTCATCCTGCCCGTCGACCAGGGCTTCGAGCACGGCCCCGCCCGCTCCTTCGCCCCCAATCCGGCGGGCTACGATCCGCGCTACCATTTCGAGCTCGCCATCGAAGCCGGCTGCAACGCCTACGCCGCCCCGCTCGGCTTCCTCGAGGCCGGCGCCCGCGATTTCGCCGGCGAAATCCCGCTGATCCTCAAGCTCAACAACGGCAACACGCTCTACCCCGACAAGGACCCGGTGCAGGCGGTGACCGGCAGCGTCGAAGACGCACTGCGCCTCGGCTGCGCGGCGGTGGGCTTCACCATCTATCCGGGCTCGGCCCAGCAATATCATATGTTCGAGCAGATCAGCTCGATCGCCGAGGAGGCCAAGCGCAACGGCCTCGCCGTGGTGATCTGGAGCTATCCGCGCGGCTCGGCCATCTCCAAGGAAGGCGAGACGGCCATCGACATCGCCGGCTACGCCGCCCAGATCGCCGCCCAGCTCGGCGCCCACATCCTCAAGGTGAAGCTGCCCACCGCCCATCTCGAGCAGGACGCCGCCAGGAAGGTCTATGAGGCCAAGCAGATTCCCATCGACACCCTCGCCGAGCGCGTGCGGCACGTCGTGCAATGCGCCTTCGACGGCCGCCGCATCGTCATCTTCTCGGGCGGCGCGGCGGTCTTCGACGACGCCAGGGTGCTCGACGAAATCCGCGCCATCGAGCAGGGCGGCGGCTTCGGCTCGATCATCGGCCGCAATTCCTTCCAGCGCAGCAAGCCGGAAGCGCTGAAGCTGCTGAGCGACGTGATCGATATCTACGCCGGGAAGTGACTCCCGGGGCAAGGCCCCCTCACTCCTCCGTCGGATAATGCAGATACATCGACTGCAGCCCGACCCGGCCCGGGCCGGTGAAGCGGTTGACGATGAGGTTGCCGGCGGCCCCGAAGAAGCCGCTCGAGAGCTTGTCGATCACCGTGTCCATCCGCACGCCCGGATCCTTGTAGAGCCAGCCGCCGGGCTCGATATCGATCTGCTCGCCCGCCGCGAGCGTCTTCTCGAACACATTGCCATAGCCATGCAGCCAGACGATGCCCTCGCCCTGCGAACGGAACTTGTCGATGAAGAAGCCGGTCGAGGAAAACAGCATATTGGCGACGCCGCGCACCCGGCTGAACGTATATTCGACATTGCCGGTGGCGGCGAGGAACTGGTGCTCGCGCACGTCGAGCTCCTGGCCCGGCGCCAGATGGATCGGCACGATGTGACCCGCCCCGTCGCGCGAAAAGGCGATGCTGCCCGGGCCGGAGGCTTCGGTCACGAAAATCTGCATGCCGGCCATCATGCGCTTGAGCGCGCCCTTCATGGGCCTGAGGCCCACCCGCACTTGCGGGTTTTTCCAGAGCAGGATGTGGTGCTCGAAAAACACCGGCACGCGGCTGACATCGACCGTCAGCACCGGCACCAATTCGCCGTCGAGATGATAGGTCACGCCCGCATAGCTCTCGCCATGCGCCTGCGTCGGCAGCAGGATCGGCAGTTCGTTGGCCATGGAAATTCCCCCGTTTTGACGAGAGGGGAATAGCACGGCCGTTATGAACGCCCGATTGAGCGGCAGCGCCCGGCGCGCGCCGCGTTAATACACCTCAGGCACATAGAGCTCCGGCGGCACCGGATGGCGCTGATAGTCGGGATGGTGCACGCGCTCGGGCAGCACGATTTCCGGCTTGGGCACGTCGGCATAGGAAATCCGGCCCAGCAGGTGGGCGATCATGTTGAGCCGCGCCCGCCGCTTGTCGTCGGCATGCACCACCGACCAGGGCGTCTCCTCGGTATGCGTGCGGGCCAGCATCTCTTCCTTGGCCCGGGTATAGTCCTCCCAGTGCACGCGGGATTCGAGGTCCATCGGCGACAGCTTCCATCGCTTCAGCGGATCCTTGATGCGCATGGTGAAGCGGAATTCCTGCTCCTCGTCGGAGATCGAGAACCAGTATTTGACGAGCACGATGCCGGAGCGCACCAGCATGCGCTCGAATTCCGGCACGGAGCGGAAGAACTCCTCCAGCTCCTCCGCCGTGCAGAAGCCCATCACCCGCTCGACGCCGGCCCGATTATACCAGGAGCGGTCGAACAGCACGATTTCGCCGGCTGCCGGCAGGTGCGGCACATAGCGCTGGAAATACCACTGGGTGCGCTCGCGCTCGGTGGGTGCCGGCAGCGCCACGACCCGGCAGACCCGCGGATTGAGCCGCTGCGTGATGCGCTTGATCGCGCCGCCCTTGCCGGCCGAGTCGCGGCCTTCGAGGATCACCGCGACCTTGAGCTTGTGGTACTGCACCCAGTCCTGCAGCCGCACTAGCTCGTGCTGCAGCTTGAACAGCTCGCGGAAATAGATCCGGCGGTCGAGCGCCGGCTTCTCCCGCTCGAAGCCCTCCTCCTTGAGCATCTCCTCGAGACGGTCGTCTTCCATCTCGAGCTCCAGCTCCTCATCGAAGCTGTCGGTGATCTCGTCCCGGATGCGGGCGAACTGGTTTTCGCTGAGGTCGTCGATGGCCATGGCAGGCTCCCGAACTGGCACCGCTCCGAGGCACCACAGCTATATTGCCGTTTTGTGACTTCCCGCCGGGGCAAACCGCGCCGGCGCCTACTTCACCCGCCAGGCCGCGCGCGGCATTTCCGACAGCACCTCGGCCCTGCCGCCCCGGATGATGACGATCTCCTCTAGGCGGATGCCGAAACGGCCGGCGAGATAGATGCCGGGCTCGATGGAAAAGACGTTGCCCTCCTCGAGCGGCAGCTCGGACGTGGCCGTGATGTAAGGCGGCTCGTGAATGTCGATGCCGAGGCCGTGCCCCGTGCGGTGCAGGAAAAATTCGCCGTAACCCGCCTCGGCCACCACATCGCGCGCCGCCTTGTCGACCAGCCTCGCCGGCACGCCCGGCTTCACGGCGGCGATGGCGGCGGTAACGGCCCGCTCCAGCACCGCATGGACCTTGTCGAACTCGAGGTCCGGCGTGCCGATCGTCGCCACCCGCGTCATGTCGGAGGGATAGCCGTTCCTGCGCCCGCCGATGTCGATCAGCACCATGTCATCGGCCTTTAAGGCCCGGTCCGAGCTGTAGTGGTGCGGAAAGGCGCCATGCGGCCCGAAGCAGACCGAAGCGAACGCCACCTCATTGCCATGCGCCTCGAAATAGGCCGCGATCGCCGCCTCCACCTCGCGCTCGGTGACCCCGGGCCGCAGCGCCGAAAAGCCCGCCCGCATCGCCCCGTCATTGGTCAGCGCATTGGCCTTGAGGATGCGGTATTCATCCTCGTCCTTGCGCCGCCGCAGCGCGCCGATCGTGGTGCCGGTGAACTGGTGCGCGGCGCCCGGCAGCATGCCGAGCACGAGCAGCGCGAAATCCGCCCGCATCGTCTCGTCGAGCACGATTTTTGCGCCCGTCGCCGGCACCCCCGCATCCTTGAGCAGCGCGGCGAGCGCCGCGTCCGGCCCATCGGCATCCGTCCAGGGATAGAAGGGCAGATCGGTGAGCGCCCGCGAGGAATCCGCATTGAGCGCCGGCATCAGGAAGCCGGCAAAGCCCTCCGTCACCACCAGCAGCACCGGCCGCTCGTCGCCATGCGGGCTGAGGCCCGACAGCCAGACCATATGCGAGGAAGGCCCCAGCACCACCACATCGACGCCTTCGGCGCGCATGCTGGCCCTCAGCGCTTGCAGTCGTTCGGCATAGCCCATTGGCATGTTCCCCGGTGGATGGAGGATGGTCGGATCAGCCCGCCCGCCGGCGCATCGGCCGGGGCGCCGCCGGAGTGTCGGCGAGCGCCGCCGCCCCCGGCCCCGCCTCGTTGGCCGCCCGCCGCCGGGCGCGGAACAGCGGCACCGTGCCCGTCCACAACAGCCGCATCGGCACCGCCGAGTGATTCCACCAGCAATGGCTGCGATTGCCGCGGAAATGGAAGCCGTCGCCCGGCCCGAGCAGGACCTCCTCGCCCTCCAGCATGACCGTCAGCTCGCCCTCGAGGATATAGATGAGCTCCTCGCCCTCATGCGCCTCCGCCTCCGAGCGATAGCCCGCCGGGATCGTCAGGATGAAGGAGGAGAGCACATTACCGGCGAAATCGGTGCCGAGCCGCTCATAATGGATCGCCGAGCCGGAGACCGAAAACGGCCGCCGCCCCGCCGCGCGCGACAGCGCGCTCCCCATTTCCGGGGTTGCGATGAAATAGTCGATGCCCACGTCGAGGCACCGCGCGATCCCCGCCAGCGTCGCCAGCGAGGGCGTCGCGAGATCGCGCTCGACCTGGCTCACATAGCCCACCGAAATGCCGGCCTCGTCCGCCAATTGCTGCAGCGTCAGGTGCAATTGCCTGCGTCGCGCCCGGATCAGCGGCCCGACCTGGGGTTGCCCCCCGCCCGGCCTGCCGCCATTCATCTGCACGTCTGCCCTCCGCGGAGGTAAAATTTTTTTGATCTAATCAAGGAAATATCTGCAAGCAAGAAAAATCCAGGCGACGCTTGGGAGACCAATAGCACGGCCGGCGCGGCCAGGGGAGCATATAGGCCGAATTCAGCTCATTGAGCCGCCCAATGACCTTCGGGTTTTTCCTGACAGACGCCGCCGATAACGCCCCGTTAAGCTTAGCAAGCGACCGAGTCGGCGGATTTACCAAGCCTAACGCTTGCGCCGGTACCGTTGCCGAGGAAGTCGACGACCGCCTTCGGTGCGGTGTTGCGAATGGGGGCTGAGCAATGCATCACCGTCTTGCCGGGCTGATGGGGCGCGGGCTGCTGGCTGTCGCTCTTGCGATGGCGCTGGCGGCCTGCTCGACCATGAATTTCTCTACTTTCGGCGGCAGCCAGGCCGAAATCACGCCGGTGGCCGACCTCGGCAACTATACCGCCGACCAGGCGCTGACCGAAGCGCGCGCCCATTTCCGCAATCAGGATTTCGGCTATTCCGCCGCGCTCTATAAGAAATTCGTCGAGCTCGAGCCCAAGAACCCCGAGGGCTATGTCGGCCTCGGCGCCTCCTATGACCGGCTGGGCCGCTTCGACCTGTCCGACCGCGTCTATGCCTCGCTCTACGCGCTGACCGGCGGCAGCACCCAATATTACAACAATCTCGGCTACTCCTACCTGCTGCGCGGCAACCTCGTCGGCGCCGCGACGAATTTCCAGAAGGCCCGGTCGCTCGATCCCGCCAACCAGGTCGTCGCCGGCAATCTCACCATCCTCGCCAACGCCGCCGGCGTGCCGCGGGCGTAGCCGGCGCCAGGCGCGTCCCGACCCCGTCATCCCGCGAAAAATCGGCCGAGGCCGGTGCCCGGCCATGCTTAGGCCAAACAAAGCAGGCTCTCTGCCGCCTGTTTGCTATGGTGCCTTGGTGATTCGGCGGCGTTTGGGAAGATTATCGGCGGGCGTGACGATCGCGCTGGGCCTGGCCCTGTGCGCCGCCGGTGTTTCCGCGCAATCCGGCCCCGGCGACGCCCCCGTCCCGGCGCCGCCATCCGCGCCGGGCACGCCGGCCTCCGAGATATCCGCGGCTGCAGCCGCCGCATCGACGGACGCCGAGGACGCGGCGCGCCAGGCGGCTGCCAACCAGGCGGCGCTCGACCAGCTCGAAAGCTCCATGGCGTTGAGCAAGGAGAAGACCGACGCGCTGCAGCGCGAGATCGCCAATATGAACGGCGACAGCGCCAAGCAGAACGCCGCCCTCATCGCGGCCGGGCAGCGGATCAAGATCGCCGAGATCGAGATCGACTCGATGCAGGAGCGGCTCGCCGCCCTCTCCGACGCCGAAAAGCAGGTGCGCGGCCGGCTCGACGGCGCCGATGCCTCCATTTCCAACATGCTGGCGGCGCTCGAGCGCATCTCGCTCAACCCGCCCCCGGCGCTGATCGTCGATCCCTCCGACGCCCTGGGCTCCGCCCGCAGCGCCCTGCTGATCTCGGCCATCCTGCCGCAATTGCGGGCCAAGGCCGACCAGGTCGTCGCCGACCTCAAGCACCTACAGGACATCCGGGCCGAATCGCTCAAGCAGCAGGATGAATTACAGGCCAATTTCGGCGTGCTGCAGGAGGAGCAGCTGCGCATCGCCACCCTTATCGCCGCGCGCAAGCGCAGCCTCGCCGATGCCAACGCCCAGCTCGATGCGGCCCAGAAGGAAGCCGAGGACATGGGCGCCAAGGCGGATTCGCTGAAATCGCTGGTCGCCGAGCTCACCGCCAAGGCCAAGGCGGTATCGGACGCCGCGGCGGCCACCACCAATACCGGGGCGGCCCTGCCCCAGGCGACACCCGAGGAAATCCGCACCGCCCTCGCCAATACATCGCGCACGGCGCCCGCCATTCCCTTCGCGACCGCCCGCGGCTACCTGACCGCGCCGGCTTCCGGCACCGATGTCGAGGATTTCGGCGCCGATGACGGGGAGGGCGGCCTGGCCAAGGGCGTCTCCTACAGCACCAAGCCCGGGGCCCAGGTGGTGGCGCCCGCCGATGGCTGGGTCGTCTATAAGGGCCCCTACCTCAATTATGGCCAAATCGTCATTCTTAATCCCGGCGATGGCTACACGATCCTGCTCGCCGGACTGGAGACCGTGACGGTGGATGTGGGCCAGTTCCTGCTCGAAGGCCAGCCGCTCGGCACGATGGGATCACGCACAATTGGTCGTATGGTGGCCACCGGCGCTGGCGTCTCCCAGCCGACGCTTTATATTGAGCTCAGAAAGAACGATCAGCCCGTCGATCCGGCAGGATGGTGGGCGACCCCTCAAAACACGACCCAAAGTGGATAATCCCTTCATGCGTTTGTCGCCCGTCCGCGCCGCCTTCATTGCGCTTGTTCTTTCAACCTCGCTGACGCCGCTGGCCTATGCCCAGAGCGGCCAGCCGGCGAGCCCGCCTGCCGCCGCGCCGGCAACGCCCGCCCCCGCGCAGCCCGACCAGACGCAGCCGCCGGCGAATGACGACAACGGGTCCTCGCTGGTGAATTCAGGCTCGCCCGACGCCGGCAAGCCGCGCACCCCTGCCGAGATTTATTCGGACCTCGACCTGTTCGGCGAGGTCTTCAACCGCATCCGCGCCCAGTACGTGGACGTGACCGATGAGCGCAAGCTCATCCACGCGGCGCTCCAGGGCATGCTTTCCTCGCTCGATCCGCATTCCGGTTATCTGGAACCGCAGAGCTGGTCGGACATGCAGGAGGATACCTCCGGCGAGTTCGGCGGCCTCGGCATCGAAGTGCAGATGCAGGACGGGGTGATCAAGGTCGTTTCCCCGATCGACGATTCGCCCGCCGCCAAGGCCGGCGTGCTGCCCAACGATCTCATCATCCAGCTCGACGGCGTGCAGGTCCAGGGCATGACGCTCGACGAAGCCGTCAAGAAGATGCGCGGGCCGATCGGCTCCAAGATCAAGATCACCATCCAGCGCCCGGGCGTGAAGAACCCCATCGACCTGACGCTGACCCGCGACACCATCGCCATGCAGGCCGTGCATTCCGAAATGGATGGCGATGTCGGCGTGATCCGGCTCGACAAATTCTCCGAGCAGGCCTTCCCGGGCATCCAGAAGGCGATCAAGGACATCTGGACCAAGAACAACGGCGCCGCGCCCAAGGGCCTGGTCCTCGACCTCCGCAACAATCCGGGCGGCCTCGTCGACCAGGCGGTGAAGGTCGCCGACGCCTTCCTCAAGCAGGGGGCGATCGTGCTGACCCGCAGCCGCCTCGACCAGGAAAGCGCCCGCTACGACGCCCAGCCCGATGCACTCGACGCCCAGCTCGCCAATGTGCCGCTCGTCGTGCTGATCAATGGCGGATCGGCCTCGGCGGCCGAAATCCTCGCCGGCGCCCTGCAGGACCACAAGCGGGCGACGCTGGTGGGGACGCGCTCCTTCGGCAAGGGCACCGTACAGTCGCTCATCAGCCTGGGCGACGACGGCGCCATGCGCCTCACCACGGCGCGCTACTACACGCCCAATAACCGCTCCATCCAGGCCGCCGGCATCCAGCCGGACATCGTCGTCAAGGAAACCGTTCCCGACGAGTTCAAGGGCCATGACGAGATCGTCGGCGAAGCCGCCCTGCCCGGCCAGATCGGCGGCGGCACGGCGCCGGTCGCGACCACCGGGTCCTCGGTCTATGTGCCGCAGGACAAGACCAAGGACGACCAGCTGCAATACGCCATCAAGCTGGTCGACGGTCAGGTGACCGACCCCTCCTATCCGCCCAAGCCCGAATAAGGCGGGCGACTCGCCGCCGGTCGCCCGGCCGGTCCGGGGTTAAGGGCCGGCGCGGGCGAATGCCTGCCGTTCAGGCCGCGGTTACTGTTTCGCTCTATGCTGCGGCGGACAGGGTGGGCGAGTGATTCGCCCGCGCCGCCGCAGGGTTAAGAGGCCGATGGCCGACGAACTGAGCGCGCCGCTCGGCCGCAAGAAGCGCAGCATGTTCCCGCCGGGGCCGGGCCGGGCGAGGCCGCACGTGCCGCTGGCCCGCATCGGCTTTGCGCTGGTGCTGCTCGTCATCGGCGCGGCCGGCTTGCGCATCGCGCTCGTCAACGACCCGGATGGCGGCCGGCCCTCGGCCACCGTCGCCATAAATTCCGCCCGCGACAACAACCCGGTGGCGGGCGCCGTTGCCTCGACGCTCTCCGCCGCCCAGCCTGCCGCAGGCGCGGTGGCGGCGCCGGCCCCGGGCGGCCCGAAAATGACGGCCGTTGCCGGCAATCTGCCGGCGGCGCCCGCCATTGCCGCCCCCGCCGCGCTCAACAAGGACGGCGTCATCCCCGACCTCGCCGAAGAGACCAAGGACGGCCCGATCCCGCGCATGAGCGCCCGCGGCCAGACGCCCTTCGCCGCTTATTCCCGCACGCCGCCCGCCCCCATCGCCGGCAAGCCCAGCATCGCCATCGTGGTGACCGGGCTTGGCCTCAACGAAGCCGGGACGCTCAACGTCGTCGACAAGCTGCCGCCCGATGTGTCGCTGGCCTTTGCGCCCTATGGCAAGACGCTGCCGCGGACCGTCGCCGCGGCGCGCGCCGCCGGCCACGAAATGCTGCTCGAAGTGCCGCTCGAGCCTTTCGACTACCCCGATACCGACCCCGGCCCCCAGACCCTGCTGACCGGGCAGCCCGCCCGCGCCAATCTCGACAAGCTCTATTGGCTGATGGCGCGCTTCGGCGGCTATATCGGGCTCATCAATCACACCGGCGCCCGCTTCACCGCCTCGGCCGCCGATTTCGGCCCGGTCATGGAAGAGCTCGGCACGCGCGGCCTGGGCTATCTCGACGACGGCACCTCCAACCGCTCCGTCGCGCCCGAGCTTGCCAGCGCCAACAAGGTGCCCTTCGGCCGCGCCGACGTCATGCTCGACGCCGATCCCGCCCGGGCCCCCATTCTCGCCGCGCTCGACCAGCTGGTTGCCGACGCCAAGTCCAAGGGCCAGGCGATCGGCGTGATCTCGGCCCTCCCCGTCTCGGTGGCCACGCTCAATGAGTGGCTCCAGGGACTCGACGGGCGCGGGGTGCAACTGGTACCCGTCAGCGCGCTGATGAAATAGAGCGCACCCCCCGCGGGACCGCTCCAATCCCGATCTGCTGCGTTTCCCCAAGGGTGCTTCCGCTCCCGTTGGGAAACGCTTTTTGAGGAGACGGCAATGGCCGGCCAGACCCAAGCCCTCGCACGCGAGAACATGCCCTATCGGGACTGCGCCGGCGTCGCGCTGTTCAACGCCCGCGGCCAGGTCTTCATCGGCCGCCGTAAATCCGGCAACGACCCGGAAAAGAGCCCGGAGCTCGGCGCCCCCTGGCAGATGCCCCAGGGCGGCATCGACAAGGGCGAGGCGCCGATCGACGCCGCGCGCCGTGAACTCTATGAGGAGACGAGCATCACCTCGATCGAGTTCATCGCGGAGGCGCCCGAGTGGATCTACTACGACCTGCCGGACGATTTGCTCGGCAGCGCGCTCAAGGGCAAATATCGCGGGCAGCGCCAGCGCTGGTTCGCCTACCGCTTCACCGGCGACGAGAGCGAGATCGACGTCCTTTCCCCCGGCGGCGGCAAGTTCCACGCCGAATTCGCCGCCTGGCGCTGGGAGGACCTGACGAATACGCCCGACCTGATCGTCGAGTTCAAGCGCGACGCCTATCGCCGGATCGTCGCCGCCTTCCGCGACATTCCGGCCCGGCTCGCCGGCGCCTGAATGGCCGCGCCCGCCTGCCGCCCGCTGGCTGCCGCCGACGCCCCGGGCTGGGGCGCGCTGCGCCATGCGCTCTGGCCGGCCGAGCCGCTGGATGAATTGCAGGCCGAGCTTGGCCCCATGCTCGAAGCCGGCGATTTCGCCGGCTTCGGTATGTTCGATGGCGGCACGCTGATCGGCTTCGCCGAAGTCTCCGAACGTCCTTATGGCGATGGCTGCGTTACCGCGCCGGTCGCCTGGCTGGAAGCCATCTACATCCTGCCGGCCTGGCGCCGCCGCGGCATTGCCCGGCAGCTGGTCGCGGCGGCAGAGGGGTGGGCGCGGGCGCGCGGTCTCAGCGAGCTCGGCTCGGACGCGGCGCTCGATAATCTCGTCTCGCGCCTGAGCCACGCCCGCTGGGGCTTCGAGGAAACCGAGCGCGTCGTGCGCTTCAGGAAACAATTGTGATGAAGACCATCGGCCTGATCGGCGGCATGAGCTGGGAATCGACCGCGCTCTACTATCGCGTCCTCAACGAAGAGACGGCGAAGCGGCTGGGCGGCCTCCATTCGGCGCCGATTCTCCTGCACTCGCTCGATTTCGCCCCGATCGAAGAATTGCAGCGGACCGGCGACTGGGCGCGGGCCGGCGACCTTCTCGCCGGAAGCGCCGCGGCGCTGCAGGCGGCCGGCGCCGGCCTCATCGGCCTCGCCACCAACACCATGCACATTGTCGCCGACCGCATCACGGCCGATCTCGACGTGCCCTTTATCCATATCGCCGACCCGACCTCGGCCGCCCTCCGCCGCGACGACTACGAGGTGGTGGGCCTGCTCGGCACGCGCTTCACGCTCGAAATGCCCTTCTACAAGGAGCGGCTGGCCGCTTCCGGCCTGCAAGTGCTGGTGCCCGAAATCGACATCACCAATCTCAACGGCATCATCTACGAGGAACTGGTCAAGGGCGTCGTCCGCGAGGCCTCGCGCGAGACCTATGTCCGCGCCATCGAACGCCTCGCCGCCCGTGGTGCGCAGGCCGTGATCCTCGGCTGCACCGAGATCGGCATGCTTATCGACGATTCCGTCAGCCCCCTGCCCGTCTTCGACACCACGGACCTGCACGCCAAAGCACTGGTCACGGCAGCGCTGGCCTAGAGCGTTTTCAGGAAAAGTGGTTCCACTTTTCCGGTTCGAAAACGCGATAACTCAAACCCTTAGAGCTCACGTTCTGATTCAATCAGAACGTGAAATGCTCTAGCCGGTCCCGAACATCGGCTAAGCCGCCCGCGGCGCCCGGACGCCGTTCTCGAGGGTGAACACGCTCACGATCCGGTCGAGCTCCACGGCTTGCGCCTCGGTCTGTTCGATCGCCGCATTGGTTTGCTCGACCAGGGCGGCGTTGTGCTGGGTCATCTCGTCCATCTGCCGCACCGCGATCGACACCTCTTCGATGCCCGCCGCCTGGGTGCGGTTGTCCTTGGCGATGGCCGCCATCAGCGACTGGTTCTGCCGGATCGAGGCCAGCATCTCGTCGAGTTGCCGCGCCGCCTCCGCGACCAGGCGGCTGCCGGCCGACACTTCCGAGCCCGACTGCTCGATCAGCGACTTGATCTCGCCGCTTGCTTCGGCGGCGCTCTGCGCCAGCCGCCTGACCTCGACCGCCACCACCGCGAAGCCCTTGCCGGCCTCGCCCGCCCGCGCCGCCTCGACCGAGGCGTTGAGCGCCAGCAGATTGGTCTGGAAGGCGATGTCGTCGATCAGCCCGATGATATTGGAAATCCGCGCGGAGGAGGCGGTGATCCGCTCCATCGCCTCATTGGCCTGCCGCATCACCTGCCCGCCGCGCTCGGCGGTTTCCGTGGCCGATCCGGCGGCCTGGCTCGCCTGTTCGGCCCGGCGCGCATTGTCGGCGACCGTCGTCGACAATTGCTCCATGGCCGCCGAGGTCTCCTCGATGGTCGCCGCCTGCCGCGTGGTGCGCATTGAAAGATCGTTGGCGCCGGAAAGAATTTCGCTCGTCGCCACCTTGAGCGAGCGCGAGGTGCCGCGCAGGTTGGCGATGACGTCGCTGAGCCGGTCGGCCACGCGGTTCGTATCGTCGCGCAGCCGCCCGAGCGCGCCCTGGAAATTGCCCGAGACGCGCCGGGTGAGGTCCGCCGCCGCGAGCGCGCCCAGCACTTCGCCGGTCGCCCCGAGGCCGCGATCGACGGTCGCGACGAGGTTGTTGACGCTGTCGGCCAGCCCGTTCAGCTCCGGATCGGGGAAATGCGCTTCGACCCGGCGCGAGAAATCGCCGGCCACCGCCGCGTCCACCACCGCGCCGAAGGCCTGCTGCAGCTCGGCCATCATTGCCCCGCGCGCCTTCTGCTGCTCGAGCACGCGCACCGCCTCCGCCTCGGTCATCTGCGCGACCTTGATGCCGTTCTGCCGGAACACTTCGACCGCGCGCGCCATCTCGCCGAGCTCGTCGGCCTTGTCGGCGCCCCTGATTTCGACGTCGAGATCGCCGCCGGCCAGCGCCTGCACGCCGCGGGTCAGCCGGTTGATGGGTCGGGTGATGCCGAGCGCGAAGAGCCAGCCCAGCAAGGCCACCGCGACCAGCAGCGCGCCGCCGATCGCCGCCATCATCCGCGTCAGCGTTGCGACCGGCGCGAAGATTTCCGACTTGTCCATGAAGGCGACCAGCGCCCAATTCGTACCCGGCGCAACCGCCGCCGGGGCCGCGGCGGCGATCACCTCCTCGCCGCCGAACTTCGCCTCCATGCTGCCCGGCTGGCCGGCCACCGCCTGCTGCACGGCCGTCTCGAAATGCACCGGCTGCAGTTCCTTCTGGCTGCCGCCCGCGTCGGACCGGGCCAGCCCGTCGCCGCCGACGATAAGCGTCTCACCCGTTCGGCCGAGCCCGTGACGATTGTCCACCACCTGCCCCAGGGCTTCCGGCGCCAGCGCGATGGCGATCACGCCGACCTTGTTGTTGGTGGCGTCGAACACCGGCGTTGCGAGGAACATGCGCGCCGCGCCGCCGGCCGGTGCATAGGCCGAGAAGTCGGCGAAGGCGAACTGGTCCGGGGCCGTCTTGGCGAGCGCGGCGCGATAGGCCTGGCCGAGCCCGGAATCCGCATATTTGCCGCTGCCGGGCCTCATGAAATTGGTGGCGAAATCGTCCTGCTTGGCGGTCGAATAGACCAGGTCGCCGGCGAGGTCGAAGAGATAGAGGTCACCATAGCCCGCGCCCTCTATCTGCGCCCGGAACATTGGGTTGTAATGCGCATGGTTGAAGCCATAGGCCGCCGGCACGCCGCTCTTGATGCCGCCGGGCACCTGGTCGATGCCGATGCGCTTGTCGGCGTCTCCGGTCAGGAACGCCTGCCGCAGCGTCACATCGGCGCTCATATGCAGCGACGGATTGGTCATCCCCGCCCAGGCCGTCGCGAAATTGGCCACCGCCTGCTGCGCATATTCGGCCTTGGCCGTCCGCGTCAGGTCGGCCTCCACGCCCTTCAGATAGACCGAGAGCTGGTTGGCGCGCTCAAAGGCAATGGTTTCGAGATTCTGCTGCGCCTGCGCCTCGAGCGCGTTGGAGGCCAGCAGGTAGGATACGCTGCCGATGCCGGCGGCAACCACGATCGCCGACCCGATGAAGGCCAGCGGCAGTTTCTGGGAAATACGCAAGGATGGAAAGAACCGCAACATGCCCGGCCGCCCCCTTTGGGTATACCATCCGGGCCATGCTAGAGGCATAGGGCTAACGATCTCTTACGCCGGCCCCGGCGCCGCCCCCGACGGCCGGCCGCCGCCGGTTATGAGGTCAGTTCATGCCCCAGAGCATTTCACGGTCTGATTGCATCAGAACGTGAGCTCTAAGTTCTTGAGTTGTCGCGTTTTCGTGGTTCGACGAGCTCACCATGAGGCCGGAAAAGTGGAACCACTTTTCCTGAAAGCGCTCTAAGCGGCACGCGCGGGCCGGTTGGCCTTTGCAGCGGGCTCCAGGGTGAAGATGTCGACGATCCGGTCGAGCTCCACCGCCTGCGCCTCGGTCTGTTCGATCGCGGCATTGGTCTCCTCGACCAGGGCGGCATTGTGCTGGGTCATCTCGTCCATCTGCCGCACGGCGCTCGTGACTTCCTCGATACCCGCCGCCTGCGCCCGATTGTCCCGCGCGATGCCCGACATCAGCGCCTGATTCTGGCGGATCGAGGCCAGCATTTCGTCGAGCTGCCGCGCCGCCTCCGCGACCAGCCGGCTGCCGGCGGACACCTCGGTGCCCGATTGCTGGATCAGCGTCTTGATTTCGCCGCTCGCCTCGGCCGCGCTCTGCGCTAGCCGCCGCACTTCCACCGCCACCACCGCGAAGCCCTTGCCCGCCTCGCCAGCGCGCGCTGCCTCGACCGAGGCGTTGAGCGCGAGCAAATTGGTCTGGAAGGCGATGTCGTCGATCAGCCCGATGATGTTGGAAATCCGGTCCGAGGAGGCCGTGATGCGCTCCATCGCCTCATTGGCCTGCCGCATCACCTGCCCGCCGCGCTCTGCCGTGTCGGTCGCGACGCCCGCCGCGCGGCTCGCCTCCTCCGCCTTGCGGGCATTGTCGGAGACGGTGCTGGAAAGCTGCTCCATGGCGGCGGACGTTTCCTCGATGGTGGCCGCCTGCTTGGTCGTCCGCATGGAGAGGTCGTTGGCGCCGGACAATATCTCGCCCGTGGCCGATTTCAGCGCGCGCGACGTGCCGCGCAGCTTGCTCACCACCTCGCTCAGCCGGTCGGCCACGCGATTGGTGTCGTCGCGCAGCTGCCCCAGCGCACCCTCGAAATCGCCGGAAACGCGCCGCGTCAGGTCGGCGGCGGCAAGCGCCCCGAGCACCTCGCCCGTCGCCCCCAATCCGCGCTCGACCGTCTCGACCAGATTGTTGACGCTGCCGGCAAGCCCATTGAGCTCCGGGTCGGGGAAATGCGCCGACACCCGCTGCGAGAAATCGCCCATCACGGCCGCGTCCACCACTTCGCCGAAGGCCTGCTGCAGCTCGGCCATCATGGCCGCGCGCGCCTTCTGCTGCTCGACGATGCGCACCGCCTCGGCCTCGGTCATTTCCGCGACCTTGATGCCGTTCTGCCGGAACACCTCGACCGCCCGTGCCATGTCGCCGATCTGGTCGCGCCGGCCCGTATCCGCAAGCTCGATGGCGAAATTGCCCCCCGCCATGTCGAGCATGGAACGGTTGAGCCGGGTCAGCGGCTTCACCAGCCCGCGCACCACCAGCGCGCCGAGCAGGATCATCAGCACCATGATGGCGAGCGTGATCACGCCGCTCGTCGCCGCGGCGCGCAGAAAGATCGCCTGGATGTCGGTCAGCAGCACGCCCGAGGAGATGGCCCAGCCGAAAGGCGCGAAGGCCTGGGAATAGCTCACCTTGTCGGCCAGCGTGCCGTCCGCCTGCTTGAGCAGATAGGCCTCGTAGGCCGACCCGTTCGCCTTGGCGTTGTCGACCATTTCCTTGAGATAATGCTTGCCGCGCCCGTCCGCCTCATTGGTGCGGTCCGTGCCTTCCTTGGCCGGATTGCCGGCATGCATGACGTTGCGATAGCTGAAGCTGTCGATGAAGAGATAGCCGTCGCCCTGGTACTTCATTTGCCGGATCACGTCGGCCGCCTGCTTTTCGGCATCCGCCAGCGTCATCTCGCCCTTCTGCGACCGCTCGTAGAAGGACTGCGCGATCCCGGCCGCAGCCTGCACCACGCTCTGCATTTCGGTCCGCTTGAAGCTCTCCAGGTTCGACCTCAGGGTCAGCAGCTGATAGCCGACGATAGCCACGAAGCCGAGCGCGAAGAGGAAGAGAAGTCCATATAACCGGCGGCCGATGCCCCCCGAAAACAGGCTAACCAAGGCAATCCCCTAAATTGCGCCGGACACGGCGCGGCTGATGCGGCGGCGGGGAGGCGATTCCGCTCGGCCAGGCGAGCCCGGGGAAGCGGAGGCGACCGGACCCTGCCGTCGCTGACTGGTCCGGCGCGGTCCGGCCGGACATTCGAAAACTTCGACGCATTCCCAGTGTCTGAAATTGATGCAATCGGCTTAAGACTTGGTGAACCCTGTGACCGCCGCAGCCGCGAGACGGCCGGGAATGGAGAAAAGGCGCCTCCTGGCGCCTTTTCTCAACACACGCGGGAGACGGATGCCGGCCCTCAGAACTCTTCCCAGCTCTCCTTGAGCGCCGTATTTCCCGCCGTTCCATATTTCGCCCGCGCGACGGCGGCGCGCTGCGGCGGGGCGGCGGCGGGCGCCGCCGGCTCCAGGGTGAACACGTCGACGATCCGGTCGAGCTCGCTCGCCTGCGCCTCGGTCTGCTCGATGGCGGCATTGGTCTCCTCGACCAGCGCGGCATTGTGCTGGGTCATCTCGTCCATCTGCCGCACGGAGGTCTTGACCTCCTCGATGGCCGAGGCCTGCTCGCGGCTGGCCGTCGCGATGCCGTCGACCAGGTGAGCGTTCTCCTTGGCGGATTCCAGCATTCCGGCGAGCTTGCCCGCCGCGTCGGCCACGAGCTTGCTGCCGCTCGCGACCTCGACCGAGGATTGCTCGATCAGCGCCTTCACTTCCGAGGAGGCCTGCGCCGCGCTTTGCGCCAGCCGCCGCACCTCGACCGCCACCACCGCGAAGCCCTTGCCCGCATCGCCCGCCCGCGCCGCCTCCACCGAGGCGTTGAGGGCGAGCAGATTGGTCTGGAAGGCGATGTCGTCGATCATGCCGATAATGTTGGAGATCTTGGACGAGGAATTGGTGATCCGCTCCATGGCCTCATTGGCCTGCTTCATCACCTCGCCGCCCTCCGTCGCCGTGCGGCTCACCACCTGCGCCTTGAGATTGGCCGCCTGCGCCCGTTCGGCGTTCTCGGTGACGATCTGCGCGAGCTGCTCCATGGCGGCGCTCGTCTCCTCGATCGCGGCCGCCTGCTTCGTGGTCCGCTCGGAAAGGTCGTTGGCGCCGGAGAGGATTTCGCCTGTCGCCGTCTTGAGCTGCCGCGAGGTGCCGCGCAGCCGGGTCACGATTTCGCGGAGCTTGTCGACGACCGCGTTCGTATCGTCCTTGACCTGCTGGAAGGCCTCGTCGAGCTCGGCCTCCAGATGCGCCGTGAGATTGCCCATCGCGAGCTCCTTGAGCACCGCGCCGGTGGCGTCGACCGCCCGGGTGACGCGCGCCGCCGATTCGGCATCCCTCGTCGCGGAGTCCTCGGCGACCTTGTCGAAATAGGTCGACACGCCGATGTCGATGTCGAGCAGGATCGCCTTGACGAGGTCACCCAACCCGGCCCCGAGCCGGTCGGCCGCTTCCTCGATCTTGCCGGCATTGGCCTTGGCGTTGGCGAAGGGCCCTGATTTCAGCTGCTCGTTGAGGAAGCTGGTGAGGAACTCCTTGGTGATGCCGCGGATCATGCTGTCCGCGAGAATCCCGTAGCCGCCGATGTGCCAGCGCGGTTCGAGCCCGATCTTGGCATGCATGAGGCCGACAGCGCGGCTGGATTCGTAATAGGCGGCATCGAACCGGCCCGCGGCAATCGCCCCCCAATGCTGCAGCTGCTTGCCTTCGGCCCGCTTCATCTGCGCCGTGCCGGAGAAGAAGCGCGATACTTCGGGCACGCTGGCCAGTTTCTTGTAGAAGACCTCGAGCGCCGGCCCCAGATGACGGTCCACAAAGGGCTTCACCCGCATCAGCCGGGCCGTCGCCTCCTCGTCGAGCCCCAGGAAGTCCAGCCTGGACTTGAGTGCGGCGGTATGGTCCTGCGACGCCGCCCCGGGCGTGCCACGATCACTGCTCATATGTGCCCCCACAACTATGGTGCGCACAAGCTAGAGTTGATTGGTGAATAACTGGTTACGCGGCATTCTGCGCGAAGTCGGGTTGATTAGTAGAACTACTAGGCCATGAAACAATTGAGTACGTTTTCGTACATATGACCATTTCAAATACGGCCTTGCTTGTATTTGCTTCGCGCGGACCTGCCGATAGCCTATATTGCAAAAGAAAAGGCGCCTCGCGGCGCCCTTTTACTGCAACGATGTACGGCGCCTCAATGGGCCGCACCGCCGGTAATCTGCTGAGCCTCGGCCTTCAGATTGCGCCAGCTGTTGAGCGCATTGGTTGCGGCCGACCGTTCTTCGATGTCGGACGCCGCCGCGAGCCGCACTTCGGCGGCCTCGATATCCGCATCGATCGCCTTGGGATCGAACTCGGCCAGCGGCAGCGCCTGCTCGGCGAGGATGGTCAGGCCTTCGGGTGCTACGTCGGCGAAGCCGCCGCGCACGAAGAAGACGCGCGGCGTCCCCCCGACCACGGCCGTGATGAAGCCCGGCTTCAGCGTCGTCATCAGCGGCGCGTGCTCTCCGAGCACGGTGAAATAGCCCGCTGCGCCCGGCACCGTCACCGATGTCGCCGTTTCCGAGACCAGCAGCCGCTCGGGAGAAACGATTTCGACCTTTACGTCCGCCATCTTCGCCGTCCGGTTTCCTCAAGGCGCCGGACCATGGGATGAGCCATCCCAAGCCCCGTCCGGCGCAACAACACTATCAGGGCGCCCGCCTCAGGCGGCCTGGGCGAGCCGCTCGGCCTTCTTGACCGCGTCCTCGATGGTGCCGACCATATAGAAGGCCGGCTCGGGCAGGTGGTCGTACTCGCCGGCGACGAGACCCTTGAAGCCCTTGATCGTATCCTCGAGCGCCACGAACACGCCCGGCGTGCCGGTGAACGCCTCGGCCACATGGAAGGGCTGGCTCATGAAGCGCTCGATCTTGCGGGCGCGCGCCACGGTCAGCTTGTCCTCTTCGGAAAGCTCGTCCATGCCCAGGATCGCGATGATGTCCTGCAGCGCCTTGTAGCGCTGCAGGATTTCCTGCACCGCGCGCGCCGTATTGTAGTGCTCCTCGCCGACGATATTGGCGTCGAGCATGCGCGAGGTCGAATCGAGCGGGTCCACGGCCGGATAGATGCCCTTTTCCGAGATCGCGCGGTTCAGCGTCGTCGTCGCGTCGAGGTGCGCGAAGGAGGTCGCGGGCGCCGGGTCGGTCAAATCGTCGGCCGGCACATAGATGGCCTGCACGGAGGTGATCGAGCCCTTATTGGTCGTCGTGATGCGCTCCTGCAGCGCGCCCATGTCGGTGGCGAGCGTCGGCTGGTAGCCCACCGCCGACGGGATGCGGCCGAGCAGCGCCGACACTTCCGAGCCCGCCTGGGTGAAGCGGAAGATGTTGTCGATGAAGAACAGCACGTCCTGGCCTTGGTCGCGGAAATATTCCGCCACCGTCAGGCCCGAAAGCGCCACGCGCGCACGGGCGCCCGGCGGCTCGTTCATCTGGCCATAGATCAGCGCGCATTTGGAGCCGACCGCCGAACCATTGTTCTCGTGCGGATCGACATTGACCTTGGACTCGATCATCTCGTGATAGAGGTCGTTGCCCTCGCGCGTGCGCTCGCCGACGCCGGCGAACACCGAATAGCCGCCATGGGCCTTGGCGACATTGTTGATCAGCTCCTGGATCAGCACCGTCTTGCCGACGCCGGCGCCGCCGAACAGGCCCACCTTGCCGCCGCGGGCATAGGGGGCGATGAGGTCCACCACCTTGATGCCGGTGACGAGGATCTGCGCTTCCGAAGCCTGCTCCACGAAGCTCGGCGCGTCCTGGTGAATGGCGCGGCGCGTGCTCGACTTGATCGGGCCGGCTTCGTCCACCGGCTCGCCGATCACGTTCATGATGCGGCCAAGCGTCTCCTCGCCGACCGGCACCGAGATCGGCTCGCCGGTATCGGTCACGACCGTGCCGCGGGCGAGACCGTCGGTGGAATCCATGGCGATGGTGCGGACGGCGTTCTCTCCCAGATGCTGGGCCACTTCCAGCACCAGGCGCGAGCCGTTGTTTTCCGTCTCGAGCGCGTTGAGGATCGCCGGAAGGTGGTCGTCGAACACCACGTCAACCACGGCGCCCTGGATCTGGCTGATGCGCCCCGCGGGTTTGGCTGCAACTGGCTGGCTTGCCCTGGCCATCTTTCGTTTCCTTCCTTCTCGGGGACCCTGCGATCCCGAACTTTGGGGTCAGAGCGCCTCGGCGCCCGAAATGATTTCGATGAGTTCCTTGGTGATCTGCGCCTGGCGCTGCCGGTTGTAGGAGAGCGTCAGGCTCTTGATCATCTCGCCGGCATTGCGCGTCGCATTGTCCATGGCCGTCACCTGCGCGCCATAGAAGCTGGCATTGTTCTCGAGCAGCGCCCGGAACACCTGCACCGAAATGTTGCGCGGCAGGAGGTCGTTGAGGATCGCCTCCTCGTCCGGCTCATATTCGTAGAGCACTTCATTGACCGGGACCGCCTCGGCGCTCGCCTCGAACTTGGCCGGAATGAGCTGCCGGGCCTGCGGCACCTGGCTGATCACCGAGCGGAATTCGGAATAGAACAGCGTCGCCACGTCGAACTCGCCCGCCGCATACATGGCGAGAATCTTCTCACCCACCTGCTGCGCATTGGCGTAGCCGATCTGCCGAACCTCGCGGAACGAGATCACCTCGACGATCCTGTCGGCGAAAGTCCGCTTCAGAATGTCGTTGCCCTTGCGCCCGAC